>JBJXEK010000206.1:0-12778 GCA_046155055.1 Novosphingobium sp. | reverse complement strand
GGCTGGGCTGCTCGGCCAAAAGCACATCAGGCCCGAGGCCCCACTTCTCCAGCGTGCCCGGCTTGAAGTTCTCGATCAGCACGTCGGCTTCCCGGATCAGCCGCCGCACCAGCGCCTGCCCTTCGGGGATGCGCAAGTTGGCCGAAACCGAACGCTTGTTGCGCGCGATCACTTCCCACTGGACCTTGTCCTCGCCTTGCCCCCAGTCGCGCATGGGATCGCCGCCGCCTTTCCCGTCAACATGCGGCGGCTCGACCTTGATCACGTCCGCGCCCATATCGCCCAGAAGCTGCCCGCAGAACGGGCCGGCCAGCAACTGGCCGAGCTCGACAACGCGGATATCGCTCAATGCACCTGCATTCATTTGCGCTTACTCCGCCGCTTCCAGATGCGGCCAGACGGGCTGGATCGGCGCAGGCAGGCCGGTCTCATCCGCGCAGGCGCTGCGCAACGCATCGATGCCTGGGCCATAGTTGAACAACGGCAGCTCGCCCCGGCGGCTGCGCATTTCGGCCCGCAGTACCTCGGTCGCGGCCGCATCGATCACGCCGGAGCTATCAGCCACGACGCCATAAGCGCGCGCGCCATCGGGGCTCACCAGACCCTGCGTGATCTCCAGCCCGATCAGCGCGGGATCTCGCGCCAGCGCATCACCCCAGCCGCCGCCGCCCCACGTGATGAAGTGCAGCTGATCGCCCGCCTGCACCTCGACGTCTTCGACCTTGTTGCCCACGATCACGCTCGCGCCGTCAGCCCGCTCGAGCACCTTGCGCGCGCGCTGGCCCGGCTCGCCGCCATTGACGCCCCACGGCGGCACGAACCAGCGGTCGTCGTGGATCGAGATCGTACCCGCGCTCAGGAACCGGTAGGTCATGTGGATGCCGTTGCCGCCGCGGTGGAGCCCTGCCCCACCGCTATCGACCGCGCATTCATATCGCTCGATTCGCATGGGGAAATAGCGCTCGAGGAACTCGTTGGGCACATTGGTGAAGCCCGGCCACAGCGAGTGACCATCGGGCCCGTCGCCCATCGGCCGGCCCGGAATGCCGCCAAAGCCGATCTGGAACAGCTGGAACCATTCCCCGTGCTTCCCCGGCCGCCCATCGTTGCCCGAATAGAACAGGTGCGGCGAAGACGAGAACCCGGCTGCATTAAGAAACTCGGGAGTCTTCTGGCCCAGCAGACCGCCCAGAATATCGAAGATACGCCCCAGCGCATGGGTGCGACCCGAAAGGGCGGCGGGGAACTTCGGCTTGAGCAGCGAACCTTCGGGAATGCGCACATCAATCAGATCGTAGAACCCGTCGTTGAACAGGATCTGCGGATCGAACACCATGATCATGTAGATGCCGAAGAACATCTTGAACATGTTTTCATTAAGAAAAAAGTTGATTGAGGCCTGGCTCTGCGGATCGGTTCCCGCGAAATCGAGGACAACCTTCCCGTCCTCGCGCCACATCGTGCACTTGATGCGATAGGGGCCATAGCCCATCCCGTCGTCGCAAATGTAGTCCTCGAAGCTCACCGGCTCCTCTGCAATCGCCATGCCAATCAACGCCTTCATCGCGCGGTGGTTGCGCGCGAGCAGGTCCTGCGTGGCGGATACGTAGACATCGTCACCGAAGCGTTCGGCCATCTCTATCACGCGGCGAGAAGCGACCCGGCAAGCCGCGATCAGTGCATTGAGGTCGGCCTGGCACCAGTCGGGCTTGCGCGTCTGGGTCATCACCAGCTTCATCAGGTCGTCGTTATATTCGCCCCTCTTCCAGATCTTCACCGGCGGAATGCGCACGCCTTCCTCGAAGATCGAGCGCGCATTGATCGGCATCGACCCGACGACTTTGCCGCCGATATCGCTCATGTGGCCGAACATCGAGGTATAGGCGATCAGCCGCCCGTCCTTGAACACAGGCAGCAGCACCAGCCAGTCGTTCGAGTGGCTGACCGCGCCGCCCACCGAATAAGGATCGGACAGGAAGATCATGTCCCCGTCCTCCAGCGAGCCGTCGAAGTTGTCGAGGAAGCCGCCGATAAAGCTGCCGAACTGGCCGACGATCATCTTGCCGGTGTGGTCCGCGATCAACGGGAACGCGTCCCCCTGCTCGCGAATGCCCGGCGACATGGCGGTGCGCACGAGCGTCGCGTCCATCTCGATGCGCGCGTTGCGCAGAGCGTTCTCGATGATGTCGAGCGTCACCGGATCGATGGCGACACGGTTGAAGGGGACGGGGTTCGTCTGGACGATGGTAGCCGGCATGTCTCGCGTCTCCTCAGGCCAGATTGATCAGGATGTTGCCGACCGTGTCGACCGTGCCGACGCAGCCGCTCTCGATAAGCGTCGTGGAGTCCATTTCACACACGATCGCCGGCCCCGGGATGACATCCCCGGCGCGCAGCTTGGCGCGGTCATAGATCACTGCGGCCTGTTCGCGTCCGTCCATCCACAGCGTGGACCCACGCATCTTGGCCGCCGCCGGATCTCCGTCGCCTTGCGGCAGCGGAAGGGCGGGCAGATCGAGCGCGCGACCCAGCGCAACCGCACGCAAGTTCACGATCTCGTGCGGGGTCTCCATGTTGAATGTGAACAGCCGTTTGTGCTCGGCATCAAAGCGCGCGAGGATACCGGCAATGCCGTCAGCTTCCAGCACGTCCGCCGAAATCGTCAGCGGCACTTCGAAGGCCTGCCCGGCATAGCGCACATCGACTTCGAACTCGGTGGTGATCTCGTCCTCGGGCACGCCGTCGGACAGCAGTTCGCTCCGCGTCTGCGCGGCCATTTCGGCAAGGATTGTGATCAGCTCGCTCGCTTCGGTCTGGGCGGCGAGCCGTGAGAAGCTACGCGCGGTTTCGGTGCGCATCCGCGTCGTCGCGTCCCCAAGCGCGCACAGCACGCCCGGCGAGACGGGCGAGACCGCAGGCCACGCGCCAAGCAGGCGGGCAATCGCGTTCACATGCAGCGGCCCTGCTCCGCCAAAGCCCATCAGCGCGAAGTGGCGCGGATCGTAACCCTGCTGCACCGAAATCATGCGCAGCGCGCCGAACATGTTCTCGTTGACGATATCGATGATCCCGCGCGCCGCCGCCATCAGATCGATGCCAAGCGCATCGGCGATGGTCTGCACCGCGCGGGTCGAGGCCTCGCGGTCGAGCCGGAAGGCGCCGCCGAGCAGGTTTTCAGGCAGATAGCCCAGCACGACATTGGCGTCGGTCACGGTGGGCAGTTCGCCGCCCTTGCCATAGGCCGCCGGGCCCGGCACCGCGCCCGCCGATTGCGGGCCGACCCGAAGCGCTTTGGTCAATTCCGGCACATAGGCGATCGAGCCGCCGCCCGCGCCCACGGTCTTTACATCGAGCGCCGATGCCCGGACCGAAAGATGGCCCACTTCGGTCGTGCGCTGGCGCCGCGGCTCGAGATTTTCGATCAGCGCCACGTCGGTCGACGTGCCGCCCACATCTAGCGTCAGGATATTGCGGATGCCGGCATTGCGCCCCACCCAGATCGCGCCCGTCACGCCGCCCGCCGGGCCGGACATCAAGATATTGACCGGATGCTCCTCGGCCTTTAGCGCCGACATCAGTCCGCCGTCCGAGCGCAGCAGCGAGAGCTTGCCGGTCATGCCCTCGCCCGCCAACCGCTCGCGCAAGTTGGCGACATAGCGCCCTACCACCGGCCGCACCGCCGCGTTGGCGACGGTGGTCAAGGTGCGCTCGTATTCCTGCATTTCAGGCAGGACCTGATGGCTGAGCGATACAGGCACGCCAGGCAGCATTTCCGCCGCAATTTCGCCCACCCGCGCCTCATGCGCGCCGCTGACATAAGCATTGATCAGGCTTACCGTCACCGCCTCGACGCCCTGCGCCTTGAGCAGACCCAGTTGCGTGCGAATGTCATTGTCATCCAGCGGGCGAACTTCCTGCCCCTCGGCATCGATGCGACCCTTGATCGTCACCGTATCCTCCAGCGCTGCCAGCGGCACAGGCTTGGGCCAGATGATCCAGCCCGCGAGCCCGCCCGGCACGAAGCTGCGCGCGATCTGCAGAATATGGCGATAGCCCTCGGTGGTCACGAGGCCAACGCGCGCGCCCTTGCCTTCGAGCACCGCATTGGTGGCAACCGTGGTGCCATGAAGAAAATAGTCGATATCCGGGGGCGTAATCCCCGCGCTTGCGCAGATCGCGGTGACGCCGGTGAGGATCCCCTCGGAGCTGTCGTGCGGCGTCGACGGCGTCTTGTGCCGCCAGAACGCGCCGCTGCCTGTATCGAACAGCAACAGATCGGTAAACGTGCCGCCAACGTCGACACCCAAGCGGTAACCCATGCCCTATCCCTCTTGACTCTGTTTCGGAAATGCCGGGGTCTTCGAGACCATAGCCGGCAATGTGCGCCCCATAACCTCAGCCAACCAGTGGTTGGTGGCAATGAGCGCCGCAAGATCAAGCCCGGTGTGCACCCCGGCACGCTCGAGCATGTAAACCACGTCCTCGGTCGAGACGTTGCCCGCCGCGCCGGGCGCAAAAGGACAGCCGCCGAGCCCGCCGATCGACGCATCGACCGTGCGCGCGCCGGCCTCGATCGCCGCCCAGACATTGGCGAGCCCCGTGCCGCGCGTGTTATGGAAATGCACCCGAACAGGAATCGGCGCGATCACCTCGCTGACCCGCGTCACCAGCCGCGACACGTGGCGCGGATTGGCAACGCCTATGGTGTCCGCCAGCGCAATTTCGACCGGCGCGGCAAGGCTTAGCGCCTCAGCCATGGCGACGACCCGGTCCTCCGCAACTTCGCCTTCGAACGGACAGCCAAACGCGGCCGCAATCGTCACCTGGCCAAACCGGCCAGCCGCGCGCGCCGCATTGATAATGCCGGTGGCAGCCTCAATCGAGCCGTCCGAAGTCTGGCCCTGATTGGCCATCGCGAAAGTATCTGTGGCGACCGAAACGGCGCCCAGCTGGTCGATCCGCCCGGTTGCCAACGCCCGGTCCGCTCCGCGCGCGTTCATAACGAGGCCGATGTAGGTCACATCACCCCGCTCGGGCAGGCCGGCGCAAACCGCCTCGGCGTCGGCCATCTGCGGCACGGCGCGCGGATTGACGAAGCTCGCCACCTCGATCCGGCGCACGCCAGCCGCCAGCGCGCGCCCAATCAGCGCGAGTTTATCGGCGGTGCCGATCATGGTCTTTTCGTTCTGCAACCCGTCACGTGGGCTGACTTCGACCATTTCGATGGAATTTGTATACATTACTCGGCCGCCTCTTGCGCCGGGTCAGACGTCGGCAGCGCGCGGTGCGCATCGGCATAGGCATGGTAGGCGCGCAGGATATGGCTGGTCATGATCGCTTCGGCCCAAGCCCCATCGCGCCGTGCGAACGCGGCGGTCAGTTCTTCATGCTCGCCGTGCGAGCGGCGCAGTTCCTCACGGCTATATTGCCGCGCGGTGCGCAGCACGACCGGCTGCTCGATCAACGTGCCCAGCAAGGCGCCCAGCCGGCGCGAACCCGCGACTTCGAGGATCTGCGCGTGAAAATCCCGGTTTGCGTCCAGAAATCCGGCCACATCGGGCACCGGCTGCTGGATGGCTGCCCATAGCGCGCGATTCGCTGCACGGATCCGGGCCAACGCCACATCGGTCATGCGTTCCGCTGCACGCCTGGCCGCGCGGCCCTCAAGCATGGCGCGCAGCTCAAAGGCATCGGCGACATCATCAATAGACCAGTTGGCCACAAACGTGCGCTGCGTATCGGTCCGGCCCACCAGCATATCGGCCTCGAGCCGGCGCAAAGCTTCCCGCACCGGGGTGCGCGAGACGCCGCACATCTCCGCCAGCGCCTCCTCGCCCAGCTGTGCGCCGGCGGGAAGTTCGCCCGAAAGGATCATGTTTCGGATCGCACCATAGGCCCGATCTGAGGCGCGCGACATTTCTGCTCCCAATCTGCTTGACCGATGGCATTTGTATACAATAATGTGTCCAGCTATCAAGCCGTGAATGCCATGGGGGCAACAACACATCGCGGCAGGTGAACAGACAGGGAGTTTACCCATGCGTATCTCGCAATGGCTAATGACGGCTTCAGCCACTGGTATTGCCGCCGGTATCGCCTTCGCCAGTGTTCCGGCATTCGCCCAATCCCAGACTTCGCCGCAGGCCGAAGCCGCGCCTGCGGATGAAGGCGGTATCATCGTCACCGCCCGCCGCCAGAACGAGCGGCTGCAAGATGTGCCGGCATCGGTCTCGGTGCTCACTGCCACCACACTGGCCAACACCGGCTCGACCCGCGCACAGGATTTCGTTGCGCTCACGCCCGGCGTTACCATTGTTACCGGCACGGCCGAGGCGGGCGACACGCAGATCAACATCCGCGGAATCAACGGCGCGCGCGACGCGGAAAGCTCCGTCGCGCTGGTCGTGGACGGCATCCTCAAGACCAACACCGCGCAGCTCAACCAGCGCCAGGGCACGCTCAGACAGGTCGAATTGCTCAAGGGTCCGCAGGGCGCGCTTTATGGCCGCAACGCTGCGGCCGGCGCGATCGTGCTGCAGACGATCAAGCCGACCGGCACCCTCACCGGAGCGGTCCGCGCATCCTATGCCGAGCAGAACACGTTCGACGGTGCGGCGCACATCGCCGGCCCGCTGGGCGATAACGTCGGCTTCGTGCTCGCGGGCACGTACTACAAAACCGACGGCTTCTGGCGGAACCTGCGCGACGACAGCAAGACCATTGCCAATAAGGAAGACTGGTCCATCGACGGCCGCGTGCTCTACGGCGCGGGCACCGACACGCAGATCGACCTCAAGGCCCGCTATTCGCAGTTCCGCGGAGCCTCTCTGCCGTTCAACGCCGCCTTCCACCTGCCCAATTTCGCTGCGGCAAACCCGGCGTTTTACGAGAACGTGAACAAGCACGAGTTCCGCTTTTACCCCAATATCCGCGCCACCAACGACCAGAACAGTTTCGATGTTTCGGCCAAGCTCGATCAGCAGGTGTCAGACGGGATCAAGCTCGTCGCCTGGGCGCTCTATTCGAAGATCGACCAAGACCTCGTGGCAGATGGCACTTCGGCTGACTTCGCCCGCTATATCAACGCTGTGAATCCGGCCGCCCAGGGCGCGGTCAACGCCTGCTTTGCCAGCACCGCGGCCAACACCGGCTTCCCCGTGAACCAGCCCGGCAACATCGGCGCGATCCCCGTGCCGTTCATTTTCGCCCCGGCCAATGGCTCGACGTTCGGTCCCTATAGCCCGACGACATGCGACGGCACGCAGTATCAGGTGCGCAAGCAGACGGACTTCAGTACCGAATGGCGCCTGATCGGCGATGCCGGCACCACACTCAACTGGCAGCTTGGCGCCTATTACCTGCACATCAACCGCTCGACCGGCGTCAGCCTTGGCGCGGACACCGGCCAGGGCGTGATCAAGCAGCTCTACAACGCACCAGGCAGCGCCAACCCCACCTCGCTGCTGCTGGCCGACAAGTTCAAGACCAATGTCTATGCCGCGTTCGGCTCGGTCGAATACAAGCCCACCAGCCAGTTCACGGCCGGCGTTGCGCTGCGCTATGATATCGAGCAACGCCGCTCCGCCAGCCTCGTGCCCACTGCCACCGATCCCTTCACCGGCGGCCCGATCAACCCCGGCCAGGCGTTCGGCCCGCTTACGCCCCAGAGCGCGACCTTCCGCCAGTTCCAGCCCAAGGTGACACTCAGCTACCGGCCGACCGATGATCTCAATCTCTATGCCAACTGGGGTATCGGCTTCAAATCGGGCGGCTTCAACAACCAGGGCTCGGCCGCAGTGGTCAACGCCAGCTTCAACAACGGCGTGACCCCGGGCACGATCGTTTCGGGCGTAAAAATCAACGATCAGTACGGCAAGGAACGGTCAAGCGCCTTCGAAGCCGGCGTCAAGGGCAACCTGCTGGGCGGCAAGCTGACCTTCGACCTTGCCGGCTATTACACCCAGGTCAACGGGATGCAGTTTTTCGAATTCTTCGTGGGCAGCTTCGGCCTGCTGCGCGTCGTCTCGAACATCGACAAGGTCGACCTCAAGGGCGTCGAGCTTAACGTGACTGCCAAGCCCGTGCGCGGGGTCAAGCTGTTCGGCTCGGTCAACTACACCGACAGCGAGATCAAGAAGAACTCCTCGCGCACCAACACCGTCGGCAACAAGTCGCCCTACACCGCCGACTACACGATCAACGTAGGCGCGGAAATCGAACAGCCGATCAACGACGCGCTGCGCTTCCTCGCCCGCGCCGACTACCGCGTGACCGGCCCAACCTGGTTCAGCACCGTGCAGAACCAGAGCGCGCCGACAATCTTCTCGGGCCTCCTGCCGATCTCGGCGCTGGGGCTCCCGGCAGTGGTCGGCGACGCCAAGTACGACGTGGCCCGCCGCGACACCTTCGGCGTGCTCAACCTGCGCGCCGCGCTGCAGACCGACCGCTACAGCATCGCGGTCTTCGCCAACAACGTGACCGACAAGAAGTACCTCGCCGAAGTGATCCCCGCGATCGAGTTCGGCGGTTCGTTCATCTCCCCCGGCAACCGCCGGATGATCGGCGTGGAACTCGGAGCGAAGTTCTGATTTCGCTTAGGTTTGGTTAAAGTGATGGGACCCATGCTGCGCAGGCGGCATGGGTCTTTTTTTGCCGCTGGCGGGCAAGGGCGATCGCCCTTGCAACCCGGAGCTCTCGGGATTGATTGGCTCCAGCTTTCGGCCACTCAATGGGAGCTTTCACCCCACTTGCAGACATCGGCTTTCCTGTTATGCGGCGCGCAGGGAGGGGCTGATGCAACGCTGGCAAGTGCTTACAATGGGAGGATTGCTCGGCGTAGCGTCGCTCTGGCTTGTTCCATTTGAAATCCTGGTCCCAGAAATAAACTTCACAACAAACGTTCGGCTCGTTTTGCTGATCCAGCCAGCAATTCTAACTTTGGTGGCAGTGCTCATGGGTCAATATCTCGCATCAAGGGTCGGCTTGGGTGCTCCTTTGATAGACGCTGCGTTAACACAAGGCAGCGTGACAGCAGCATTGCGGCACATCCTCCCCTTCGCCATTTTCGCCGGGTTGGTTTCTGCCCTGATCCTCATTGCTCACGCGACATATGTGGTCCCCGAAATTGCGCGATCATCGGCTTTAGGCGCTAAACTGAGCACCTTTGAAATGCCGTTACTACCCAAACTGTTCTATGGCGGCATCACAGAGGAGTTGCTAACCCGCTGGGGTCTGATGTCACTATTCGCATGGTTGGGGTGGCTTCTTAGCGGGCGACCCGAGCGGCCAAGGAACCGTATCTTCTGGTTTGCCATAGTTGGCTCGGCGCTCGTCTTCGCATTGGGTCACTTACCACTGTTGCTGGTCATCAGTCCCGACCCTCAGCCTTGGCTCGTTGAAGCAGTCCTGCTCGGCAATACGATCCCCGGTATTCTCTTTGGGTGGCTCTTCTGGAAAAAGGGCATAGAAGCTGCGATGCTGGCGCACATGCTGACGCACCTAGTTTCGACCTTCCTCACTTGATGCGCTAAACGACCGCTTCCCACCCAAACCTCGTCATTCCCGCATAGGCGGGAATGACGAGCGTGCTGCACCAAGCCATCTGGTGCTCAATCTGGCGAGGTTGCAATTGGATTCCTGCCGTTGCCGAAATGACGAGAGATGGCCTCACCGCAACGCCACGCGCCCCGGCATCGCATCGCTCCCGGCGCTCAGCACCGCGCCGCCGCGTCCGTCCTGCAGGAACACCGCGTTGCGCAGGCCGCCCGTGGCGGGCGCGAAGGCGAAGTGCGCAGCAGCGCCCTTCCATTCGCCGAGCTGGGTCAGTTCGCGCACGAGGTTGCGGTGGGGCAAGGTGCGCCCGCCGTTTTCACCGGCCTTGATCGGCACCTGGATCACGCGCGGATCATAACGCACGAGCCAGACGGTTGCGGCCTGCGTGGGAGCAGCACCTTTTGCGATGGTCACGCCGTTCGCGTTCACGCTCGGCACAGGGGCGAGTGGGCGGACTGCGGCAATCGCGGCTTCCACCGCGCGCGGGTTCGCGCCCACAACGGTGCGCTGGCCGTTGATCCAGAACTGAGGGGTCGCCACTTCGTGATCGGCCGAACGCGCCGCGAAATCGCGCTGGCGCTGCGTGTAGGCGGGGCTGGCGAACTTGTCCTTCCAGCCAAGGTAATCCCAATAGGTCACCTCGAACGCGAGCGGGATCACGTTGGGCCGGTCGGCGATGGAATTGAGATAGGCCTCGGCGGGAGGGCAACTCGAGCAGCCCTCGCTCTGATACAGCTCGACCAGCACGGGGGCTGCGGGGGTTGCAGCAGCGGCGTGCGGGGCCGCAGCTGGCAGTGCGCTGGCGCGTTCGCTCAGACTGTAGCCGGTGAGCGCCACAGTGCCGGCAACAGCGATCGGCAGCGCAAAGGCGAGCAGGTGGCGGGTCTTCGAGGATCGGCGGGTCATGGGTTTTCCAGTAGGGCAATGTAAGGGCACGGGGAATGCTGATTACTTCGCAGCGAACCCGGCAAAGGTTACACATGCAAAGAGTACTGGCGCGCCCTATCCGGCCCCTTGACACCCCCGCCTTCCCGCGCAACAGCCCGCGCAACAAACGTACCGGAGAGCCCGTTTTTCATGAAGAAGATTGCTGCTCGCGCTGCCACGCTCGCACTTCTCGCCGGGACCAGCGCGCCGTCGCTCGCCTGGGCTGACGAGGGCGCGGATGCACCGATCGTGGTAACGGGACGCGGGCTCGACGCTGCCCCGGCGGCGGTCGCTTACGACGTGCAGGATATCGACCGCGAGCGTTTGGCGGTCGCAGCGTCGGGCCGGATCGAGGATGCGTTGTCAGCCGCAGCCGGATTCCAGCAATTCCGCCGATCCGACAGCCGCTCGTCGAATCCTTCCGCGCAGGGCGTCACCTTGCGGGCGCTGGGCGGCAATGCGACGAGCCGCACGCTCGTGCTGCTTGACGGGGTGCCCGTGGCTGATCCGTTCTTCGGCTACATTCCGCTCAGCTCGCTCGCGCCCGAGCGGCTTGCCATGGCGCGCGTCACGCGTGGCGGCGGGTCCGGCGCGTTCGGCGCGGGCGCGGTCGCGGGCACGATCGACCTCACCAGCGCGGGGCCCGATCAGCTCGGCCTGTTCGGGGCCAGCGCGCTGGTCGATGATCGCGGCGAGACCGAGCTTTCCGCCACGCTCGCGCCAAAGCTGGGCGCGGGCTACGTGGTCGCCTCCGGGCGCTGGGACCGGGGACGCGGTTTCTGGACAACGCCGGAGGACCAGCGTGGGCCCGCCAGCGTGCGGGCGCGCTATGAAAGCTGGTCTGCAAACGTGCGCGCCGTCGCTCCGCTGACGTCCGACATCGAACTGCAGGCGCGCCTCGCAGCGTTCAACGACGCGCGCACCTTGCGCTTTGCCGGGGCGGATACCGCCGCCAATGGGCAGGACGCCAGCGTGCGGCTGGTCGGGCGCGGGGCCTGGCAGTTCGATGCGCTGGCCTACCTCCAAAGCCGCGACTTCAGCAACGTGGTGATCAGCGCGCGCAGTTTCCTGCCGACGTTGAACCAGCGCGCCACCCCTTCGACCGGCGCGGGCGGCAAGATCGAACTGCGCCCGCCAGTCGGCAAGGCGCATGTGCTGCGGTTGGGCGCAGACTGGCGCTATGCTCAGGGGCGCACCGAGGAGGACATTTACACGCAAGGCCTGATTTCCGGCCACCGCCGTGCGGGCGGCACCAACCGCGATCTCGGCCTGTTCGTCGAGGACGACTGGACGGTGGGCCCGGTGGTTCTCACCGCCGGGGCGCGCGCGGACCGGTGGTCGGTGCGGGGCGGCATGCTGGATCAGGTGCTGGGCGGTGTCCGCACCAATCTCGCCTATCCCGACCGTTTGGGCTGGGACGGCAGCTTTCGCGGCGGCGCCGTGGTGAAACTGGGCGGCGGCCTTGCCTTGCGCGGCTCGGCCTATACCGGCCTGCGCCAGCCGACGCTCAATGAGCTCTATCGCTCCTTCACCGTATTCCCGGTCGTGACCAAGGCCAATGCCGCGCTCGAAAACGAGCGGCTGCGCGGTTTCGAGGCCGGGTTTGACTGGCGTCCGGTGCCCGCGCTCTCGTTCTCTTTCACCGCGTTCGACAACAAGGTGCGTCACGCCATCGCCAACGTGACGATTATCAAGGACGCCCTGCGCGAGCGCCGCAATGTCGATGCGGTGCATGCGCGCGGGCTGGAACTGGGGGCTGAGGTCAAGGCCGGGACGTTCTCGTTGACCGGCTCGCTGGCCTATACCGATGCCAAGGTCGAAGCCCCTGGCACGGATCTTGATGGCAAGCGCCCGGCGCAGACGCCAAAGTATGCCGCCAGCGCCACGGCCGCTTGGCGACCGCGCAGCGATCTGACGCTGGCACTAACCCTGCGCCACACCGGCGCGCAATTCGAGGACGATCTCGGAGTCAACGTGCTGCCGCCTGCGACCATGCTCGATGCCTTTGCGCAAGTGCCGCTCACCGGGCCGTTCAGTCTAGTGCTGCGGGGTGAGAACCTCACCGACGAGGCCGTGGTTACACGCAATGTCGGCGGATCGATCGATCTTGGCACCCCGCGCACGCTCTGGGCTGGGGTGCGCGTAGCGATCCGTTAAACCGCGACCAGCCCCTCCGGCACGTCGGGATAACGCGTCGCAACATCGCCCAGCGCGGCTTCCAGCGGGCCGAGCCACGGCGCGAACTCCTTCCAGTGCTCGACCGCATCGGTGTAGATCGGCCGGCGGACTTGCTCCGAGC
>JBJXEK010000205.1:0-28861 GCA_046155055.1 Novosphingobium sp. | reverse complement strand
TCAAGCCTGGCAACGATCCCAAGCGCCGCGCGACGTTCGTCGCCGAGCCGCTCGAGCGTGGCTTCGGTCTCACGCTTGGCAACGCGCTGCGCCGGGTGCTGCTGTCCTCGCTGCAGGGTGCTGCGGTAACCTCGATCAAGATCGAGAATGTGTTGCACGAATTCTCCTCGCTCGCCGGTGTGCGCGAGGACGTCACCGACATCGTGCTCAACGTGAAGCAGATCGCGCTGCGCATGCAGGGTGATGGCCCCAAGCGCCTGCAACTTTCGGCTACCGGCCCGGGCGAGGTCAAGGCGGGCGACATCGCGGTGACAGGCGATATCGAGGTGCTGAACAAGGACCTCGTAATCTGCCATCTCGATGAAGGCGCGACTTTCAACATGGAGCTGACCGCCGACAGCGGTAAGGGCTATGTGCCGGCGGTGGCCAATCGGCCTATCGATGCGCCGATCGGGCTTATCCCGATTGATTCGCTCTATTCGCCGGTGCGTCAGGTCTCCTACAAGATCGACAATGCGCGCATCGGGCAGGAGCTTGACTATGACAAGCTCAACCTGACGGTGGAAACAGATGGTACGGTGACGCCCGACGACGCCGTGGCCTATGCGGCGCGCATCCTGCAGGATCAACTCTCGCTCTTCGTGCATTTCGACGACCAGCTGCCCACGGGTCATGCACCGACGATGGGCGGCACCATGACCGCACATACGCCCGAAGAGAGCGACGCAAACCAGCTCAACCGCTACCTTCTCAAGAAGGTGGACGAGCTCGAGCTGTCGGTCCGTTCGGCCAACTGCCTCAAGAACGACAACATTATCTACATCGGCGATCTCGTGCAGAAGACCGAAGCGGAGATGCTGCGCACGCCGAACTTCGGCCGCAAGTCGCTCAACGAAATCAAGGAAGTGCTCTCCTCGATGGGTCTGCGCCTCGGCATGGACATCCCCGGCTGGCCGCCGGAGAATATCGAAGAGATGGCCAAGAAGCTCGAGCAAGAGCTTCTGGGCTGAACCGGATACGGGGCGCTTTCGCAAAGGAGCGCCCCTTCGGGTTTTGGGCGGCTGCCCGGAAAGGCCATTGGCCTGAAAGCTGCCTGGATCGGGGTACCTGACACGGCCCCCATACGAACGGAGAAGACCGATGCGTCATAAAATGGGCCAGCGCAAGCTGGGCCGGACAAGCTCTCACCGCCGCGCGCTGATGCGCAACATGGCGGCCGCGCTCATCAAGCACGAGCAGATCACCACCACGCTACCCAAGGCGCGCGAATTGCGCCCTTACGTTGAAAAGCTGATCACGTTGGCCAAGCATGGTGGGCTTTCGAACCGCCGTCTGGCGCATGCCCGCATGCTCGACGATGCGCAGCTGGTGAAGCTGTTCGATGTGCTGGCCGAACGTTATGCCAAGCGTGATGGCGGCTATACCCGCATCATCAAGGCTGGTTACCGCGCTTCGGACGCTGCACCGATGGGGGTGATCGAACTGGTCGACCGTGACACCAGCGCCAAGGGTCTGGACTCTGGCCCGGTGATGAGCGCGGACGAGGACGAATTCGAAGCCGCATAAGCGGCTTATAGGGCAAACAGTTCAAGGGCGGGGCCGCAAGGCTTCCGCCCTTTTGCTTTGGAATTCGCGCATTTCCGGCTCGCACACCGGGGGCATCCGGTGCTATCCTTCGCGCATAGATGATAAAAGCGGGAAGGATCGGATGGCTGATCCTGGTGGCTGCAGGCATGCTGGCGGCCCCCGGGGCAAAGGCCCGTGACGAGGCAGAGGCTCTCGCCCTGCCGGCCCATGCCCATTCCGGACCAGACGCCGAACGGGTGCCTTCCCCGGTCATACCCACCATTGCCGTTACCGCGATTGCAAAGCCCGGCTATCCGGCGACCCGCCGCGATCCGCTGATCGAGCGCTTGTTTGGCGAAGATCTGGCCGATCCCTACCGCTGGTTGGAAGCCGACGTGCGGTCCAGTCCCGAAGTGGCGGCATGGGCGGCGCGGCAGAATGCGGCAAGTTCAGCCTATCTGTCGCAGCTGCCGGGGCGCGAAACGTTGCTTGCCCGTATTCGCGGCCTGTTCGACTACGAACGCTTCAGTTTGCCGCGCAAGGCCGGGCAGCGCTATTTCTATCTGCGCAACAGCGGCCTGCAGAACCAGGGCGTGCTTTATGTGCGCGAGGGGCTCGATGGCACACCCCGGGTGCTGCTCGATCCCAACACCTGGCCCAACACCTGGCGCGTTGCAGATGCCGCAACCTCATTAATGGCCGGTGTGCGCGCGCTCGATGCCTGGGTGCCGGCCCCCGGTGGACGCCTGCTTGCCTATACCGAGCAGCTCGACGGCAGCGACTGGCGCACGATCCGCATCATCGATGTGGCATCAGGCAAGGTGCTGGAAGACCTCCTCGAGTGGGCCAACGATACCGCGATCGGATGGGTCGGCAATGCCGGCTTCCTTTATGCCCGTTATCCTGCCCCGGCGCCCGGTGCCGCCTATCAGGCGCAAGTGTTCGACAAGGCGATCTGGTTTCACCGCATCGGCACTGCCCAGAGTGCAGACACGCTGGTTTTCGCAACCCCCGACCACCGCGACTGGAACCACCGCGTCTCGGTTACCTCGGATGGACGCTGGGCAGTGATCATCTCCTCTGCCAGCACCTTGCCGCGCCGGACGGTTCGGGTGATGGCGCTGGACGGAGGCAAGCGGAAAAGCTGGAACGCCGTGGCGGTGGTGCCCGAGATGACCAGCGACTGGAAGTTTGTCGAGGGTATCGGCAACCGTCTGTGGTTTCTCACCAACCAGGGTGCGCCGCATTACCGGCTGGCCCGGCTCGATCTGGACCGCAAGGACCCGGCGCGTGTCGCTTGGACCGAGGTGATCGGCGAACGGCCGGAAACGCTCGACGGTGGGCGAATCGTTGGCGACCGGCTGATCCTCTCCTACCTGCAGCATGGCTCGAGCATCGCGGTGATCACCGATTTGCGCGGGCGTCCCCAGCGGGCGATCACGGTCAATGCGATCGGTTCTGCCAGCGGCTTTGGTGGGCGACCGGGCGATCCGGAGACCTTTTATCAGTTCTCCAGCTTCAATCAGCCGCCAGCGATATTCCGGCTCGATCTTCGCAGTGGAGAGGCGACGCCGTTTGCTGTCCCCAAAGTGTCGTTCAATCCGGACGACTTTGTGGTCGAACAGCGCAGCTTCCCGTCCAAGGATGGCACCAAGGTGCCGATGTATATCGTGCGCGCCAAAGCGCTGGCTGCGGCAGAGAAGCCGGCGCCGACCTTGCTCTATGGCTATGGGGGCTTCGATGTCGCGCTGACACCGGGCTATTCTGCGGTGCGCATGGCTTGGCTTGAATCGGGTGGAGTCTTCGCACTTGCCAATATCCGCGGCGGCGGCGAGTTCGGCTCTGCGTGGTATGATGCCGGGCGGCTTGCGAACAAGCAAAACAGCTTTGACGATTTCATCGCGGCGGGCGAGTATCTGCTGCGTGAGGGCATCACGAGCAAGGGCGGGCTGGCGATCCAGGGCGGTTCGAACGGCGGGATGCTGGTCGGGGCGGTGATAAACCAGCGTCCCGATCTCTTCGCGGCAGCGAATCCCGACGTCGGCGTTATGGACATGTTGCGCTTCGACCGGTTCACCACGGGCCGTTTCTGGGTAGACGACTACGGTAGCCCGGCGCGTGAGGCGGACTGGCGCGTGCTGCGCGCCTATTCGCCCTATCACAATATCCGCAGGGCGGCTGACTACCCCGCTATCCTTGTCACCACGGCCGACACCGATGACCGCGTTGTCCCCGCACACAGCTTCAAGTATGTTGCGGCGTTGCAGGCAGCCTCCATCGGCAATCGGCCCCATCTGCTGCGCGTAGAGGCGCAGGCAGGGCACGGATCGGGCAAGCCGATCGACAAGGTGATCGCGACCGGTGCGGACGTGCTCGCGTTCCTCGCCAAGTGGACGGGCCTTATGATTCAGTAAGCAGGCCAGCAAGCATGCAAGTAAGCGGGCCGGGCTTTTTGAAATCGCACGGCCCTCCCTTGCAGCCGCGCACCTTGGCCACTATCCGTCAGCACGAGACACGCGGCCGCCAAGGCCGACTACATCCATAGGAAAGACCCGCCATGACCTCGTTCCAGGACCGCGAACGCGCCGAAGAAGCCAAGTTCGCGCATGATGAAGAGACGCTGTTCCGCATTCAGGCGCGCCGCAACAAGCTGCTCGGCCATTGGGCGGCACAGCGTATGGGGCTCGATCCAGCGGAAACAGAAGCCTATGCTCGCTCGGTCGTGCAGGCCGAGTTCGAGGAAGCCGGCGACGAGGACGTGGTGCGCAAGTTGCTCGGCGATCTGATCTCGGCGGGAATCGAAATCGACGAGCCCGAAATCCGCGCTGCGCTGGCCGACAATGCCGTCGAGGCCCGCCGCCAGATCGTGGGCGACGCCTGATGGCCATGCCCGCTGCAGAGATCGAGGCGTTGATCCGCTCGGCCATCCCCGATGCGGACGTCACGATCACCGACCTTGCCGGCGACGGCGATCACTATGCCGCGCATGTCGTTGCCGCCTCGTTTGCCAGTCTTTCGCGCGTCGCGCGCCACAAGGCGGTCTATGCCGCGCTCGGTGATCGGATGGGCGGGGTGCTCCATGCCTTGCAAGTGACCACCGCGGTTCCCACCTAAACCACGACCAGTTCCCCTTTGATCTGCCCGGCCACCGGTGCCCATGAAAGAGCCACATCCCATGTCCAGCAACGAACGTATCGCTGAAATCGTCGGAGCAAACGACGTTGTCCTGTTCATGAAGGGCACGCCGCTGTTCCCGCAGTGCGGGTTCTCAAGCAAGGCGATCGCCATTCTAGAACATCTCGGTGTCGCCTATGCGACAGTCGATGTTCTGCAGGACATGGAAATCCGCCAGGGCATAAAGGCTTTTTCGGATTGGCCGACGATCCCGCAGCTTTATGTGAAGGGCGAATTTGTCGGCGGCTCGGACATCATGATGGAAATGTACGAAGTCGGCGAACTGAAGCAGCTGATGGAAGATGCCAAAGTGGCGGTGGCCTGAGCGCCGACTCCATATCCTGAACGCATGAAAACGCGGCTTTGCCATCGGCGGGGCCGCGTTTTTGTTTGTCTGCTTGGGGGAAGGCCCTGCCCGCGCGCGGTGGGGGGAGTCCGCGCGCGGGTATTTTCCGGGCTGTGGGGCCTGGGAGAGGCGGAACCGGGAGACCGGGGGGGATCAGTTCCGCCTCTGGGAAGACATTCTCAGGACAAACCTAACTAAGCATAAGTCGTGCCAAATTCACAAACCGCCTAAAATTCGCGGTTTTGCTGTGGTTTCCAAGCTTTCGCATGCCATGCACTGTAAAGTTCACCGACAAGGGGGTATTGATCCGGCAATGCGGTGCCGTGGCGCTTGGCAAGATGGTGCCTTCCGTAGCATGGTCGCGTCATGGATGACCTCGACGATCTCGGCGCACATGCCGACGCAGCCCCTGCCACCCCCGCCGCCACGCTGGTTGTGTTTCGACATGGCCCTACCACTGACCCCTCCGGCGGTCCGTCCGGCGGACCCGCGCAGATCCTGATGGTGGAGCGCTCGGGCAGCCTCTCGTTTGCAGGCGGGGCTACAGTGTTCCCTGGCGGCAAGGTCGATCCGGCCGACCTCGATCTAGCCGAAGCATTGCGAATCGCTGACGGCCTCGATCTGGACATTGCCGATGTGGCGGGCCGGATCGCCGCCGTGCGCGAGACGCTCGAGGAAACCGGCCTTGCGGTCGGCCTAAGCGGGGTCATCGATGCGCCCCGCGCAGCAGCGGCGCGGGCGCTGCTCGTCAATACCGGGCGTTTGCAGGATGTTCTCGAAGCCTTTGACTGGACGCTCGATTTTGATGCGCTGGTGCCGTTTTCGCGGTGGTGGCCACGGCACCGCAACATGCGCGTGTTCGATACGCGGTTCTACCTCGCAAACCTCGGTACCGGGGCGGTCGAGGTGACGGCCGATACCACCGAGAACCGCCATCTGTTTTGGGCCAGCGCGGATGAGGCACTGCGGCTGGCTGACGAGAAGGCGATCAAGATCATCTTCCCCACCCGCCGAAATCTTGAACGTTTGGCGTTATATAGGGATTTTGCAGCGGTGCGCGAGCATGCCCTCGCAACCCCGCTCGTGACAATCACACCGACGATTGAACTGCGCGGCGGTGAGCGCTGGCTGACGATTCCGGCCGATGCAGGCTACCCGGTCGATGGTGAACCGCTCACTGAGGCCGAACGCGCATAGACTGCTCCGAGATGGAGGCGATTGTGCGTTGCGGTATGATCTGCGCTGCAGCGCAAACGCCTTAGGGCAACTGCGTAATCGCGTGGGCGGATCGATTAAGCCGGCCTGCGCTACCAAGGCGGCGGAGGTATCCCATGCCCGTTGCCCAGCCCCATCAGGAGGCAGTCGATCATTCTGCCGCGCAGGCCAAGCGCTTCGCGGGCGAAGCGTCCGCGCGGGCGGGCGAGAATCCCGCAGCCGCGCGGCTTGCCGATGATCTGGCGGTCCCCGCACCCTCGCCGGTTCACCGCTTGCAGGATAGCCTTGCGCAGCTGATCATGCCTGAGGAGGTCCCGGCCGACGTCCTCTACCCCGGCTGGTTCCGGCTGGCCTTTCCCATCGCATCTTCGCTCCTTCTCTGGGCCGGCATCCTCTGGGGAGTCGGCATCTTCGGTTGAGGTAGGTCGTCAAGCACCTAGCCGCGCCCTTATCCAACCGTCCCGGGGGTATCATCGCCTGACGGGGGCGGCACCGCGCTCCAATCTCCAGCCACTGCCGCCGCATTTCGGCGCGCAGGCCGCGATGGAGACTTGAGCAGTGAACAGCCTCATGCCGGTTCAGGCCGAAGCCTGGACACCCAATGCCGCGCTATCGTCTTATCCAACCGCTGGCGTGGCAACGCGCTTGGCAGCGGCACCGCGCCCGCCAGCCCCGGTAGCGTTCCGCAAGCCATTGCCTCAGCGACAAGCCGTCGTGATCACCGGGAATGGACGGGCCATTCGCGTGCTGGACATTATCGGTGCGAGCGCGGCCTTGCTTCTGCTCTCGCCGATCATGCTTCTGACGGCGCTGGCCATCATGCTGCTCGATCCCGGGCCGCTGTTGTTTGCGCACACCCGCCTGGGGCAGGGCGGGCGTCCGTTCCGCTGCCTCAAATTCCGCTCGATGACCGTCGATGCCGATGCGCGGCTGGCGCTGCTCCTCGAAACCGACGCTGACGCGCGGGCCGAATGGCAAGAAACGCAGAAGCTGCGCCATGATCCCCGGATCACGCCTGTCGGCCGCTTCCTGCGCCGCAGCTGCCTCGATGAACTGCCGCAGTTGTTCAATGTTCTGCTAGGCGAGATGAGCCTCGTCGGTCCGCGCCCGATCGTGGCGGGTGAGGCCTTGCGCTACGGGCGCCACTTTCCGGTCTATTGCAGCCTCAAGCCCGGGATCACCGGGCTGTGGCAGGTCAAGCGGCAGGACCAGACAAGCTATCGCCGCCGGGTGGCGTTTGACCTGGCTTACGCCCGCTCGCGCTCTCTGGCGCTCAATTTGCGCATCCTCGTGCTGACGGTGCCTTGCGTGCTGCGCGGCGAAGGAGCCTGCTGATCGCCGAGCATGAAGCTGCCTGCCGCGATGCCCGTCGGCGTGTGTGACGCGTCCCCGTGGGCATCGCTGTCTTGCGATCCAAGCACAGCCGCCAGCACGCCTTCAGCCTGATCGCGCCAAGTCCAGCGGCTGGCATGGTGCATCCCGCGTGCGGCGAGTGCGGCCGGATTGGCGAGCACCCGCCGCACCGCCGCCACCATGTCGTTCACGCTGTGGGGATCACAATATACCGCTGCCGTCCCGCAACGCTCTGTCATCGCCGGAATGGCCGAAACCACTACCGGACAGCCGAGGCCCATCGCTTCCACTGGCGGCAGCGGGCTGGCCTCATAAAAAGAGGGGAACAGCAGGCAACCGGCATTGCGATAGAGCTCGCCCAGCGCCTCAAGCGCCGTCACCGGCCCGGTGAACTTTACAAGATGCGCGACATCGGCGGGCACCGCGCCGGCGATCGGAGCGAGGATATCGCTGCCGCCGCCCACGATCAGGGTTGCCTGCCCATCCTCGCGCGCAAGGCGGACGGCCACAGCGAGCACGCCGTGGATATTCTTGCGCTGCGAGAGTGAGCCCACATAAAGCAGGTATCCGGCAGCAGAAGCGGACGCAGGAGGCCCGAACGCGGGTAGGGCAGCATCGGCTGCCGTTGCCGCGCCGTCGCGCCAGCCGCCGTTCTGAACGACGCGAATGCGTCCGCGCGCCTCGGGCCGTAATGCGGCCAGCATGGCTTTCTCCCGTTCGGACACGGTCAGGATGGTCTGGGCGCGGCGCAGCAGCGACGGGAGCATGAACCGGTGGCCGAGGCGGTAGTGCAACCGGTAAGCCCTCGGAAACTGGCGGTATGACAGGTCATGGATCATCACTGTGGTGGGGTGCCGCGCGTGTAGCGCGCGCAGCGGCGCGGTGTTGCCGAGGCACAGCAGGTGCCCATCGCGCACCCTGCGCGGCAGGACTAGCTGCTCCCACGCATGACCCCTCAGGCCGCCGATCCATCCGCCTGCCGGCGCGCGTGCGCGCTCGACCATGGTCACCCTCAGATCCAGATCATCGAGCTGCGCCTCCGGCTCGCACACTAGCCGCAAGCGGACCGCCCGGTTCTCCTCGGCGACTAGGTGATCGAGCGCGCGCGTCAGTTCCCGCGCCACGCGCTGCACGCCGGTGACGGGCTGCATCAGGAAGCGGCCATTGATGACGATTTCGGGCGAGGTGAGATCCTGGGTCATGCGGGCGTGGTCGCTCCTGCCGCGTGCAAGCTCCCATTGAGCTTGCCATCGCCAACCGGTCTAGCATTGCACGGGCCACCGGTGCGCCGGGTAACAGGTCGGGTTTGGAGCCAACCATCGTGGGCGCGCGGGCGCGGAGCGGGTAAAGCCAAGGGGCCGTCGTTGGGGGCGGTCTGGCCGGGACGGACAATCGATGCTGCGTATCCATGTCGTAATTGCCACGGTCGGCCGCGCCGATCTGCTGCGGCACACGGTCGATCTGATTGCGGCGCAAACCCGGCCCGTCGATGGCGTGCTGATCGTTGCGCCCGGCATGGAGGATTTTGGCACAGCCGTGCAAAGCCCGGTCGGGCCGGAGATTGCGCTGGCACCGCGCGGCCTCTGCCGGCAGCGCAACCGTGCGCTCGATCTGCTCGAGGGGCGGACCGACGTGGTGTTGTTCCTCGATGACGATTTCGTGATGGCGCCTGGCTATGTCGCGGCGATCGAGGCGCTGTTAACAGCCGATCAGGGCATTGCCGGGGTGACGGGTAATCTCGTTGCCGATGGAGTGCGCAGCGGCGGCTTCACTGTCGAACAGGCACAGGCGCTGATCGCGCGCGATGCGGCCGGACTGGACCCCAAAGTGATCCCGCGTGATGCGCTCTATGGCTGCAACATGGCGGTGCGCCTCGCGCTCGCGGCGGGGCTGCGGTTTGACGAGGCGCTGCCGCTTTATGGCTGGCAGGAGGACATCGATTTCACCGTCCGCCTTGCCCGGCGGGGCCGTCTGGTCTCCAGCGGGCTGGTGACGGGCGTTCATCTCGGCGTGCGCGGTGGGCGTACGTCCGGGCGCCGCCTGGGATACTCGCAGGTCGCCAATATCGTCTATCTGTTGCGCAAGGGCACGATCCCCTTTCGCCTTGCTCAGCGCCTGTTCTGGCAGAACCTGATCTCGAACATGCTGCGCACGCCGTTCCCTGAACCGCACATCGACCGGGCCGGCCGGCTGGCCGGAAACATGCGCGCGCTGGGCGATCTTGCGCTCGGGCGGATTGATCCGCGCAAGATCGAACGGATGTGATCCCGCCCTTGCGCCGCGTTGTTTTCAATGGAAAGTTTCGCGCCGGGGGGCTTAACGGCGTCCACCGCGTTGCTGCGCGCCTGATCCAGGAAGTCGATAGCCTTCTGGCACAGCGGCCATGTAGCGGCGATCCCCCGTTCACGCTGATTGTGCCGCAGGGCTGCGCAGGCGGGCTCGATCTTGCCGCAATCCAGGTGATCGAGGATGATCAGCCCGTCAGCCAGGGCTGGGAACAATGGCGCTTGCCCCGGCTTGCCGCCGGCGGGCTTCTCGTCAATCTCGCCAATCTCGCGCCGATTTCGCATCGGCCGAAAGTGACCATGCTCCACGATGCGCAGTTCCTGCGCGCAGACAGCTCGTATCCCTGGCGTCAGAGGATCGGCTACCGCCTGCTCACCCCGCTCATGGCGCGTTCAAGTGCGCAGGTTCTCACCGTTTCCGCGTTTTCGGGGCGCGAACTCGGTCGGGGCGGGGTGACCGGCAGGCGCGCCGCGGCGGTGCTCCACAACGGGGCCGATCACATTCTGGAAGTGGCAGCCGATCACGCCGTGCTGGAGCGGCTAGGGATCGCCGCGCGGGGCTATGCGCTGCTGTTTGGCAGCCCCAAGGCCTACAAGAACAATGCAGTGGTGTTCGATGCCTTTGCCGCAGGCGCGCTCGATCCGCTGCGTCTGGTGGTGATCGGTCCGTCCCGCGCTGTGCTGGAGGCAGCGGGCCTCAAGCCCCCCGCCGATGCGATTTTTGCCGGAGCGTGCGATGATGCGGCGCTGCGCGCGCTCTATGAAAGCGCGGAAGCGCTCTTGTTTCCATCGCGCACCGAAGGCTTCGGCCTGCCGCCGGTCGAGGCGATGCTGTGCGGCTGCCCGGTGATCGCGGCGCCCTGCGGCGCGGTGCCCGAGATCTGCGGAAACGCGGCGCGCTATGCCGATCCCGATATGCCTGGCGCTTGGCGCGGCGCGCTCGGTGCGCTGCTCACGGGGCCGCGCGGCGCCATCATCGCGGCGGGGCAGTCGCGTGCCGCGCGGTATACATGGGCCAGGGCGGGGCAGGCGCTGCTGGATATTCTCCGCGAAACGGCGCGCAGCACGTGATCGCGAAATTGGCCAGCTTCACGCGCGCTGGCGGCGGCACAGCGGTGATTGCCATGGCCGCGCGGGTTAGCGGGCAGATCGCCATGGTCGCGGTCACGTTGGTTGCCACGCGGCGACTGTCACCGGCTGATTTCGGCGTGTTCGCGGTTGCCGGCGCGTTCGTGATGCTGGCGCGGACCATGCTGTATACCGGGCCATTCGAGTTTATGCTCAAGGCGCCGGTAGTGCGGGAGAGGACGGCGGCTGGTGCGTGCCTCGCCGCCACACTCCTTGTGGCGGGTGGCTGGGCCGTGCTCCTCGTCGGGCTTGGGCTGGCTGCGCCGGTGCTGTTCCGGGGTAGCGGTGTCGCGCCGGTGATCCTCGTGCTTGCACCCTCCGTGCTGCTCGCCGCGATCGCGGCATTTGCCGAATCGCTGATGCTCCGCAGCGGAGCAGTGCGCACCTACTATGCCATCACTGTGGGGGTTGAGGTTGGCGCGGGTGCGGCCGCGATCGGTCTGCTGCTTGGCGGCTGGGGTCTATGGGCGCTGGTGGCGCAGATCTATGTGCGGCTTGCGCTGCTGATCCTCGCCCTCGGCGGGTTAGGCCCGCGGCTTTTGCCAGCGCGGCCTGGGCGGGACGAGGTGGCTGATGTGCTGCGCTGGTCGGCAAGCCGTTTCGGTTCAGTGGTCGTCGGCTTTCTCGCCAACTACAGCGGCGATCTGGTGCTGGGCGTAGTGTTCTCGCCCGCCGCTGCCGGCCTCTACCGCGCCAGCAACCGCATGGTGACCGCGCTGGCGGACATGTTCGTCCAGCCAGCGGGGATGCTGGCGATGACAACGCTGGCAGCGGACCGGGCGCGAGGGAGCAAGAGTGCGCCGGGCCCGGGCGCCTGGCTGCGGCTGGGAGGGTTGTTCGCGGTCCTCGGCTGGCCTGCGCTGGCGGTGCTGGCGCTGTTTGCGGATCGGCTCGTGCCGCTTGCGCTCGGACCGGCCTGGGCGGCAGCGGGGCCAGTCGTGGCGGTGTTCTGTCTGGCGCGCATGGCCGGGTTGGTAACCGCCGTCGCTTCGGCTGCGCTGGTGGTGGGAGACCGGCAGGGCCGCGTGCTCGCTGTCCAGACCGCCGCCGCATTGGCGACTGCCGGGCTGACGGTGTTGGCCGCGCCGCTGGGCGCGCTGGGCGCGGCGCTTGCCGCAACTGCAGTGGCAGTGCTGGCCGCCGCAGCGCTGGGCTATAGCGCGCTGCGCCGCGATGAGCATGCCGTGCTTGCCGAAGCGGCGCGGCTGGTGCTGATCCCGCTGGCGGGCGCATTTGGTGCCGCGATTGCGGCGGATCGGCTGACGAGCGGGGCGGGCGGCCTGCTTTCGCTGGTGTTGCCGCTCGCCTGCGGTGCGGTGGGCTGGCTGATCGCGGCCTGGCCGGTCGCCCCGGCGCTCCGCCGCGCGGCAGCCCTGCTGGGCGAGCGTCCGCAAGCGACCCCGCGTTAGGCTGCAGGTCCGGCCTTAATGCGCTTGCGAGGTTCCTGCGAAGGGCATCTTGCCCCAGCGGCGCGATCGTGGGACGTTTGGCGCAAGGGTGCTGCTGGGGCATCAGGCCGTGGGGCGCTATAGCGGGAGCAGACAGTATGCGTTGGGGGATCACAGGCACAGCTTGGGCGCTGGCGATGGGATTGCTGGCAGCCGCCCCAGCCGGCGCGGCAGCTGAAGCGGCCAGCGAAGCCGCACCTGCCCCGGCCGCGCCGTTAGTTGCGCCCGATTTCCAAGTTCCGACCTTGGTGGAAACCGCGCAATTCAAGGTGGTGCCGCTTGGCCCCGCGCTCGTGAAGATCGATTTCGACGCCTACATGTCCTCGGTCGAACATCTGCAGAAGACCTTCACGCGCAGCCCCGACTGGCCGCATGCGGGTATCTCGGACTCCGATGCGATGAAGGACATGGAAACCGAGGCGGCGCGGTTTCGGGCCCGCACCTCCTTCGCGTATTCGGTGCTGACGCCCGACGGCAAGCGCGAGCGCGGCTGCATCTATGTCTCGCCCAGCCCGGTGCCGGGCTACGATGCGCAAGTGCTGATCTGGGTGACCAAGGCCGAATACGATGCAGGCTTCGACGCGGAGCTTTATGGCTGGGCTTCCCAATGGGTGAAAGCCGCATGGCCATTCAGAAGGGTTGCATACCCGGGGCGTGCGATCAACTGGGGAACGTGGGATGCATTGGCGGCGGCCAGAACAGCGAAGTGAGCCGGCGTCGGAGCATTTTTCGTGGGATAGCAACAGGTCGTGGCAGGCATCTGGACTGCGGGCGACGGACAGTGTGGCTTTGCATCAGTCCCCTTGCCGATTGCATCCGCGAGAACTATGATCACTCGCCGTACTTTGCGCGCATTCAACCTTCAAATTGCCCAAAGATCGTATAGTCTATCGGCATGCAACGCAGAATTGCTGATTCAACGAGGATATTTGGATTATAGTAAGCGTTTGCACGATTTATATATTACAAATTTTCGAAAGGTGGGGACTCGATGTGCCCGTTTACGCCGGTACCAAAAACGCCGACACCTTCACGGGGAGCAACTTCAACGACTACATCGCAGGATTTGGCGGCAATGACACGTTGAGTGGCGGCTTTGGCGACGACCGGATTTATGGAGGTGAAGGAAACGATATTATCCTTAATGGTCCGGGTAATGATTATCTGTTTGGCCAAGGTGGTGATGATTACTTTGTGATGTCGGAGTTTTCGAACGGCCCTATTGTTCCGGGTCTCGATTATGTAGATGGTGGTTCAGGTCGGGATGTTGTCGATTTTACTTTTGCCCCACTTAATATTATAAATAGCTCGATAATCAACATCATAGATCTTGCAGATTCCAAAAATAACACCGGATATGCTGCGGGAAAGATTCTGAAAAATGTTGAAGGATTGGTCAGCTCGATCGGGAATGATCGGTATCTTGGCGATGCAGACGACAACTATTTTTTTGGATCGGGCGGTGGAGATTTTTTCAATGGACGGAGCGGCTTCGATTCGTACTACGGGCAGGTAACGCTCCTCGCGCCTGCAGATACCCCTTCGCCAGGTCTCTATAGTTTTCAGATAAGTTTCGATATCGGGTTTCAGAATGTCTACGCTGCGCTAGGGAACGTGAGCTATGCAGCTATTCCGCGTCAGCCGACGGAAGGGTTGGCTGTCTATACTTATTGGACAGATGCAAATTCGAATCAAATTGTCGAATCCAATGAGATTTCGTACGGCGTGGACCGGATTATTTCGATCGAACGCTTTGTTGGCACACAAGTCAGTGATGTCATCAGTGGCTCGGCCCGTGATGAAACTTTCGAAGGGTCTGACGGTGCAGACAAACTGGATGGGCAAGGCGGGTTTGACACGCTGAGTTACGCGCGTTTGAACGTGCCCGTCTCGGTGGATATGACGCTGGGCACCGCTTACAAGATGATATTGGATGGGCGAACCGACACCGTTATCAACTTTGAAGCAGTCGTCGGTTCAGACTATTCCGATCAGTTGCAGGGCGACAAGCTGACCAATCTGCTTTCCGGTGAGGGGGGCGAAGATGCGATCGACGGGCGCGGCGGGGATGACCGTTTGCTGGGCGGTGGCGGCACGGATATCCTGGTCGGCGGCGATGGCAACGATATCCTGAACGGCGGCGCGGACGGCGATGTCATCGATGGCGGAGCAGGGACAGATACCGCATCGTTTGAGGACAGTGAATATGGCGTGGCCGTCAGCCTCGTTTCGAACACCGGACGCAGCTGGGTTGAAACAGGACAGGCAGCGACCCCGTCCGATGCGCTTGAGGATACCTATGTCGGCATCGAGAACCTTTTCGGGTCCGCCAAAGAGGACTTCCTGAAGGGCGATGACAACGCCAACGTGATCGAAGGCGGCTACAGCGACAATGGCGATGTCCTCTATGGCCAGGGCGGTAACGATGTGCTGTTTTCGGGCCATTCCCTGCTTACGCTGATTTTCGACCCGACCCTTGAGGAACCCGATTTCAATCCGCCCAGCGCTGACAAACTGACCGTCGATGAACTGCATGGCGGGGCTGGCGATGATCAGATTTATGGCGATGACGTGTTCGTCGATATCCTGATCGGAGATGAGGGCAACGACTTTATCTCGGGCGGTGCCGGCATTGATTATATCAGAGGGGGAGACGGCGACGACACTCTGGTTGGCGGGGCCGGCCTCGACTTTCTGATAGGGGGTGCAGGTCAGGATACAGTCGATTACAGCACCTCACCCGCAGCCGTTGCGATCGACCTCGCCGACACCTGGAACAACGCTGGCGGCGACGCGACTAGCAATTTCATTTCGGCCATCTTCGAACTGCTTTCTAACGGCGGGCGGGCACGCGATGTTTTCAATGGCGGCATCGTGCTGGACTTCATTGGGTCAAATCAGGCTGCATCAGACGCATTCGGGTTTCCAGATGTGATCATCGGGGTCGAAAATGTCACGGGTTCGGACTTTGACGATCTGCTGCACGGTACGGCCGATGCCAACCGGCTTTCCGGCGGGCGCGGCACGGATACCCTGCAGGGCGATGGCGGGAACGATACGCTGGATGGCGGCTTGGGGGCCGATGCGATGGCCGGAGGTACCGGCAACGACACCTATCTCGTCGATAACGCGGGCGACTCGGTGATCGAGCTGGTCGGCGAGGGGAATGACACCATCGTCAGCACCATTAACCTGAATTTGGGCGAGGGGCAGGTTGAGAACTTGCAGCTTGCCGGAACGGCCGGCCTCTCGGGCACGGGCAATGGGCAAGACAACCGTCTCACGGGCAATTCCGGGGTAAACACGCTCACAGGTCTCGGCGGCAACGACACGCTCGACGGCGGGCAGGGGGCCGACGCCATGCTCGGCGGTCGAGGTGATGACACGTATTTTGTCGACAACGCGGGTGACAGGGTGACCGAGGCGTTCGGCGAGGGCAATGACACGATCATCAGCTCTGTCGACTACAAGTTGGGCGGGATCTATGCCGAAACCCTGAAACTCAGCGGCAAGAACCCGCTATCAGCAACCGGAAACATGCAGGCCAATACTCTGATCGGCAACGACGCCGCCAATGCGCTGTTCGGCAACGAGGGCACGGACCAACTCGACGGCGGCAAGGGGGCCGACACGCTGTCAGGCGGAACCGGCAAGGACCGCTTTGTTTTCGATACAGCCCTCGGGGCGACCAACATAGACACGATTTCCGACTTCACGGCGGCGGACGACCAGATCATCCTCAACCGCACCGTGTTCTCGGGCATTGCCGCAGGGCAGCTTTCCTCCGCCGCGTTTGTGCTGGGCACCGCCGCAACCACGGCTGAAAGCCGGATTATTTACGACGCCGGCACGGGCAAACTGTTCTACGATGCTGACGGATTGGGCGGCGCGGCCGCGATCCAGTTTGCGACCCTTGCAGGCAACCCGGCGTTGAGCGCGGACTATTTCATCGCTGTGTGATGCTGATCGGCAGTTTCGAGACGCGCTGAATCGCTTGGCTTGCTGTGTCCGGGTGACTTATTCGGCGGCTGGAGCGAACCGCGATCCACACCTTGCAGCACTCGGAGGCAGGTTTAGTTAGGACGTGTATTAACCCCAGCGAGCGAACAAGCAAGGGGGGGGCGTCCGTATCAATCGTCGCCCCCGCCGCAGGCAAACAAGCCACGCTGGTTTCAGGCGGTTTCCAAGACGTCCCTCGGTGCCGGGCTGGAAGGCGAGCCGGGGTTGCCGAGCATGAAGGGGGCGGGGGCGGCTCCAACCGGAAAAGGCGGCGCGGCCAGCGGTGTATAGTCGGACTGGGCGCGCTCCACCGGTTGGCGGCGGCGCAGCGCCAGAGCAGCGCCGCTGAGCATGGCGATATCGGTGCCGGGATCGCAGGTGGGCGAGGAGATCGAGGCGACGCCGATGCCCATCAGCATGGCCCAGCCGCATGCGGCGGCAGTGGAGAACGCCGCATCGGCCACGGGCGCCCAGGTCGATTGGCGCAGCGGGCTGAACGCGGCAAGAAAGTGTAGCGAAAGCGTGACAGCGCCGATTACGCCGGTGCAGCCGAGCACGGCCGTGGCAAGGCTGGAGGAGCGGAAGCTGCCTGGGCCGATGCCGATCCCGCTGGTCTTGAGGAAGGCATCGATCCCCTGCCAGGCCCAGAAGCGGCGCTGGAGCGCGGAGAGCGTGTCGCCCTTGTCCACCGTCATGTGCCGCAGCATGTCACCAAAGCTGGCCGCGAGCGCGGGCTGCCAGATCATGACGGCACTGGCCGCGGCGACGAGCGTGAGCAGCGCACCGCCGATCCACAGCGCACGGTCTACCGGGAGAGCTCCGGGGAAGACCAGCGCACGTATGGCAAGGAACAGCGCATAGAGCGGCAGCCCGGCATAGGCGGTGCTCGAGGTACTGAACACAAGCGCCGCGGCAAGCAGCGCGGCAGTAGGGCCCGTCCAGCGCGGATCGATCCGGCGCAGCCAGCATTCGAAGGTGAAGACAAACAGAATCAGCGCATAGTTGGCAAAGCTGGAGGCCTCAGGCCTGAACCCGCTCATGCGCACGAAACCGAGATAGGACTGATCGAGCTGAGCATAAGACCCGTTGCGGAATACGGTGAGCACAACCTCTGCCGGCGTACCCTTGAGCGCCACCGAGGCGAAGCCGGACAGCGCGTGGACCATGCCAGCAATCGCCAGGACACGCACCAGCCCCGCGCGGCCCCGCTCGCGTGCACAGGCGACATGGCCTGCAAGCGCGCCGAGCAGGGTGCCCACGAGGTAGACCGCCGTCGTCAGGTTCTGCGGGCTGAACGCCAGCGGTCGGACCGCATAGATATAGGCCAGAGTGCTGACATAGCGCGCCTCGACGCGCCCGCGCAGCGGCGTCACGTCGATCTGGCCTGCGAACAGCCGGGGTGCGATGAACGCGATTACTATCCCGTATCCTACGAAGGCGAGCAACCAGCCATTGGCCTTTAGCGCCTCGCCGACAGCGGGCATCTGTCCCGCGCCCGGCACGAGCAGACGCATGCCCATGAACAGCAGCGCAAACTGCACCGGCGGGATCGACGAGCCGCCCAGCAGCGGCAGGGCAATTGCCGCCGATCCGCCCAGAAGTGCGGAAGCCAGAACGAAGCCGAACATCGCCTCGACCGATGCGCCGACGAACAGTGCCAACCCGATCAGCACTTGCGCCGCGCCGATAAAGGTCAGTTCCATGCGCGATTTCCTTCCGCCGCCGGTTTCTGGGTGCAGGCTCTGTCCGTGTTCATGGTCGCACATATCCCGCGCCGGCGCGCACCGGTTTCACATAGACTGCCGGATTGCCGCGCCAGACCTCGCCGGCGGGAACATCGGCGAAAACCACCGAACCCGCTGCGATCACGCAATTGTCGCCGATCGTCACACCCGGCAGCACGATCACTCCCCGCCCGAGCCAGACATTGCGCCCAAGCTTGACCGGGGCAACGCGGGTCTGCTGGCCCTCGTGCACGGGGTGATGGTTGGTATCGGCGATAACGCAGCGCGGGCCGATCCGGCAATGCTCGCCGATGCGGATCCATTGGTGGCAGACGATTTCGACCCCGGCGTTGAGGAAGGTGCGGGCGCCGATTTCAAACAGCCCACCTTGCGCGACTTCGATATCCACCCGCGCGTTGTGACAGCTCCAGTTGACCCGCTCGCCGATGGCAATGCGCCCGCGCCCGGCGATCCGGGGGAAACCGCCGTGAACGAAGAAGCGCCGCCCCGGCCGGTCGCCGCGCAGCCGCAGCCCCGCAATTGTGAGCAGCGTGCGGACTCGGTTGAGCGGCTGGATCATCGCAGGCATCAGCCGCATGCCAGGGCTTCCAGAATTCCGCTGTCGAAGCGTTCCGGCGCGAAATCACGCGCGCGGGCGAGCGCGGCCCCTGGGTTGAAATGGGGTAGCCAGGCTTCCATGCGGCGCACCGTATCGATGAGCGCCTCGGGCGTCTGGGCATCGAAGAAGAGACCGGTCCGCTCCGCCACAACGCTGTCGAGCGCGCCGCCGCGGCCGTAGGCGATCACCGGGCGTCCTGAGGCCATGACCTCGACCGGGATGATTCCGAAATCCTCTTCCGCCGTGAAGACCAGTGCCCGGCAGCGGGCATAGGCGCGGCGCAACTCGTCGAAGCTGAGGCGCGGGATCATCCGGATCGTTGGGCCCGCGCGCTTGCGCAGCGCGGCGGCCTGCGGGCCATCACCCACCACGGTGAGCGGCAGGCCGAGAGCGTTGAAGGCATCGATGGCCAGGTCCGCGCGCTTGTAGGGCACGAGCTGTCCGACCCAGAGATAACCGGGCTCGACATCATCTGACGGCGCGAACAGCGCGGAATCGACCGGGGGGTGCACCACATCCGCCTCGCGCCGCCAGGCCTTGGCGATGCGGCTCTGGATAAAGCGAGAATTGGCGAGCACGCGATCGACCCTTGCGGCCGAGCTGGTATCCCACTGCCGCAAACGGTGGCACAGCAGCGGCATGACCGCGCGCTTGAGCCAGCCCGCATCTGCGCGGTAATCGTGGTAGTGGTCCCACAAATAGCGCATTGGCGAGTGGACGTAGCACAGGTGCAAGGCGTCGGGCGCGGGGATCACGCCCTTGGCCGGACCGCTTTCGCTGCTGATCACCAGATCATAGCCACGCAGATCGAGCTGCTCGAGCGCCAGCGGCATCAGCGGCAGATAGGTCTGATAATGCTGCCGTGCGCCGGGCAGCTTCTGGATGAAGCTGGTGTGTACGGTGCGTGCGTTGATCGCATCGGACATTGCGGCAGGATCGTAGACATGGGTGAAGATGTCGGCGCCGGGGAACAGTTCGAGCAGCCGCTCGAGCACGCGCTCGCCGCCGCGCATCGTCACCAGCCAATAGTGGATGATCGCCACCCGGCGAAACCGGGTGCGCGGATCAGCGGCTGTGGTCAGCCCGGCAAGACCGGTTGGCCAAGCCAGAAGGGACCCCGGTGCAGCGCCGGACGCATGCGCGGAAGGCCACGGAGAGCCGGTCCGCAGGTCGGCAGGCTGGTCAGGAGGCAGCAGGCCAACTGGCGGCAGGTCTGCGGTCCGGGGCGCAGCTTGCAGTTCGAGCGTTCCCGCCAGCGCGATGGCGCTCGCGGCCATATCGACGGCCGCTGCTGCGGCATGCACCGTCCTCGCGGCCGCTTCCACGGCCGCTGCGGCTTGCAGTACGGCGGCTGCGGCGGCTTCCACCACGGCGGCACGAGCCTCGCCGGATGGTAGCAGCATGCGGCGAGCCAAGGCACCTTCGGTTCCGCCTGGCATTTCGGTGCCGGACGAAGCCTGAAGCAGTCGGGATGCCGGACCCGCAACCGGAACCGCTCGTTCCGCGCCGTCAGGACCGCCGCTGGTCACTGGCCGGTCATGGTTTTGCGCGATCTCCTTAACAAGCCCGCGCAGCATGAACGGCAGCGCCTGCTGTGTGCTGTCGCCCTGCTCGGGCAGCGGCTGGGCCAGTGATTGGGCCACTGACTGGGCCACTGGCGCGTGCTGGCTCTGCTCAGGCATAGTAGCGCTTGTACGAATGGTAGAACGCATCGTCGCCATAGCCGAAGCGGGCCTGCTTGCGCATATCGACTCGCGTCAGCGCGACGCCGGCGAGCTGCACCCGGTCATCTGGGAGCAGGCGCAGCGCCGAGCGTAGGGCCGGTTCGGGCGTTTTGCGCCAGCGCACAACGAACACCGAGGCATCGGCCTTGCGCAGCATGAGCCGGGCATCGGCAATCGGCAGAACCGGCGCGGTATCGATGATGATCGCATCGAACTGCTCGCGCGCTGCTGCCAGCATCCTGTCCATCTCGTCGCCTGTCAGCAGCTCGGGGGCATCGTCGCTGCCTTCGGCAAAAGGCAGGATGTGCAGTCCCGTGGCGGGATCCACCACCACGGCGTCGGTGAGCGAGGCGCTGCCGCGCAGCACGTCCATCAGCCCGGGCCGCGTAGCATCGCCGCGCAGAAAGCGGCTCACCCCTTGGCGGCGCAGATCGCCGTCGATCAACAGGACTTTGTCGCCGGACAGCGCCATCGAGCGCGCAAGGCAGATCGCGGTGGTGGTCTTGCCCTCGTCGGGCAGGGCCGAAGTCAATGCGATGACCCGCGCTTTCACCGTGTTCATTGCGATCGAGGCGCGGAGCGAGCGGAAACTTTCGGCAAAGGCCGAGCGCGGATCATCAAGCAACGCGGCCATCGGCACCTTTTCGGCCCCGCGCGAAACCGACCCCAGCGTGGGGATGGAGCCGAGATAGCGCACTCCAAGCCGCTGCTCGATATCATCGCCGGTGGTCAGCCCGCTGAAGGTCATCTCCGCCGCAAAGGCCGCAGCCACGCCGAGACCGAGGCCGAGCGCCATCGATAGCACCATGTTGAGCACGATGTTCGGGCTGGTCGGCCGAAGCGGCACGGCGGCGGGGTGCAGCAGATCGGCGTCGGCCTGTTCGGTGCCTTCGCGCGCGGTCAGTTCCTTGAACCGGTTGAGATAGCTTTCGTAGAGCGCGTTGGAAGTTTCGGCGCGCTTTTCCAGGTCTTGCAGGCCCACCATCGCCGCGTTGTTCTTCGCCAGTGTGCCGCGCGACTGGTCGAGCGAACCGGAAAGCGAGGCCAGCCGCTGCTGCGACACGCGTGCGCGCGCATCGAGACTGGATATAACGCGCTGGGTTTCATCGGAAATGCGTGCGTCGATGGAATTCAGCGCGGCGCGGGCGCGCAGAACATCGGGATGGCGCGGACCGTAGCGCGCATTGAGCGAGGCGAGTTCGCCTGCCGCTGTCGCCTGCTGGGCTCTTAGCGATCCGATTGCGGGCGAGACCGCGACTTCGCCGACACCGCCTGCGCTGCCGCCAAGCGCCAGCTGCCGCCGCGCCGCATCAAGCCGCGCACCGTCTTCGCTCGCTTCGGCCCGCGCGGTGGTCACGGCCTGATTGTAGCTGGAGATTTCCTGCTCGGTCAGCGAGCCCATGGTCGTCGAGAGCAGATTGTTGCCGATCCGGTAGTGTTGCACCGCCGCCGTATCGGCCAGCGCTTGCCCGCGCAGCTGCTCCAGCCGATCAGCGATGGTCGCGCTGGTCTTCCGGGCCGCAATGCGCTTCGCCTCCAGCGCGCCGGCGGTATACTGCTCGGCCAGACTGTTGGCGATTTGCGCCGCCCGGGCCGGATCGCCGTCCTCGAACGTGATCGCGATGCCGTAAGTGGTGCTGATGCGCGTGGCCGACACCCCCTTGCGCAGCCACGCAAGCGCCGCTGCCTCGGCAGCTTGCCGGCTTGTGGACGGGCCTTTGGCGAAGCGGGGATCGCGTGCCAGACCCAGCCGGGCAGACACGGCGGCCAGATTGCTTTGCGATGTCACTACCGCGACCTGGGTATCGACATAGCCTTCGCTGGGGATCGCCGCCTGGGCGGGCCCGTCGTTGCTGCTGGTGGGACCCACGGCTTGCGGGCGACTGTTGAGCGTGACTTCTGCCCTGGCCAGATACGCCTTCGGCTGGAGCGCGGTCAGCACCAGGCCTGCAGCCAGCATTGCCAGCAACACGCCAAGGAACACCCCCAGGCGGCGGCGGAACACCGCAAAGAGCAGCCGCAGATCGACCCGGTCCGCTGCGGCAGGCGGCATTCTGGGTTCGAAGTTGAGTCCGGGCACGAGGCCCGGGACCCCGCCGCCGGATGCGCGGTAGACGCCGACTGCCGTGTTCACGATCATTCTCCTCGACGGACGGCCGCGCCACCTTTCAACCCAAGGTAGCAGCGAACCGTATTGGCAAAGTCATTCCACCGCTGGATTCGGGATCGATCCCTCGCGGCATGGTCGAAGACTAGGCAAGGACCTGCGTCGGGGAAGGCGAAGCACATCCGCTGCGGAGGCAAACCGAAGCCTCCCCAGCCGCCGGTGCCCACTGCGGGATTGCTGCGCGGCCATCGTGGACGCACTCCGAGCTTCGCTTGGCTCACCATCCCTCATCGGACCGCTTAGGGCAAATCCGGTTGACTGCTTAAGCATTTGTGCAGGTGTTGCGGCAGGGGAGAGGCCGCCATACGGCGTGGGCGCCTGCCGGGCCGATGCTGCTAACCACCGTTGCCGCAGCGCTGCGGACAGATGCAGAACTGCTCCAACTCGGAGGATTCAGCCTGACCGCTGCGATTGCCATTCGCGGCGCGGTGCATAGACTCAGCCAGTCGAATGAGGGCGCGGAAAGAACTGGAGATTTCGCATGAGCAAGGGCGAGAGTTGCATGGTGACGGGTGAGGGGACGAGCGAAGTTACCGGCTCAGCGACAGGCAGGCGATCGGGCGCGGTGCGCCGTGGGGCTTGGGCGGCCGTGCTGGCGGGCGCGGCGGCCATGATGCTTGGCGGCTGTGCTGGGGCAGGCGCGCCGCTGATCTCCACCGCAGACGTGGCCGCCGGCGTCGCGAGCTATCATCTGGGCGCAGGAGACCGGGTGCGCGTTACCGTGTTCAACGAGCCGGCACTCACGGGTGAATACAATATCACTCCCGGCGGCGCGCTGGCATTTCCACTGATCGGAGTGGTGAACGCAGATGGGCGTACAATCGATGCGGTGCAGCAGGAACTGGCAAGCCGGCTTGGTGAGGGGTATGTCAATGATCCGCGGGTGAGCGTAGAGGTGCTGACCTATCGCCCCTTCTATATCCTGGGTGAAGTTAACCGACCTGGTGAATACTCTTATGCCTCAGGCATGACTGTTGAGCAGGCTATCGCCCGTGCCGGCGGCTTTACTTATCGTGCCAACGAGAAGACCGTGTTCCTGCGCCGCCAGGCCGGCTCGGGCGAAAGCGCGGTGCCGATACGCACTGCGCAAGTCGCGGTGCTGCCGGGCGATACGATCCGGGTGGGCGAGCGGTACTTTTAGCGCCCCGTTTCCGGACGCGGCGGCAGATTGAACCGATCGAGCGCAAGCGCGACGGCGCCGAGCAGCACTGCTCCCAGCGCGACTGCCGCGGCATAGGTCGGCATCGTCGCTGCGGTGAAAAACGGGATCGCGGCGTTGGCGGCTGCGGGCGGATGGTAGCAGCGCAGCAACCACATCAGGGGAACCGCAACGGCTACCGAGGGGGCCGCCAGCCCCATCGCCCAGGGATGGGCGAGGGGACCCGCGAGCAGAAACGCCGCAACCCCCACTGCGCCGCAGATCAGATGGCCAAGGCAGGCGGCGCGCGGCCGGGCCGAGGGAATATCGCGGGAACCCACGAGGATTGCCACGCTTGAGGCCCATGACGGCAGCATCAGCGCAAGACCCGTAAGGTATGAGGCGAGCACGACGCCTTGCAGCAGACACAGCGTCAGAATCCAGATGGCAAGCGCGGATCGCCATTTCGCGCTCATGGTGCGACGTGCGCCCTGACTGCTTCCAGCACCAGTGCGGCTGTTTCGGGGTCAGAGGCGCGGGCAATCATCACCGCGCCAGCCGCCATAGCGAAAGTCTGCGCAGCGCGCTGCTGGCGTCCGCCCTCCGGTCCGTCGAGCGCGCCGGCGATCGCTGCGATGATTGCTTGCGCGCCGCGGCCGAAGCCGGTGCGCACTGTCTCCGTGCTGCGCGCGGTATCGCCAGAAAGCGCTGCAACCGGGCATCCGCCGGCCACATCAGCCACCCGGCGCGGCGAGGTATAGTGCGCCATGAACAGCGCCAGTGCCTGCGCGGGTGGCGCTGTAGCTAGGCCGGTCGTCACGTCTCCCAGCATATCGGCAAAGGCGCACTCCAGCGCGGCAACGAGCAATTGCTCCTTCGAATCGAAGTGCCGGTAGAAACCGCCGTGAGTCTTGTTTGCGGCCTGCATGACATCGCCGACGCTCGTGCCCTCAATGCCCTGCTTGCGGAAAAGGCGCGAGGCTGCCGCGATAACAGCCTGATGAGTCTCGGCTTTTGCTTCCCGGGATTGGCGCATGAACTTTTCTCCTGAGGCCTCTTGCCAAGATAGCTGATGCATGTCATCTAAAAAATAAGATGATATATAACCTCTAAAAGGAGATTGTCATGGCAAGCATCGCACACTCACTGTCCGGCCCGCTCTGGAAGTGTCTCGCGGTCTGGTTCACTGCCTTTGCCGAAGCCGCCGAGATAGACAGTGCTGCGTTCGTTGAGCAGCGCATTCAGAGCCTTGAGCGGCGCATCACCGACCTCGAGCGTGCGCAGGCTGCCGGGCTTGCAATGAACGGGGAGGCCTGAGCCATGGCCCAGCCCCTGATCCTGATCACCGGTGCGAGCGGCGGCGTTGGCCTGCCGCTCGTTGCCGAACTGCGTGCCCGCGACCTGCCGGTCCGAGCTCTGGTGCACCGCCATGATGCGCGCGCGGCCCGGCTTGCGGCGCTGGGCGCGCAAGTCGTGATCGCTGATCTTTATGATCCTGACCAGCTGGAGAGCGCCATGAAGGATGTGGACCGCGCCTTCTTTCTGCCGCCAATCCGGCCCTACATGATCCAGAGCGCGGTCGCCTTTGCGCTGGCCGCACGCGCGGCGCGAATCGAGTATGTCGTGAGCATGAGCCAATGGACCTCGCACCGCGCGCATCCCGCCAACATGACGCGGCAGACCTGGTTGAACGATACCCTGTTCGATCTCATTCCGGAGGCTGGCCACACCGTTTTCAACCCCGGCATGTTCGCGCACAACTTCCTGCGCACGATCGATTTTGCCGCGCTGCTGGGGATTTACCCTGTGCTTTCCGGCAAGGGCCGGGCGGCGCCGGTTTCGAACGAGGACATGGCCCGCAGCGCGGCGGTGCTGCTGGCCGAAGGGCCTACGCGCCACGCCGGCAAGCGCTATCGCCCGACCGGGCCGCAGTTGCTCGACGGCCGGGATATGGCTGCGACCGTTGCCAAGGCGGTCGGCCACAGCGTTCTGCCGGTCAACTTGCCGATCTGGATGCTTGCGAAAGTCGCGCGCCAACAAGGTATCCATCCCTACGAGATCGCCAGCCTGCGCCACTATATGCAGGACATGCGCAGCGGCACCTTTGCGTTCGAGGGCGGGGTGACCGATGTGGTGCGGGAGCTGACCGGCACGCCGGCTGAAACCTTCGAGACCACTGCGCGCCGCTATGCCGCGCTGCCGTTTGCGCGGCAAACCCTTGGCAACCGGCTCAAAGCGTTGATCGCCTTCAACCTGACACCATTTTACCCGGGCACCAATTTCACGAAGTATGACCGACGGATGGGCTTTCCAGTGGCTCCTGAGCAAAGCCTTGCGATCGAGGATGTGCATTGGCGGCAAAGCCACGCGGCGCAGTTGGCAGGCGGCGCGGTGACGCCGGTGCGTCAGGTTCCCGGAGTGGTTGCAGCCTATGCATGAGGCAAAGCGGCTTCGTGCAATTCCGCCTGCTGCCGTAGCATGCGGTGTCTGCCAGTTTCCACTCCAATGACGAAAGACCCCAGTCATGACCGCCAGAACCTTGCGCACAAGCCCGCTCGACAATCGCATTCCGCCGCCGCTGGTCACTCTGATCACCGGTGCGGTGATGGCCGGGGCCAGCTATCTGGTCCCGCCGGCGCCGCTGCCTTACCCTGTCCGCCTCGGCGGGCTCGCGCTCGTCATGGTGGTGGGGGGCGTGTTCGGCGCGCGGGCGATTGCCGCCTTCGGCCGGGCGAGAACGACCATCAATCCGGTCGACATCGACGCCGCAAGCACACTGGTGACCACCGGCATCTACGGCGTGAGCCGCAATCCGATGTATGTCGGCCTCACTTCGTTGCTGCTGGCGCTGGCGCTGGGGCTGGGTAACGCGTGGCTATTGCTCGGCCCACTGGGCTTTGCACTCTATATCACGCGCTTCCAGATTCTGCCGGAGGAGCGCGCGATGGCCGCCCGTTTCGGCGAGACCTATGCCGCCTACCGCAGCCGGGTGCGCCGCTGGCTGTAAGCGCAGTTTCCCTCCGCCGTGCGGCTGACCATGCGCGGGAGACCTATCAACGCGTCCGTGTGCGCCAGCCTTCGGCGTAGTTGTCGCGTGCGGCGGCCACATAGGGCACGGGGGCGACAACGGCCTTGATCTCGGTCTGGACGTGCGGTTCGGTCGTGGGCTTGGCTGTCCCGCCATCCGGTTCACCCCACAGCAGGGTGACTTCGGTGCCCGGCGCGGCAAAGCCCGGCTCAATCATCGCGAGGGTCAGGAACTTGCCCTCGTTGGCGGTGTAGCCGATCCAGGTCGAGAGGCCGACCATCTTGCCGCCGCTCAGCACCTGATCGAACGGGTGCATCGCATAGACCGAGCTCGGATATTCCATGAATTTGGCGCGCTCGCCCATCGAGAGCGCCGAGGACTGAACGCGCATCACGTCCTCGTTGTCGAGCGCCAGCGTCACCTTGGTGCGGTGATTGCCCGCCGCCGCCATCTTCTCGAGCGCCGCGCGGCCGATGAACTCATGGTCGAATTTGACGAACGGCCCGTAGCCGAGATCCCACGGCGTGGTGTAGTAGCCCTCCACTGTCTCCGGCACCCAGCTGCCACCGATGGAGCACTTGGCCTCATAGGAATTGGCCGAAAGCCATTCGCGGTAGGGTTTCAGCGCCTCGCCGGTGTAGATTGCGGGGAAGGGGGAGGGGATCCAACCCGATTCTAGCGTGTTGGAGGAATAAGCGCGGCCGCCGACGAGCGCCATGCCGAACGCCTTGCCCGCCTCAACCAGTGCGGCGTGGACCGCGCCGTAGTCTTCCCAGGGACCAAACAGCTCGAAGCCCGGTTGCCCTGCCATGCCGTGGCGCAGCGCGCGCACGTCCTTGCCGCCGATGGTCAGGCGCGTCATGTGGAAGAACTTGAGCTCGGGCGGCGTCGCGCCAATCGCCTTCTCGATGATCTTCATCGCGTTCGGGCCCTGCACCTGAAAGCGATAGGAATTGCGCTTGCCGTCGCTGCGCATGGCCCAGCGCTCATCGCGCTCCACCGTCACGTTCCAGTTGCCGGTGGCGGCGTGAAATTCGACCCACTCGATCGTCGGGGCGCGGCCGACAAGGTTGAAGTGGTTCTCGTCCAGATAGAACAGGATCACATCGCCGATCACGTAGCCATCGGGCGTGACCGGCACGAACTGCTTGGCGCGCTCGGGCTGGAAATTCTTGAACGAGTTGATGCCGAGATGCTCGAGCATCGCGAAGGCGTCCGGGCCTTTCACCGCCAGATCGACCATATGGTACGACTGGTTATACAGTACCGCAGTGTGACCCCAGGCCCACTGCTCTGCGCGCCAGTTGGAATATTCGGAAGGCACGCCGGGATAGACATTCGGGCCGACCTGTTGATTGCGCAGGAAATCGACAAGATCGGCCTTGCCGGCGATCAGGGTTTCAAGGCTATCGGACATGGTTGGGCTCTCCCGGGATGCGGATTTGATAACTCGCTATGGCGCAATTTCATCAGGCTGAAAAGTTCGGTTATGTGAAATGGTGAAAAAAGTTTGGAGTGAGGAACGGCCCCAAACGCAAAAAGCCGGCCCAAACGGACCGGCTCCTTGGCAACGCTGAAACTTAAGTCAGGCCGCGACGTGTTCGGCGAGAATCGTCAGGCCCTTTTCGCTGACCTCGGCAAACCCGCCTTCGATGCGGATTTCCTCAGCCGCAGCGCCTGCGGTGCGGTAGACCTTGAGCGGGCCGTCCTTCACCACCGACATAAACGGCGCATGGCCTTCCAATACCCCGAATTCACCTTCGGCGCCGGGAACTTCAACCATGTAGACATCTTCCGAACGGACGAGGCGGGCCGGGGTGACGAGTTCGAAGTGCAGGGGCATTGTTTTCTAACTCCCCCCTCCCGCAAGCAGGAGGGGCTTACCGGGAAATCAGGCTTCGTCAGCCATCTTCTTGGCCTTGGCGACCGCGTCGTCGATGCCGCCGA
>JBJXEK010000204.1:0-2534 GCA_046155055.1 Novosphingobium sp. | reverse complement strand
ATGGTTGAACGGTTCCTGCTGGCTGCAGGCTGGAACGTGGAGGCCGCCTTCGACAAGACCGCCGCCGAGATCGCCGGTGTGGCACGCGAGCACTGGTTTGCCGTCGCAGGGCTCACCGTTGGCTCGGAACGATCGCTTGCCAACCTTTCGAAGACCATCGCGATGATCCGCAAGCAATCGCGTAATCCCGCGATTGGCATCATGGTCGGCGGTCCTGTGTTCACCGATAATCCAGCACTCGCCTTGGAACTGGGCGCCGATGGCACGGCTGCCAATGCGCCGACCGCAGTCTTGATGGCGCAGCGGCTCTTTGATCTGATGATGCTGAAGTCCGCAGCCTGATCAGTTCAGGCAGCGAGGAACCGGCACCCGAGTTCATCAGACAAGCCTGTCTCGATTGACTTAGACTTGGTGCGCGCAAACCCCAGAGACAGGGGTAAGACGCGGACCTCCCGGCAAAGCGGGGGGAGCCTGAAGGACCGCGCCCATGTGCGACCGCGAAGAGGAGCCAAGCTCCTTCGACCCGATGATGTTCAGGTGGGGTGGCGAGACCACGCTCTCAACCTGTCCCAATGGGCAGGACCTCAGAGACCTGCCTCGATGGCCATGCGGATCGCATCAGCGCTGGTGCGCACCCCCAATGCGCGCAGCACGGCAGCGCGGTGCAGCTTGACCGTGCGCTCGCTGAGCCCAAGTTCGTAGGCGATCTGCTTGTTGAGCCGGCCCGCCGCGATGCATTCCAGAATTTCGCGTTGACGGCGGGAAAGCGCCGCAACCTTTTCGCGCGCTTCAACAGCGCGCGCGCTCGGCGCAGTCTCGGTCGGCCCGGCAATTTCCACCTGGCTCCCCAGGAACCATTCGAGTTCGCCCGCAGCATCGAAGATTGGTGCAATCATAACCGCGTTGCGGAAAGGCGTGCCATCGCGCTTGTAATTGAGGATTTCGACCATCACGGGCACGCGGGCGGCGATGCCCGTACGCAGTTGCTCAGTCAGCTCCGGCTCGGTCCCCGGCCCCCGCAGAAAGCGGCAGTTCCGCCCGATGATCTCGTCTTTGCCATACCCGGTCAATTCCATGAACGCAGCGTTGCAGCCTACGATGGGATTGTCGGGCAGGCGCGGATTGCTCACCACGGCTGCCACGAGGCTGTTGTCTATCATTGCGCCTATTGCCATGCTCTTCCCCTTCGGCTCCTGCGCGCGAAGCGCAATTGCCCTTAGGTCCATGTTCCCAAAAACCGGCCCAGTCCTGATCTTACAACTAAGTTAGCCGCATGGATAACATTGTTTGCGTCGGCCCCATTTTGCCGCGCTCCCAAAAGCCGCGTCCTGCGTTTTGACAGTCGGAACAGGTGGTGGCGCAGCCGGCACGGGGTCCACCGCATGGAGAGTGTCTTGAACTACGTCAGCCACGACTTTGGATCGCCGGACGCGGACGGCAAGCTGGCCGTGCCAGAGCCAGTTCAGGATGCGATCCGCACGCTGCTGCGCTGGGCTGGTGACGATCCGGAGCGCGAAGGCCTCTCAGACACGCCCAAGCGCGTTGCCCGCGCCTGGCGCGAATATTGCGCTGGCTATGACGAAGATCCGGGCCAGCATCTGCAGCGTACCTTCAGCGAAGTGGCCGGCTATGACGAAGTCGTGCTGCTGCGTGATATTCCGTTCCAGTCGCACTGCGAACATCATCTGGCGCCGATCACCGGCACGGCGTCGATCGCTTATCTGCCGCGAAACCGCGTGGTCGGCATTTCGAAGCTCGCGCGCGTACTGCATGGCTACGCGCGCCGCCTGCAGATTCAGGAGCGGCTTACCAGCGAAGTTGCCAGGTGCATCTGGGATAATCTCCAACCCCAGGGTGTCGCCGTGGTCATCGAGGCGCAGCATGGCTGCATGACCGGGCGCGGCGTCCGCACCCCGGGCGTGGGCATGGTCACCAGCCGCATGCTTGGCTGCTTTCTCGACAATCCGAGCAGCCGGAAGGAAGTGCTCGCGCTGATGGGTCGCAGGTGACAGTTGCTCAAGCGATGCCCAGCGTTGCCATCATCGGTGCCGGAATGGCGGGACTTTCCTGTGCCGGAGTACTGGCGGCAAGCGGCTGGACAGTAACCCTGTTCGACAAGAGCCGCCGCCCCGGCGGCCGGATGGCCTCCCGCCAGCTGGAAACATCCCACGGACCCGCAACCTTTGATTTTGGTGCGCAATATTTCACCGTGCGCGACCCGGATTTTGCCGCCGAAGTAGCTCGCTGGGCCGAAGCCGGTATTGCGACCCGCTGGCCCGACGCGCGGCCAGATGCCTGGATTGGAGTGCCGGTGATGAACACCGTACTGCAGGAACTGGCAGCGCAGCATGATGTGCGTTTCTCGCAGCATGTTAGCGGGCTCGCGCGCGAAGGCGGTCGCTGGCGTCTGCTGGGCGAAGATATGCCGGCCGAGTATTTCGATGCCGCCGTGCTCGCGCTCCCCGCCGAACAAGCCGCGCCAATGCTCACGCTCCATGATTTCGAGCTGGCACGCACCGCGCTCTATGCGCGTT
>JBJXEK010000203.1:0-19837 GCA_046155055.1 Novosphingobium sp. | reverse complement strand
GGCGCGCATTCATAACCTGACGGTTACGGCGGGCGATCCGGTGATCATGCTCGAAGAACCGCTGTTCGCCACCGACCGCGCGCTGCAGCGGGCGGGGATGAAGATCGGCGATATCGACCTCTATGAAGTGAACGAGGCGTTCGCCTCGGTGCCGCTGGCCTGGCTGAAGCACACCGGCGCGGACCCCGAGAAGCTCAATGTCAACGGCGGCGCGATTGCGCTGGGCCATCCGCTCGGCGCTTCGGGCACCAAGCTGATGTCCACCCTGCTCCATGCGCTGAAGGCGCGGGGGCTGAAATATGGCTTGCAGACGATGTGCGAAGGCGGCGGCGTTGCCAATGTCACCATTGTCGAGATGATGTGATTTGCGGCGAGAGCCCACCCCAACCCCTCCCGCAAGCGGGAGGGGCTTACGTTTGATTTCAGGAGAGAAATGCCATGAAGCTTGATAGTTCCGTTGCCGCGGTCGTGACCGGCGGTGCGTCTGGCCTCGGTGCCGCCACCGCGCGCGCGCTGGCCGCCAAGGGCGTGAAGGTCGCCATTTTCGATATGCAGAAGGAAAAGGGCGAGGCGGTCGCGGCCGAAATCGGCGGCGTGTTCTGCGAAGTGAACGTGACCTCGGACGAGAGCGTGGACGCGGGCTTTGCCAAGGCGCGCGCGGCCAACGGACAGGAGCGCATTCTGGTGAACTGCGCAGGCACCGGCAACGCGGTGAAAACCGCGAGCCGCAGCAAGGAAGACGGCTCGATCAAGCACTTCCCGCTGGAGGCGTTCAACTGGCTGATCCAGATCAACCTGGTCGGCACGTTCCGCTGCATCGCCAAATCGGCAGCGGGCATGCTGACTTTGGAGCCGATGGCAGACGGCGAGCGCGGCGCGATGGTCAACACCGCGTCGGTCGCGGCTGAGGACGGGCAGATCGGGCAGGCGGCGTACTCGGCCTCAAAGGGCGGCGTTGTCGGCATGACGCTCCCCATCGCGCGCGACCTCATGAGCGAAGGCATTCGCGTCAACACGATCCTGCCGGGCATTTTCGATACGCCGCTGCTGGCGGGCGCGCCCCAGAATGTGCGCGATGCGCTTTCGGCTTCGGTGCCGTTCCCCAAGCGGCTCGGGCAGCCGGACGAATATGCGCAGCTGGCGCTTACCATGATCGAGTGCGGCTACTTCAACGGCGAGGATGTGCGACTTGATGGCGCGATCCGCATGGCGCCGCGCTGATAAATCGGGACAGTCCCCCTCTAGTAGGGACTGTCCCTGATACTCCGGGAGAGAGCCGAAATGGCCGAATACACGCAGATACTGCTCGATGTGGCTGACGGCGTCGCGACGTTGACGCTCAACCGTCCGCACAAGATGAACGCCTATACGCGCACGATGATGGCGGAAATGGTCGATGCGTTCGACCAGACCGATGCCGATGACAGCGTGCGCGCGGTGATCGTGACCGGGGCGGGGGACCGCGCGTTTTGCGCCGGGGCGGATCTGACGCCCGATGACGGCGCGCGGCCGTTTTCCGATCCAACCGAGGTGTCTATTTCGGACCCCAAAGTGCGCGATAGCGGCGGGCTGTGCACCTTGCGTATCTTCAATTCGAAGAAGCCGGTGATCGGTGCGATCAACGGCGCGGCGGTGGGCATCGGCGCGACGATGCAGCTGCCGATGGATTTCCGGCTGGCGTCTACATCGGCGCGCTTCGGTTTCGTGTTCGCGCGGCGCGGGATTGTGCCCGAGGCGGCCTCATCCTGGTTCCTGCCGCGGCTGGTGGGGATGAGCCAGGCGCTCGAATGGTGCATGACCGGGCGAGTGTTCGGCGCGGAGGAAGCGCTGAAGGGGGGGCTCGTGCGCTCGCTCCATGCGCCGGAGGATCTGCTACCGGCCGCGCACGCGCTCGCTCGGGAGATTGCCGATAATACCAGCGCGGTTTCGGTGGCGATGACGCGCGCGATGCTGTGGCGCAATGCGGCGACCGAGCATCCGATGTTCGCGCATCGGGTGGACAGCCGGGCGATCTACCAGCTCTCGCGCGGGGCGGATGCGAAGGAAGGTGTGGCCAGTTTCCTCGAAAAGCGCGCGCCCAGCTACCCGGGGCGGGTTTCTTCGGATATGCCGTCGTTTTATCCGTGGTGGGACGAGCCGGGTTGGGAATGAAAGAGCACACGAAATTGGCCCAGATCGAGGATACCGCTGCGCCGAAACAGGCAGGGTCTGAACAGGCAGGGTCTGAACAAGCCGGCGCGCGCGAGTTGCTGCTGGAGACCGCCTCGCAGATCATGCGCGAGGGCGATCAGGTGGACATCTCGCTGTCCGAGCTGTCGCTGCGATCGGGGCTCAATTCGGCATTGGTGAAGTACTATTTCGGCAACAAGGCAGGCATGCTGGGCGCGCTGCTCGACCGCGACATGGTGGCGATCATCAAGTCGGTCGAGGCGCTGCTGGCCAAGGACTCGATGAGCCCAGAGGCGAAGCTGCGGCAGCATATCGCGCGCTGCGTCGATACCTACTTCGCGTTCCCCTATCTCAACCGGCTGCTGATGCGACTGGTGCGCGACAGCGATCCGGCCGAGGCGAAGCGGATCGCGGACAAGTATCTCGCGCCGCTCAACAAGGCGTATGAGCGGCTGATCAGCGCCGGGGTGCGCGCAGGCGTATTTCGCCCGATCGATCCGCAGCTGTTCTACTTTACCGTGACAGGCGCGGCGGACCGGTTCTTCTCCGCGCGACTGGTGCTGCGCCACTGCTTCGATCAGGACACGCTAACCGAGGAACTGCGCGACCGCTACCGCGAACATACCGTCGATTTCATTATGGCGGGTATTCTGGCGCGGTGAAGGGCCCAAAGCAGCGAAGGGCGAACCGGATCGGCGCTTTTGCTTGCGCGCGGCGCAGGCTGGCTTAGAACCGGGATATGTCCGACGCGCAAATCCGGCCTGAAACACCTTTGGCCGAAACGACCAGGCTGTCTGATTTCATCCCCTATCGCATGGCGATCACCTCGAATGCGGTGAGCGCGCTGATCTCGGGCGAGTACCACAGCGAGTTCGGCCTTAAGATTCCCGAGTGGCGCATCATGGCGGTGCTCGGCGATGCCGGGCGGCTGACCCAGCGCGATCTGGTGGGCGCGACGCTGATGGACAAGGTCGCGGTCAACCGCGCGTGCAAGGCACTGGGGGAGCGCGCGCTTATCGCGCGTAGCCCCAATGCCGCCGATGGGCGCTCTCACCATCTGGAGCTCACCGTGGCCGGACGCGCGATGTACGACCGGATCTGGCCCAACGCGCTGGCGACTTACGAGACGATCTTCACCGCGCTGACACCCGGGGAGACGAACACACTGCGTGTGCTGCTGGACAAATTGCTGTCGGCAGTCCGCGCCATCGAGGGGGAACCGACGTGAAACTGGCAAGCCTGCCGCAACTGCGCGATGGCCGTCTCATCGTCGTGTCCGAAGATCTGGCGTGGTATGCCGATGCCGATCATATCGTGCCGACAATGCAGGGCCTGCTCGACGAGTGGGACCGCCATGCGCCCTATCTCGCCGCGCTGTCTGTCGAGTTGGAACACGGGGCCATCCCGCGCAAGCGGTTCCATGAGCGTGAGGCGGCGGCTCCGCTGCCGCGTGCCTATCAGTGGGCAGACGGCAGCGCCTACGTCAATCATGTGGAATTGGTGCGCAAGGCGCGCGGAGCGGAACTGCCGGCCAGTTTCTGGACCGATCCGCTAATGTACCAGGGCGGCAGCGACGACTTGCGCGGTGCACGCGATCCGATCACGCTGACGGACGAGGCCTGGGGCTGCGACTTCGAGGCCGAAGTCGTGGTGGTGACCGGCGATGTCCCGCAGGGTGTCTCCGCCGCTGAGGCGCTGGGGCATGTGCGGCTGGTGGGCCTCGTCAACGATGTCTCGCTGCGCGCGCTGATCCCGGACGAGCTCGCCAAAGGCTTCGGCTTTGTCCAGTCCAAGCCTGCCAGCCACTTCTCCCCGGTGTTCGTGACGCCCGACAGTCTCGGGCCCGCGTGGGTCGGCGGCAAACTCAACCTGCCGCTGCATATCGATGTCAACGGCCGTCCGTTCGGGCGGCTGGCGACGGGCGAGGACATGACGTTCGATTTCGGCCAGCTGATCGCACATCTGGCCAAGACGCGGGCGATCGGCGCGGGCACGATCATCGGTTCGGGCACTGTATCGAACCGCGATGCCGAGACGACCATGGGCCGCCCGGTGCGCGAAGGCGGGCGCGGCTATGCCTGCATTGCCGAGCAGCGCATGGTGGAGACGATCCGCAGCGGCGCGGCGGTGACGCCGTTCCTCAAACACGGCGATACGGTGCGCATCGCGGCCAAGGATGCCAAGGGGCATGCGGTGTTTGGCGCGATCGAGCAGGCGGTGGTGCCGGCTTAGAAGAAGACCCCTCCGACCTGCCTGCGGCAGGCTACCCCCCATCTGCACTTCGTGAAAATGGGGGGGTCATAGCCTCTGGGGTTATTCGGCCTACGTCTTCCGGTTGAGGAAGTTGTCGCTGATCGAGCAGGCTGCGGGGCCCAGGATCACGACGAACAGCGTCGGCAGAATGAACAGGATGAGCGGGATCGTCATGATCGCCGGCAGTCGCGCAGCCTTTTCCTCGGCGCGCATCATGCGCTCGTTGCGGAATTCGGCCGAGAGCACGCGCAGCGCCGAGGCGAGCGGCGTACCGTAGCGTTCTGTCTGGATCATGGTCGTGACCACGCCCTTCACCGATTCGAGATTGACGCGGTAGGCCAGGTTTTCGAAGGCCTGACGCCGTTCGGTGAGGAACGAAAGCTCGATCGCGGTGAGCGCGAATTCATCGCCGAGCTCAGGATAGGCCCGGCCCAGTTCGCGCGCCACGCGGCCGAAGGCAGCATCGACGGTGAGACCGGCTTCGGCGCAGATCACGAGCAGATCGAGCGCGTCGGGCAGGCCCTTGCGGATTTCCTTGGTGCGCTTGCCGACCAGGTTGGTGATCCAGATGTCCGGGCCCTTGTAACCCAGCCCGACGCTGGCGGCGAACAGGCCGAACTGCTTGTAGGCGGGCCAGGTGGGGAAGTAATTCACCCAATAGATCAGCACGCCGAACAGCGTGCCGAGCACGATCGGCCCGATCATCCGGGCGAGCACGATGGCAACCGCCCATTCCTTCTTGCGGATGCCCGCCTGCGCCAGCCGCTGCTGGATCACCTTGAGCTGGCTGTCCTGCAAGACCTTGAGCGATTCGAGGAAGGTCTTGATCGAATCGGTGGTCTCGTTGCGCCGGACGATGCTCTGACGCTTCTTGGCGGTGGCGGTGACGATGCCGGCCTTGAGCTGGTCGCGGCGTTCGTTGAGCGCTTTGACGCGCTTGGCCATCGGATCACGCACCGTGATCGCGGCGTAGATCGCGAGCATGACGGCAGCGGCAGCGATGCCCATAAGCAGCGAGGCTGCCCAGATGACATCGACGCCGAGCAGGGTTGGTCCGGGCGGGCTAACTGGCATGGTGGTTCCTCGTGTCCCGCGATCAGATTTCGAAGGCGACCATCTTGGCCATGATGAACGCGCCGATGCCTAGCCAGGTCAGGCCGCCGAGACCGGCGATGATCAGGCGTTCATCGACGAAGAACTGGCTGAGATAGCGGGGGTTGATCGAGTAGATCAGTGCGAAGACGATAAACGGCAGCGAGCCGACGATATAGGCCGAAGCTTTCGATTCGGAGCTCATCGCGGCGATCTTGAGCTTCATCTGCGCGCGCTTGCGCAGCACGTCGGCGAGGTTCGCGAGCGTTTCCGCAAGGTTGCCGCCGGTCTCGCGCTGGATCGCCAAAGTGATGCAGAAGAAACTGAACTCGGCCATATCGAGGCGGTTGGAGGTTTCCTGGAGCGCCTCGTCCATGGTGCGACCCACCCGCATCCGGTCGGTCACCAGCTTGAACTCCTCGCCGACCGGTCCCGGCAGTTCGTGTGCGACCACGCTGATCGTCTCGGTGATCGGCAGGCCCGAGCGCAGACCACGCACCAGCAGCTCCAGTGCATCGGGGAACTTGGCGACGAACTTCTTGGCGCGCTTGCCGATGGCGCGGCCCACCATGAAATGCGGAATGCCCGCCCCGATCAGCGCGCCGCCTGCAAGGCCCAGCATCAGCGAGCCGGACCTGATGAAAATCAGGAAGGCGACCCCCAGCCCGAGGCCGAGCGATGTGTAAAGATACTGGGTGAGCGTCCAACCCTTGCCGGTCTTGTGCAGACGGAGCGCGAGGGCCTCGATCTTCGAGCCCGAGCCGGCCTTGCGGTACGCCGTCGGTTTGCGGTTGGCGACAGCCTTGCGGTACTGCGCCTCGACTTTGTCGACCGCGCTTTCCGAATGGCGAAAGCGCACGGCCTGGAGGCGGCGTGCGCCCTCGCGTCCGGCCGAGGGGCCCGAGAGCGCGGCATACCCGAGGATCAGGGCCAGCGCGGCCCCAACGCCCAAAACCAGCAACTGCATCACGTTCATCGGGTCATCCTGCCAGGTCTGTTAGGCCGCTGGAACCGACGGGCGCGCCCCCAAAGGCGCGCCGCGTCGCTGCGGGGTCATGCCGGGGTGCCTGCCTTGGCCTTGCCGGCGGGAAGCATCTTCTTGAGATCGAACCGGCCGAGCAGCGACGTCTTGCCTCCGGCCAGTGCGGGCTTGGCCTTGGCCTTGCCCTTGCCCGTGTTCTCGACTTCGGTGCCGTCGGAACCGGTAGCAATGATCGCACTGCCAAGATCGCGGATCACGATGCCCGCCTTGGCCGAGCGGTTGGCGCCGACGAAGGTCTGCCCAAGCTTGGCTGCATTGGCTGCAGCCTTGATGTCATAGGGCACGGTGTAGTTGATCTTGCGCTCGATCGAGGCCTCGAAATCGGACTTGCTGATTTCGCCCACGCCGGCATGGACCTTGTTGGCGACGACGATCGTTTCGGCATGCTTGGCGTTGGTCTTGAGCCACGAGAGCAGGCGGATCGCATCGCGCGCGCCGGCCAGAGTGAGTTCGGTGACCACGACCACCACGTTCACGTCCGCCAGCAGATGCGGGAAGTTTATCAGCATGTTGCGCGGCAGATCGATCATCGTCATTTCGAACGCATGGCGGAATTCCTCCTCCAGTTGCACGAAGGCGCTGCCATCGGTCATCAGCGGCGAACTGATCGGCGCTTCGGCCGAGAGGATCGCGAGGTTGTCGTTGGCGCGGATCATGGCGCGCTCGATGAAGAGCCCGTCGATGCGGCTGGGATTGTCGATCGCATCGGTCAGGCCCCGGCCAGGCTCAAGATCGAGGGTCAGCGCGCCGGTGCCGAAGTGCACGTCGAGATCGAGCAGCGCGGTCGGCAGGCGGTGATCGCTGCTGAACAGCCACGCCAGCGAGGTTGCGATGGTCGAGGCACCGACACCGCCGCGCGTACCGACAATGGCAGTCGAGACGTGGCGTTTGACCGCAACGCCATCAGCGGACTTGGGCGCGGCGAAGATCGTCTGCGCCTGCATCACGGCATCGCGCACCTGCCCCGGAGTGAGAGGCTTGAGCAGATAGTCCTGGATGCCCGAGGCGAGCAGATCGCGGTAGAGCCGCACATCGTTCACCTGGCCGACCGCGATCACGACTGTGCCGGGCTCGCACACTTCGGCAAGCGCATTGATGTCGCTCAGCGGATCGCCGCTTTCCGAAAGGTCCACCATCAGGATCGCGGGGCTGGCCGCGATCGAGAGGGACTGGATCGCATTGCGCAAGCCGCCTTTGTTGCACTTTTCCGGCTGCCAACCCATGTCGACCGTGACCGGACGCAGGACATCGAGCGCCGCATCGTCGCACATGAAGGCCGCGAACATGTCGCGATTGCCGCTTTTCCAGGCCGTGCTCATCGATCAGTTACCCCCGGACTTGCTGGAAATTTCCTTCAGGCCGCCCGCGCCGGTCGGCGGAGCAGCACGGTAGGCCTGAATGGCCTTGCTGTTGCTCATGACAACCGTGACACCGGCACCACGCTGACCGCGAACCAGGTCTTCCTTGTTCGCGACCATCGCGGCCATGTTGCCGTTGATCGCGCAGCCGAAGCCGGGCGAGGTGGCGTTGTTGGTCTTGTTGTCGATCTTGGCTGACCAGTCCGGGCAGCCGGGAACGCTGGCTTCGGTGCGGTTTACCACCACGCGGGCGGTGCCGGCGGCGACTTCGCCCTCGGTAACCGGCGATGTTTCGGCGAGCAGCACGCCGAAGCGGCCGGCAACGCTTTCGATCGCGCTCCGGGTCTGATCGGAATCAACCGGATCGTCGATCGAGACGCGGTCGCCATAGCCAAGATCGAGCGCTTCGAGCCAGCCAAGCAGGCGGCGCTGCTCCGAGACGGCGAGGCCGCCGCCGGGAAGCGTGGAGACATCGAACACGAAGCTGTTGCGCTGGACGACCGGCTGGTGGACGCTCTCAAGGCTGCGGTTCATATCCGTAGAGGGGCTGTTGCACGCGGCCAGCGGCAGGGCCAGCACACCGGCGAGCAGCAGAACCCGGGCGGTGCCTTGGATGCGGGGGAGGCGGATGGACATGAGGTGTCCCTTTCTCACTGGAGGCTGAAGCCGGGCGCGGCATCGGCAGCGCTGGCCTTATCGTTGCGGGACAGACGGTTGCGGGCAGGATGCGACGTCCTGGCTTGTTCAAGCGCCTGAGCGGCGGCGACTGCCTGGCCCTCCGGCGTATCGAGCGCGCCGACTTTCGGCCCATTCGATTGCACGGTGCCGGGCTTCTCGGTCGGCTTGGGCCGATCGCCGCCGGTCACGCCGTCGGCTTCGACATGGCCGAGCACCTGCTGCAGCGCCGTGGAGGCCCGGAAGCCGTCGGTTGGCAGCTTGATCTCGCTCGCATCGACCGGGTTCACCAGATAGGGCGTGACCACGATGACCAGCTCGGTCTCGCCCTTGCGGAAGGCGGTAGAGCGGAACAACGAGCCCAGGATCGGCACGTCGCCCGCGCCGGGCATCTTGGTGATCGTGTTCTGCGCGCTGTTGCGCAGGAGGCCCGCGATCATGAAGCTCTGGCCCGAGCCGAGCTCGACCGTGGTTTCAGCGCTGCGCACAGTGAGCGCAGAGACAGTGAAGCTGTTGCTGATGATTGCGCCATCGGAAGACAGTTCCGACACTTCGGGCTTCACGCGCAGCGAGATCCGGCCGTTGGCAAGGACGGTGGGCGTGTAGGCGAGGCTGATGCCGTACTTCTTGAACTCGATCGCGGTGTTGCCGAGCCCGGTGGAGACCGGGATCGGGTATTCGCCGCCTGCAAGGAAGTTTGCGGTTTCACCCGAAAGCGCGGTCAGGTTCGGTTCGGCCAGCGAGGTGACGAGGCCTATTGTCTCGCCCAGATCGAGCGTGCCAAGGATATTGAGCCCGAACAGTTTGCCCATGCCTGCCAGTGTCGACTGGCCCTGCAGCGGAGTGACATTGGTGCCATCCCTGAGCACAAGACCCTGCGGGTTTGTGGCGGAAACCGCGGTTGGATCAAAAGCATAGCCCTTGACTGAAGTCCCGATGCCGAGCGGCAGGTTCGGGTCTGTGTTGATGGTCGTGGCAGCTGAACGGCCCTGCGAAAGGCCGAACTTGAAACCGCCTGAGCCATCGATGCTGGTCAGGTTCGTGCCGATCTGGCGGACGAGCGACCGGTTCACCTCGGCAAAGCGGACGTGCAGGTTGACCTGCAGCGGGGTCGCCATCTTGAGGCGGCTGATTACGTTGGTCTTGTCGTCGACGAAGGCCTTGACCAGGCGCTCGGCCTCCGCCGCGTCTTCGGGCGCGGCGATCGTGCCGGTCAGCAGCACGGTGTTGTTCATGGTCGATGTGACGATCTTGGCCTCGGGCATCGCGAGCTTGAGCATCTGGTCGATGCTGTCGATGTTGCTGCCCACGCGGACATTGGCCGACCACACCACATCACCGGCCGCATTGCTGGCATAGACCGTGGTCTCGCCGCCGGACTTGCCGAAGACGTAGAGCTGGTTGGTCGATTTGACCTGCACATCGGCGACCGTGTCGTTGGCCACGAACACGTCGGTCATCCTGCCGGGCAGCGTGACGAGCTGGCCGCGACCGATCGAGATCGCGATGCTGCGCGCCGGGCTGGTGACCGTCTGGGCTGCCGCGCCGGAAGGGGCGGCGGCGAGCACCAGCGGGATCGCCAAAGCGGCCAGCGGGGCAGCAAATGGAAGCAGCGTTGAAGCGATACGGGCCTTCATGGTGGTGCCTTTCGCGGGCGCAATAGGGGCCTGAGCCTGAGCCAGAGTCTGGATCGGTGCGGTGCGGGCCATGTCAGTGGCTCCCTACCGTGACGTCCTGGGTATCCTTGCCGCGGGTGACCCGAACCACCGGACCAGGCGAGAGCATCGCACGGCCTGCCGGAGTGAGCATCCCGCTGGGGATCGCCTTGGGGATGACCGAAGACATTGCCTTGGCCATCGCGTTGGCAGCAGACGAGAAGTCGGCGGTCCCGGCATTCTTGGGCTGGAAGCGTGAGACGTCGCCGCCGGTGACATAGCTGTTGCTGCTGGTTTCGATCGGCTTGGACATCGCCTGCTGAATGATCTTTTCCTCATCCGACTTGCTGGCGCCCGCGGGGATCTTGATTTGACCCATGGCAATCGCCTGGTCGAGTTCGCTCGAATTGTCCGCCAGCGAGCGCAGCGAGAGGCTGAGTGTGCCCATGGTCTGCGCCACGGCGATCTTTTCTGCGATCTTGGGGGTCGCCTCGACCGTCACTGTGCTGAAGGTCTTGACGCGGGTCTTGCCCTCGACCGTTTCCTGCGAAGTGGTCTGATCAGTGGCGAGCACGCGCAAGTTCTTCATGATCGTTTCCGCCGTCTTGAGCGGTAGCATCGCGCCCTTGATCGACTGGGTCAGCACGAGGTCGATATGGTCACCCGGGAAGACGAAGCCGGCCACCGCAGTTCGTGCGCTGACCGGAATGGTGACAGCGCGCATGCCGGGCCCGAGCGCGGCGGCGAGGAAGCCGCGGTCGCCGGGAGCGACCAGCGAGCCCTGCGTCACCGGCTCGCCCGCCGTGATCGGATTGCGCACCACTGTGCCGAGAAGCTTGGACATATCGGTCTTGTCTTCGACAAAATAGACATCCTGGACGAGATCCTTGGGCCAAGGCTGATAGCCCATCGCGTCGGCCGTGATGATCGTGCCGGCCGGAAGGGCGCGGTTGGCGACAAGCACTTTCGAACCCATCGGCACTTTCGCGGCGGCCTCTGCCTGCGGCGATCCGGCGCCGGCAAACAGGCTTCTGGCAGCAAAGGCCGTACCGATCGCCACGATCAGCGCCCCCACCAGCAGCAACAGCTTCTTCCTGTCCATGGCTTCAATCCTGCCTTAAAAATCTGCCCGCATTCTTCGGGCAAATTGGTTAAATTTGGCCTAGCTCGCGGCGACTGCGTGAACGGTCGCCCAATCGGTGGTTGCGATGATCCAGATCCCCGCGCTCGCAATCGCGATGCCGTAGGGAATCTTGAGTTGGTCTTTGCGGCGGCGCGTGATGTGCCACATGCTGAGCACGATCGTCAGAACACCGCCCGCAAGAGCCATGATCACCAGCAATTTGAGAAACAGCACGGCCGGCATCCAGAGTGCCAGCGCGGTGAGCAGCTTCACATCGCCGCCGCCCATGGCGCGCAGCGCAAACAGGCCGGCCAGCGCAAGGAACGTGACAACCGCGATCGTCAGCTGCAGGGCCACGCCCGGCCACAGACTGAGCCCCGTCGCCCACCAGAACAGCGGTGCGCCCGCAGCCACGGCGGCGTTCAGCCAGTTGTCGATCTGGCGGCGGCGGACATCAGTGAAGGCAGCAACCAGCAGCGCGATTGCCAAGCCCCCGACCAATCCGTAAACGATGAAAGTTCCCTGCATGGGGGTCTCATACGAGACAATCACTTACTAAACGGTAACCAAACCCGCGGCGCAGATCAGGGCACCAGCGGATGCCGGCAAGGATCCGGACCTAGGAGCAACGCGTGGCGGCAGGGTTTGACAGACGGGCGATTCCAGCCGGCGCCAGCGAAACCCGCTGGGCCTTGCCCGATGGCCACGAGATCCGCCGGATCGCACTAGAACCCGCCGCAGATCGTGCGCCGCGCGGTTCGCTGCTATTCTTGCCGGGTCGCGGCGATTTCTATGAAAAGTATCTGGAAACGCTTGCTTTCTGGGCGAAGCAAGGCTGGCATGTCAGTGCGGCGGACTGGCGCGGTCAGGGCGGATCGGGGCGCATGGCGGCTGACCCGCTGGTGGGGGACATTTCCGACTTTTCCGTGTGGATCGCCGATCTTGCCGCGCTGTGGCGCGACTGGGTGGCAGAAACGCCGGGGCCGCATGTGCTGGTGGGGCATTCGATGGGTGGCCATCTCGTGCTGCGCGCGGTCGCGGAGCGCGCTGTCTTGCCCGATGCGCTGGTATTGAGTGCGCCGATGCTCGGATTCGTTTCGCCGATTCCCCAGGTCATCCAGCATCTGTTTGCCCGGCTCATGTGCCGGATCGGTGATCCGGCGCGCATGGCCTGGCCGGTCAGCGAGAAGCCGGGTTCGCCGCTCGACAAGCGCGCGACGCTGCTGACGCATGATCCTGAGCGCTATGCCGACGAGGAATGGTGGCGCGAGAACCGACCCGAACTGGCAATTGGCCCGGCCAGCTGGCGCTGGGTCGAGCGCGCTGCCGCCTCGATCGAGCGCTTGCGCGCGCCCGGCTTGCTCGAGGCGGTCGAGACCCCCGTGCTGGTGCTGGCGGCCCGGAACGATGCGCTGGTCGCGTGGAGCGCGATCGAGCGCGCCGCCGCCCGGATGCCGCGCGCCCAGCTCGCGGTATGGGGGCCGGAGGCGCGGCACGAGGTGCTGCGGGAGGCTGATCCGGTGCGAGGCAAGGTGCTGGCGATGGTCGATGATTTTCTGGGCCGCATGGCCCCGGCCCCATCAGCATGATGCTCCGGCGGATTTCACCAGCGTGAGCCAGATGCCTAAGCCTGCATGACGGAAACCTTCGACGTTGCCATTATCGGTGCCGGCATGGCGGGAGCAAGCCTTGCCGCCGAATGCGCCGCGCATGCCCGCGTCTTGCTGATCGAAGCGGAAGATACCCCCGGTTATCATACCACGGGGCGTTCGGCGGCGTTCTGGGAAGAGGCCTATGGTGGGCCCGGGGTTTATCCGTTGACCGCCGCTTCGGGGACGTTTCTGCGCGCGGGCGACTTTCTGGCGCCGCGCGGCGCGGTGAATATGGGGTGCGAGGACGATCGCAGTGCGGTTGAAGCGCTGGTGACGCGGTTCGCCGGGCTGGGAGTGGATATCCGCCTGATCGGCCGGGCGGAGCTTGTAGGGCGCATTCCCGGCCTGCGCGCGCAATGGTCTGTGGGGTCGTGGGCACCTGGCTGCTGCGATATCGATGTCGGCGCGCTCCACGCCCACTATCTCGCGGTCTGCCGCAGGGCCGGGACCGTTGTCCGGACGCGGGCGAGAGTTGAGACCCTTTCGCGTGAGAGCGCGGCGTGGCGGATCGGCTGGCCCGGCGGAGCGGCGCGCGCGGCCAGCCTGGTCAACGCGGCCGGAGCCTGGGCAGATCAGGTGGCGGTACTTGCAGGAGCTGCACCGCTGGGCATCGTGCCGCTGCGGCGCACGGTCGCGCAGCTGCGCACCGCACCGGCTCCGCCCGCCGACTTGCCGCTGACGTTCGGCATTGCCGGAGACTTCTACTTCAAGCCGCAAGCCGGGCGGCTGTGGCTTTCCCCGCATGATGAAACGCCGACTGCGGCGAGCGATGCCGCGCCGGAGGAAATCGACGTTGCCCGCGCGATCGACCGGTTGGCGCATGTCGCCGACTGGCACGTCGAGGCGGTCGAGCGGCGCTGGGCGGGGCTGCGCAGCTTCGCGCCCGACCGGCTGCCGGTCTACGGGTTCGATCCGGCGCGGGCGGGATTGTTCTGGTTCGCCGGACAGGGCGGTTTCGGCATCCAGACCGCGTCCGCCGCCGCGCGGCTGGGCGCGCAGCTTCTGCTCGGGCTGGCGGCGGACGAGATGACCGCAGGGCTCGACGCGTCGCGCTATGCGCCGGGACGGTTCGCGCCGGGGTGATACGCGCGTTACGCCCCGAATTGTGACTCGCGTGGATGCAGCGGCGTGCTAAACAGAACTCGGGACACCAAACGCACCAAGGGAGACGCCGAAATGGCCCACCGCTTTGAAATCCGTCAGAACAAGGCCGGCGAATACGTGGCCTATTTTTGCTACAACGCCGAATCGATCTTCTGGACCGAAGGCTACAAGTCGAAGGCAAGTGCGCAGAACGCGATCGCCTCGATCCTCAAGAACGGGCCTGCCGCCGAAGTGGTCGATACGACCAAGGCCGACTGATTGAACCTGCAACAACCCTCTCTCCTGAAGGGGAGAGGGCGTTTCTAGGCCGCTACCGCCGCGTCGCTGGCCAGCTTGTCGACCCGCTCGTTTTCGGGATGGCCGTCGTGGCCTTTTACCCAGACCCATTCGATCTGGTGCGACCGCACGGCCGCCAGCAATGCGCGCCACAGGTCTTCGTTCTTGACCGGCTTGTTGTCGGCGGTCTTCCAGCCCTTTTTCTGCCAGCCGAACACCCACTTGGTGATCCCGTCGAGCACATACTTGCTGTCGGTGTGAAGCGTGACCTTGCACGGCTGGGTGAGGGCTTCGAGGCCCTTGATCGCGCCCATCAGCTCCATACGGTTGTTGGTGGTAAGCTTCTCCGAACCCGAAAGCTCTTTCTCGACCTCGCCCATCCGCAGCAGCGCGCCCCAGCCGCCCTTGCCGGGATTGCCCTTGCATGCGCCGTCGGTGAAAATCAGCACATGCTTCATGCAAAGGTTTCCGGGTTGGCGGCATAGAAGGTCAGCCTGCGCGCGGGGGCCATCGGGTCCTTGCGCGTGACGAGCGCATCGGCGGGGGTGTTGAGCCAGTCAAACGCGCGGCTCATGGCAAAGCGCATCGCCGCACCCTCGGCCAGCAGCGAGAGCGCCCCGCGCTCGGCCGGGCTGAGGAGGCGCACGCTTTCGTAGCCTTGCATTAGCGCGGCCGAGACATCGGCGCGGAAGCTGTTGTCATCGGCAAAGCACCACGCGACGTGGGTGACGGCCAGATCATAGGCCAGAATATCGTTGCAGGCGAAGTAGAAGTCGATGAGGCCGGTGACTACGTCGCCGAGCATCAGTACGTTGTCCGGGAACAGATCGGCGTGGATCACGCCGGTAGGCAGGTCCTGCGGCCACGCGGCTGCCAGCCGTGGCAATTCGGACGCGACCAGCGCGGCAAGCGCGGGGTCGATCTGGGCCAGACCGTCAGCCCCGCAAGCCTCGGCCAGCCGCTGCCACTCTGTTACGCCCATGGTATTGGCGCGCGTGCCCGGATAATCGGCGGCGGCGAGGTGCAGCCGGGCGAGCTCTGCGCCAACCGCGCGGGCCTGCCCCGGTGTCGGCGTGCTCACCGAGACGCCGGGTAGATATTCGATCAGCGCGAGCGCCTTATCCTTTCCATCTGGGCCAGGCCGGGTCAGGAACAGCCGCCCTGCCCGGTCGTGGATCGTGCGCGGCACCGGGCAGCCCTTGGCCGCGAGATGATCGAGCAGCGAGAGGAAAAAGGGCAGGTCCGCCATCTCGATGCGGAACTCGTACATCGTGAGGATGTACCGCGTGCCGGTTTTCGATTCCTGGGTTTCGTCCGGACCAGTCGTATCGAGCAGCCAGTTGCTGTTGGAAACGCCCTCCGCGATGCCCTTGGCCGAAACCAGCGTGCCGACATCGAAACGGGCGATCAGCGCGGCCATCTCCTCCGCGCCGAGGTGCGTGTAAACTGCCATGTCTGATCGCTTAGTCGGTCAGTTGGCGGGGCAGCTTGAACACCATGTTCTCGACCGTGGTGGTGATCGTCTCTTCCTCGACTTTGCGCCACTGGCTCAGCCGGTCGACCACTTCGCGCACCAGCACTTCGGGCGCAGAGGCCCCGGCGGTAAGGCCGAGGGTTTCGACGCCGACCAGCCAGACCGGATCGATCTCGCTTCCGCGCTGGATCAGCCGTGCGGTCGTGCCCGAGCGCTCGGCCACCTCGACGAGGCGCAGCGAATTGGAGCTGTTGGGCGCGCCTATCACCAGCAGCAGATCGCAGCGCGCGGCAATCGCCTTCACCGCCGCCTGCCGGTTCGAGGTGGCGTAGCAGATATCTTCGGCGCGGGGGCCATTGATCTCGGGAAAGCGGGTGCGCAGCGCGGCGACAATGTCGCGCGTGTCATCGACCGAGAGCGTGGTCTGCGTGAGAAAAGCAAGCGGCGTGCCCTCGGGAAAATCGAGCGCGGCGACATCGTCCAGCGTCTCGACCAGTGAGATGGTTCCTTCGGGAACCTGCCCCATCGTGCCGATCACCTCGGGATGGCCCTTGTGCCCGACAAACAGGATATGGCGGCCCGCGTCGGCATGGCGTTCGGCCTGACGATGGACCTTGCTGACCAGCGGACATGTGGCATCGAGCCAATCGAGCCCGCGCGCGGTGGCGTCAGCGGGAATGTGCTTGGGCACGCCGTGCGCGGAAAAGACCACGGGCGCGCCATCGGGCACTTCGGCCAGATCCTCGACAAACACCGCGCCCTTGGCCTTGAGCCCATCCACCACGAAACGGTTGTGCACGATTTCGTGCCGCACGTAGACCTGCCGGTCGAACCGGTCGAGCGCGCGTTCGACGATCTCGATGGCGCGGTCTACCCCGGCGCAGAAGCCGCGCGGCGCGGCGATCAGCAGCTTGAGCGGAGCCTGGTCGGCAGCGGGGCGAGGCGGGGCGGTGTCGGTGGAGAGGCTGGTCATCGCGCGGACCTTAGCAGCGGCGCGGCCCCGCGCAAAGCCGCCTCGCGGTGGTTCGTTGCACGGCGCTCTGCCAAGCACATTGCGGAGGCGCACGCGGGTGAGTAGAGGAAGCGCTTGCCCGGCTGTTTGCCCAGCTGTCTGCCGACCTTGCTGACAATTCGAGGATACCCTGATGATGATCGCTGCGCCAAGCCGACCCGCCTTCCGGCGCATTGCCGTTTGCGGCGCGCTTCTGCTGGTGGCCGCGCTGGCCGGGTGCAAGACCAACCGCGGCGAGCTGGTGGTTGATGACAGCGTCGGCGTCACCGCGCTGCGCAGCCCTTGCCCGGTGGTGGCGATTCCGGAAATGACGGGGGATGTCACCATGATGTCAGCACCCGGCCGCACCGATGCCGGGGCGATCGACCTGACGGCCTCGATCACCAACTTGCGCAGCACCTGCAACGACGGCAAAGGCCAGGCCACGTTGCACACCGAGGCAACCTTCGACGTGTTCGCGCGGCGGACCGATACGCGGGGAAGCCGCCGGGTCGCGCTGCCCTATTTCTCGGCGGTGATGCGCGGCGGCAATGTCGTGATCTCCAAGCGGCTCGGCAGCGTGGTGCTCGATTTCGCTGACGGGCAGGAGCGCGCGCAGGCGCAGGGCCGCGCCGCCTCCTCGGTCGACCGGGCCGAGGCGACACTGCCGGACAGCGTGCGCAAGCTGCTGACCAAGAAGCGCAAACCGGGCGATACCGATGCCGCGACCGATCCGCTCGCGACGCCCGAAGTGCGCGCCGCGCTCGCCAAGGCCAGCTTCGAGCTGGTCGTGGGCTTCCAGCTGACGGACGCGCAACTGGCCTACAACGCCACGCGCTGATTGCCGGTCAAGTCAGGCGACGATCAGGAAGTCGCTGACGCCAAGATCGGGTACCCCCGGATACGAGGTGAAGTTCGCGATCGGCACAGGGTTCCTTGCCGTGTCCGTTTCGTCCGGGGGTAGTAGAGGGTGCCCGATGCGGTATCGTATCGCAGCCGGTCGGACGCGTTATGCGCTGTGTGTATGCCGTCGCCCTTGTAGAACGCCTCCGGGTCGAGCGCGCCGGACTTGTCGAACGCTGTGAAGATGGCGCGGCTGAATTCTATGATGTCGCCCTCGCCGCTGCTCCAGTAGACGTTGTCAACATAATCGGGCTTTGTCGGAATGGCCGTGAAGCGGATGTGGTCGGCGCCGGGCCCCGCGTAAAAGATGTCCGAGCCGATCCCCCCGATCAGGCGGTCGTTACCGGCCCCGCCATCGAGGGTATCGCTTGCCTTCGACCCGAGCAGCCAGCCGGTCGCCTGACGGTGGACAATAGGTCCGATTCGCATATAATTGGCATCGGTTTACCTCTGCCGACTATGCAAGTTGCACAAATACCGGTCTCGTTACACCTTGCCGACAAGTATTTGACCCCCTATTGACTTGGGCTTTATTGTCGTTCCGGGATTCCCTGTCCTGTGAAACCGGCATTTCCAAACGCTTCGGTTTTCCGCTAACAGCCCGCGCTATGACCGACCGGAAAACCCTGTTCGCCGATTTTGCCGACGTGATCGACCAAGCGCTCGATGCGCTTGTTGCCGCCGGGCATCTGCCCGAAGGTCTGGTGCGAAGCGGGGTGACATGCGAGCCCCCGCGCGAGGCGGCGCATGGCGACCTTTCGACCAATGCGGCGATGGTGCTGGCAAAGCCTGCGGGCACCAACCCGCGCGCGCTCGCCGCACTGCTGGTGGCGGAGCTGGAGAAGGAACCGCGCGTGGTTTCGGCCGAGATCGCGGGGCCGGGGTTCATTAATCTGCGGCTGGACAGCGCCGCGTGGCTGGGCGAACTGCAGCTGCTTGCCAGCGCGGGGGCAGATTACGGACGCTCGACCATGGGCGGCGGACGCATGGTCAATGTCGAGTATGTCTCGGCCAATCCCACCGGGCCGATGCACATGGGGCACTGCCGGGGCGCGGTGGTGGGCGATGCGCTGGCCGCGCTGCTCGCTTTTGCCGGGCACCGGGTGACGAAGGAATACTATGTCAACGATGCGGGCGGGCAGGTCGATGTGCTCGCGCGCTCGGTCCATCTGCGCTACCGCGAAGCGCTTGGCGAGACTGTCGGTGATGTGCCCGAGGGGCTTTATCCGGGTGACTACCTCGTTCCGCTGGGGCAGTCGCTTGCGGCCGAATTCGGCGACACCTACGCAGCCGCGCCGGAAGGCGAATGGCTGGCGCTGTTCCGCAAGCGCGCAGTCGCCGCGATGCTGGTGATGATACGTGAGGATCTGGCACTGCTGGCGATCCATCATGACCTGTTCTCATCCGAGGCAGAACTGCAGGCTGCCGGCAAGCCCGAGGCGGCCGAGGCGTGGCTGCGCGCGCATGATCTCGTTTATGACGGCGTGCTCGAAGCGCCCAAGGGCAAGACGCCAGAACAACTTGGCTCAGATTGGGAAGCGGTGGAACTGCCGCTGTTCCGCTCGACCCGGTTCGGCGACGATCAGGACCGGCCGATCAAGAAGTCGGACGGCAGCTGGACCTATTTCGGCGCGGACCTCGCCTATCACTTCCAGAAAGCCGAAACCGCCGACGCGATGGTCGATATCTGGGGCGCGGACCATGCCGGCACGGTGAAGCGGATCAAAGCGGCGGTCGCGGCGCTGACCAGCGCAGATGGTGCGACTGCGAAGCCGTTCGAGATCAAGCTGGTGCAGATGGTGCAGCTGCTGCGCGATGGGCAGCCGGTCAAGATGTCGAAGCGGTCGGGCAATTTCGTCACGCTTGCCGATGTCGTGCGCGAAGTGGGCAAGGATGTGGTGCGCTTCACCATGCTCACCCGCAAGCCCGATGCGCAGATGGATTTCGATTTCGCCAAGGTGGTCGAAGCCTCGAAGGACAATCCGGTGTTCTATGTGCAGTATGCGCATGCGCGGATCTGCTCGACTCTGCGCAAGGCTGCGGCGGAGGGGCTGGCGCCCTCAGGCGATG
>JBJXEK010000202.1:0-10691 GCA_046155055.1 Novosphingobium sp. | reverse complement strand
ACCACTGTGGGCGCGCCTATCAGGCACAGATGCCGCGCGGGCATCGCCGTCCGCCGCCGACGATGCCGGTTGGCGGGCCGCGGGTTCGTTAAGGACAGTTCGTTCGTTAAGGGCCTGGCGATCATTGAAGATCGTCAGGTCCGATTCGGGCAAAGCACTCCGCAATTGAACCAGAAACTCAGTGCCGTGTGGTTAATTTCGTCCGAACCCTGACGTTCTGCGGTGTATGAGCGACAATTCGACAGACGAGAGCTCGCGCCGGGCGCGATGGTGGCAGTGGTTTGGTGCCAGCGCCGAGGATCAGCCAGAAGCTTCAGAAGCTGCGGCAGGTTCTCCTTTGCCGGGATCGCCGGACCCCGCGGCGCGCGAAATCTGGTTGCCGGCCAAGCGGCGGACGCTCGGCAAGATCGCCGACTTCCTGATAGACCACGATCTCGAAGTGCTGCCCGCGACTTTGGTTGCCGCGTACGAGTGCGTGACCGGCGGCTCGCCTCGCCTGGCCCAGCTCGTTCTGGAGCGCGCCGAAAAGGGCCTTTCAATCTCGGTCAGCTGGCTCGAAGAGCAGCGCGGCGAAGCAAGCCATGACAAGCACGGGGAGGCGTTGGCCGTCCTGATGGGCCGGCTCGAAGGCAGCCTCGACGATTTCAGCCGCACGGCGAGCGGCGCGCGCACCGCCACCAGCGATTACAGCAACGCGCTGCAGCGCCATGTCGATGATCTTGAGAGCGTTGGCCGGGCGGGCGTGGTGATCACGGAGCTTGCGGCGCTGACCCGGACCATGATGGCACGCACCATCGCGATCGAGAGCGAGCTCGCCTCCAGCGAGAAGCGCGCGCAGTCGCTGCAGACCACGTTGGAGGAGACGCGCCGTCTGGCGGATCAGGACCACCTGACCGGCCTGCCCAACCGCCGTGCCTTCGATCAGATGATGGACCGCAAAATACGCGATGCGAGGGCCAAAGGTGAACCGCTGTGTGTCGCGTTTGTTGACATCGACCACTTCAAACGCGTCAACGACACGCATGGGCACCCCGCTGGCGACCGCGTGCTCAAGTTCGTTTCCGAAACGCTCAACCGCATCTCGGACGCCCGCTGCTTCGTGGCGCGCCACGGCGGTGAGGAATTTGCGGTGCTGTGGCGCAACCATAGCGTGGATCAGGCGTGGGAAAAGCTGGACGAGGCGCGCGAGGAAATCGCGGAGCGCCGTCTTGTCAACCGGGCCAACGACACGCCGTTCGGGCGGATCACCTTCTCGGGCGGGATTGCCGATGTGTTCGCCTATTCCGACAAGAGCGCCGCGCTGAAGGCGGCTGACGAAGCGCTGTATGCCGCCAAGCAATCGGGCCGCAACCGCATCTTCAAGGCCGGTGAGACGCCCGATCCGCAGCAAAAAGCGGCCTAAGCAAAAAAACGACATAGCCGCCAAAGCGGCGATCACGCGCCAACGCCGGGGGCGGGCTCCATTCGCCGCCTTCGACCAATGCGATCTTGTGCGGGATCGGCAGTGTATCGATATGCCGGAAATAGGCGGCATAACCGGGGATCGTGCGGCGCGCCTGGTAGGTCTGGATCACCACTTCATCGACCACGCCCGCAAGGCGCTCCAGCGCGGCGGGATCGCCGTTGGCGCTCCAGTCGAGCAGGCCAGTGATGGATAGCCGCTCTCCCGGAGGCAACCGGCGGCGTGCGCCTTCCAGAAAGGCGCGGTAGCCGCCCAGCCCCGCCGTAGCCGCATCGAAATCGATCTGCAGTCCTTCCAGCCGATTGCCTGCAGCGCGCCAGCGGGCAAGCATCGCCGTGATTGCCAGCCATGTGCCTGCGTCCCAATCCAGCCGCTCAGTCCGCACCGTGAGCCACACGGAGCTGCTTTTGACATGCGGCACCCCCGCGCGCAGATCGACCAGCCGCGCTGGTCCATCGCGCCGGATTTCGCCGCCGAGAATGTAGAGCACTGTCGCTCTGGCGACCGCAGGCGGCGGGGGAACGCCGGCCCAGAGGAAGAACTGATCATGCGCGGCAGGATCGACCCGCGTCGGCTCCCCGGCGTCCCGGTGGCAGGCCGACAGCCCGAGGCCGGCGATCAGCGCCGCCGCAGCCATCCTCACCAATAGTACCGCAGTTTCAGCGCCCAGGGGCTGCGTGGATAATCGCGCTTGAGCGCATCATACCAAGCCTTGCGCTGCGCCTTGGGCGCATCCTCGCCGCCGCAGGCGTTGTAGCCCGAGGGTGCGTAGCAATTGACCGCGCGGAACAGCGCATAGGCCCGGTCAGTCGGAGCAGTGCGAGGATCGGCGATTGCAGCGGCGTAAAACGCACCGCGCTGGGTCGGCGTCCCCGCAAATTCATGCGCGGCACCGCCAAGCTGGCCGCGCTGCGGCTCCGTGTCCAGTGCGCTGTATCCATCAAAGTTGTTGAGCCGCCAGAACTCGCCAAGGCAGAGCCGCGCGTGGGTGTCGCGCGGATTGGCTGCGAGCGCGGCGGCGGTGGCGGATAGCGCCGGGCAGGCAAACCCCGCCTGCGCGGTGCGGCCCTTGGTGAACAGGCCGAGCGAAACGGGCTCGCCGGTTTCGAAACTGGTCTTCCCATCTTCCACCGCATCCCTGCGCACCAGCGCGAGATTGGTGCCGAAACCAGCGTAGTCGCCCCGGCTGAGCTGCTTGTAGAGCAGCGTGAACAGCGCCGCGTCACGCTCGTGCTGCGGACGCGCGCCATCGAGCACAGCGGTGTGCAACAGGGTCGGCCCTGCGGAATGCGCGATCAGGATCACGCGCACCATGCGGTCCGTAATCGGCGATCCGGGCGCGAAGATCTGCGCCAGCTTGCCGTGGCGCTCCCAGTTCATGGCGAGCCCCAGCTCGACTGTGGGGCGCTGCCAAAGCGCCTTGGCCCCGCCGAGCAGTTCCAACCAGAACCCCGCCTCATTTGCATCGCCCTTGGCGGCGAGTGCCTGGCCGCGCAGCACCTGACGGCTGAACGCCAGCGGCGTGTAGGACGGACGGCGCGCATCGTCGGGGATCAGTTGGAGCACGCGCGCGTAGTCCTTGCCGACATAGAAGGCATGCGTGGCCTGAAGGAAGCTGTAGAGTTCGGGTGCGCGCAGGAACGTCGCCTGCTGGCTGGCGAGCGTGGCGGCATCGAGCGACGGCGTTCCCACCGATTCGCTGTCAGCCGGATCGGCGACGCGCATGCGCATGAGATCGGCTGCCGCCAGCAACAGCATCCCCCCACCAAGCGGCTGGGTGTTGTCGCTGCTCGCGAGGAACTTGCCATCGGCCTCGTTTATCAAATCGACCAGCGGCGCGCCTTCGGGAGGCGCAGCGGCAAGCAAGGCCTCGTAGCGCTGCCCAAGCGCAGCAAAATCGCCCGAGAGCCACATCGCCCGCCGCTCGAGCCCCCGCGCCGAGGCGGCATAGCGCCCGGCGGGATAGGCCTTGAGGTATTCTGCCAGCGCTGCCCGGCCGCGCAGGGCCGCCGTCTTGTCGATCGACTTGAGGCCATTGAAGAAGCCGTATTCGTCCATCGCGTGTGCAAGCGCTGCGCCGAATTCGGCCCGCGCCACCATATAGCGCGCGGTTTCGGCCACCCACGGATCGGGCGCGCTGACCAGCGCCGCAAAGCCGCTGCGCGCCTCGTCCCACCGCGCGCCGTAGAACGCGTCGGCTGCTGCGAGATAGCCGAGGAAGGCCTTGCCCGGGCCACTGGCGAAGGCAGGGCCCGGCAGCACCGCCGCAAGCGTGCTATCCGCGCAGCGCCCCACCAAAATGTCGCGCGCGGCGGCGAGCACGGTTCGTTCGCTTTCGGACAAGGCACGATTGGCACCAAGTGCGGCGGCAAAGGCCGGTGTCGCGGCCTTGAACCGATCACACGGCCCCGGCGCCTCGGGTGCGAGCGGATCGGCCGGGGCCATCCAGTCGCGCGTGAGCATGCCCCAATCGAGGAAGGTGTGGCCGAAGCTTTCCTCGTCGTACCCGGGTTTGGGATAGTCGGTCCCGCCCAGCACCGGACCATTGAGGCCCAGCCCGGCCGATGAGCGCAGCAGCGCGAGAAGGTTGACCCGGCTGTCATTGCCCGGCGCGATCACCACGCGGTTGTGGCAGGATTGCGCGCCACCAAACAGCGACCAGACCGGATCACAGCCCACGTCGGCACAGGCCAGCGCCGCGCCCGATGAGGCGAGCAGCCCTGCCATCACCGCGCCCTTCGTGAGCCTGAGCCGCATAAACATCCTCCCCGCAACGCTCCTGCCATGGTTCATCCGCCGCCGCGCCATGGCAAGAAAAAAGGGCCCGCGTTGCCGCGAGCCCTTGTTTTTCGGTCTGGCCAGAGGCCGGTTCCGGATCAGTCGTCCGACTTGAGGAAGGCGGGCATGTGATCGCCCGAGCCGCCCTCACGCGGACCGCGATCGCGACCGCCACCACCGCCGCCATCGCGGCGCGGACCACGATCACCGCGCGGGCCACCCGGACCACGACGATCACCGCGGTCACCACGATCGCTGCGCTCGGGGCGCGCTTCACGCGGCGGACGGGTGTCCTCCAGCTCGGCACCGGTTTCCTGATCGACAACGCGCATTGACAGGCGAACCTTGCCGCGCGGATCGATCTCGAGCACCTTGACCTTCACGGCCTGGCCTTCCGAAACCACATCGGTGGGCTTCTCGACCCGCTCGTTGCGCATCTCGGAGACGTGGACGAGACCGTCCTTGCCGCCCATGAAGTTCACGAACGCGCCGAAATCGACGATGTTCACGACCTTGCCGTCATAGACCTTGCCGACTTCGGCTTCTTCCACGATGCCCAGAATCCAGGCCTTGGCAGCCTCGATCTGCGCCGGATCGGACGAGCTGATCTTGATCAGGCCCTCGTCGTCGATGTCGACCTTGGCGCCGGTTTCCGCGACGATCTCGCGGATGACCTTGCCGCCCGTGCCGATCACTTCGCGGATCTTCGACTTGTCGATCTGGATCGATTCGATGCGCGGAGCATGTGCCGAAAGCTCGGTGCGAGCCGAACCCAGCGCCTTGGTCATCTCGGCCAGGATATGTGCACGGCCTTCGCTGGCCTGCGACAATGCCTTTGCCATGATTTCGCGCGTGATGCCCGCGATCTTGATGTCCATCTGCATCGTGGTGATGCCAGCGCTGGTGCCGGCCACCTTGAAGTCCATGTCGCCGAGGTGATCCTCGTCGCCAAGAATATCGGACAGCACGGCGAACTTGTCGCCTTCCAGGATCAGACCCATCGCGATACCCGAAACCGGGCGCTCAATCGGAACACCCGCGTCCATCATCGAGAGGCAGCCGCCGCAGACGGTCGCCATCGAGGACGAGCCGTTGGACTCGGTGATGTCGGACAATACGCGGATCGTATAGGGGAACGCGTCCTTGGTCGGCAGCACGGGGTTCAGCGCGCGCCAGGCGAGTTTGCCGTGGCCCACTTCCCGGCGGCCAGGAGCACCAAACCGGCCAACTTCACCAACCGAGTACGGCGGGAAGTTATAGTGCAGCATGAAGCGCTGGTACGACAGACCGTCGAGACCGTCGATCATCTGCTCGGCGTCCTTGGTGCCCAGCGTGGTGGTGCAGATTGCCTGCGTTTCACCGCGGGTGAACAGCGACGAGCCGTGCGTGCGCGGCAGGAAACCGACGATCGATTCGATCGGACGGACCTGTGTGGTGGTGCGCCCGTCGATGCGCGTGCCATCCTTGAGGATGGCACCGCGCACGATATCGGCCTCGACCTTCTTCATGGTCTTCATCGCGACCATCTGGGTCTGCGCGCCTTCATCGGCAAACGCCGCCTTCGCCTTGGCCCGCGCTTCGTTCAGCGCATTGGACCGCGCCGACTTGTCGGTGATCTTGTAGGCGGCGGCAACGTCCGCGCCGACAATGTCCTTGAGCTTCTTCTTGATATCAGCCGTATTGTCGGTGAGATCGATTTCCCAAGGCTCCTTGGCAGCCTTTTCGGCAAGCTTGATGATCGCGCCGATGACCTTGCGGATCTCGTCATGCGCGAAAACCACTGCGCCGAGCATCTCGTCCTCGGTCAGTTCCTTGGCTTCGGATTCGACCATCATCACCGCGCTGTCGGTAGCGGCCACGACGAGATCGAGGCGGCCTTCGGCAACCTGAGCCATCGACGGGTTTAGGCTGTATTCGCCGTCCTTGAAGCCGACGCGCGCTGCGCCGATCGGCCCCATGAACGGAAGGCCCGAAATCGTCAGCGCTGCAGAGGCCGCAATCATCGCGACCATATCTGGCTCAGTCTCGCCGTCGTAGGAGAGAACTTGGGCAATCACGTTGATCTCGTTGTAGAAACCTTCGGGGAACAACGGACGCAGCGGGCGATCGATCAGGCGGGAGACCAGCGTTTCCTTTTCCGTCGCGCCGCGCTCGCGCTTGAAGAATCCGCCCGGGATGCGCCCGGCGGACGAGAACTTTTCCTGATAGTGCACGGTCAGCGGGAAGAAGTCCTGGCCTTCCTTGACCTTCTTGGCGGCGGTGACCGCGCAAAGCACAACGGTTTCGCCGTAGGTGGCAAGGACCGCGCCGTCTGCCTGACGGGCAATGCGGCCGGTTTCCAGAGTGAGGGTCTTGCCGCCCCACTCCAGCGATACTGTTTTGACGTCGAACATGCGTTTTCCTTTAGCCCGTGCGCCCTATTGCGTGCGGGGTTTGCTGCCGGGAAAGCCGTCCCGGTCCGGTGCGGGGCACATTTGCGGCCCCCAGTGTGGTCCCGCCCGCCGAATTGCGAAACGGGGCCCAGATGCAAAAAACGGCCCACATGGGGGCCGCTTTCCGCTTGGTTACTTGCGCAGACCGAGCTTCTGGATGAGGGCATTATAGCGCGCCACATCCTTCTTCTTCAGATAATCCAGCAGCGAGCGCCGCTTGTTGACCATCATCAGAAGCCCGCGGCGCGAATGGTTGTCCTTGTGGTGAGCCTTGAAGTGCTCGGTCAGGGTCAGGATACGGCTGGTCAGGATCGCGACCTGAACTTCGGGCGAACCCGTGTCATTCGTGCCCCGCGCGTTTTCCGCGATGATTTCCTGCTTCTTTTCAGCGCTTACCGACATATCATTACTCCGCGACATCAGGAAGATTGAACCCCCTCGCAACGGTCAGGACAGAGCCTGAAAGCTCGACCAAGGCCACCGGCGTGTTGCCGCTGCGCACCCAGTAAAGCCCGTCGGTATGGGGCAGCCCGTCAAGAACGCGGCCCTGTCGGACCGCTCTTGCCTGCTCGGGCGAAAGGTCAAGAGCCGGGATGTCGACCAGCCCTGCCTCCAGCGGCAAGAGTATGTGTTCAAGGGGAGCGCCCTTACCCACATCATTCAGTTTGTCCAGTGAAATCGCCTGCGAAAGGCCGAACGGCCCGGCGCGCAGGCGGCGCAACATGGTGACATGGCCGACCGCGCCGAGGGCATGCGCAATGTCGCGCGCGAGGCTGCGGATGTAGGTGCCCTTGGAGACGTGGGCGACGAGGGTGACTTCTGCCAAAGGCCCCTCACCCTGCGTTCCGTCGCCGAGTAGCAGACTGTGGATCGTCACCGCCCGCGATCTGAGCTCCACTGTTTCCCCTGCCCGCGCGAGATCATATGCCCGCGCACCATCCACCTTGATCGCCGAATACACGGGTGGCACCTGCTCGATCAGACCGCTGAAGCGGGGCAGCACTGCATCGATTTCGGTCAGCGTCGGCCACACATCGCTTGTCGCGATCACGCTGCCTTCCAGATCTAGCGAATCTGTCTCGGCGCCGAAAGCAATCGTGAAAGCGTATTCCTTGCTGGCATCGAGCATGCGGCCCGCCAGCTTGGTCGCTTCCCCCACTGCAATGGGCAGCACGCCCGTCGCCAGCGGATCGAGCGTGCCGCCGTGGCCAACTCGCAGTTTGCCAAGGCCCGCCTGCCGCAGGTTGCGCTTCACCGCAGCCACGGCCTGGGTCGAGCCCAGCCCCAGCGGCTTGTCCAGAATGATCCAACCGGAAGTCAATCGAGTTCCGGTCCCGCCACCAGCGTGATGAGGTGCTGGTATTGATCGAGCATCCAGCTCACCGGCGGCAAGATCAACCGGTCGATCAGGTGCAGTCCCGGCATCAGCCAAGGCAGCACGACGAAGACGATCATGAACAAGGGAATGCCGACCGGCTCGATCCGGTCGAGCACGCGAACGCCGCCAGACGGCAACAGTCCGCGCAGGATACGGCTGCCATCGAACGGCGGCAGCGGCAGCAGATTGAACACCGCCAGAAAGACATTGATCATCAGGAAGTTCTTGAGGTTATCCGCAATGAAAAGCACGGTTGTGCTTGGCTCCGCACGCGGATCAACACCGCGCAGCAGCAGTCCAAAGGCCAAAGCTGCCAGCGCCGCCAGCAGGAAATTCATCGCCGGCCCCGCTGCGGCAACCAGCGCCATGTCACGCTTGGGATTGCGCAGCCGCGCGAAATCGACTGGAACCGGCTTGGCCCAGCCAAACACGGGCAGCCCCAGCAGCTTGAGCGCACCGGGCAGCAGCAAGGTGCCCACCGGATCGACATGTTTGAGCGGATTGAGACTCAGCCGTCCGCGCTTGTACGCCGTCGGATCGCCCAGCGCTCGCGCTGTCCAGCCATGAGATACCTCATGAAACACGATGGCGAATACCAGCGGCAGCACCAGCGTTGCCGCCTGATAGAGGGTCGAATTCATGAGGGCACGCGGCTCCATTCGTCGCGCAGGATCGAATGGATCACGGTGTCGCGCACGCGGCCGGTCCAGGTGCGGCGCTCGCGGCGCAGGACGCCTTCCTCCCGCGCGCCGAGCTTGCGCACCGCAGCGCGGCTGCGCAGGTTAATCTCGTCGACCTTGAACACCACCCGCTCCAACCCGCAGGCGAACGCATGATCCAGCATGAGCTGCTTGAGCCGACCATTGAGCCCGGTGCCGCGCAAGGCAGGCAGGATAAAGCTGTTGCCGATCTCGATCGACCAGCCCGGCTGGCCATGTTCGATCCACGCCGTCATGCCGATCACTGCGCCGCCCAGCAGCACGGCATAGACTTGCCGAGCAGGCGCGCTGTTCAGCAGGCTGTCAAACTGCGTATCGAAGTGTTCGCCCAAATAGCAGAACGGGTAGATGTCCCAGATTTCGGTATCCTGCGCACAGGCGGCCCGCAGTCCCTCGCGGTGGGCCTCGGCCAAGGGCTGGAGCCGGAGGTCGCCCTTCGTCAGCACGACGTAAAGTGCCGGGTCGCTCATCGCGCTGGCGACCGAGCCGGCGCGGAATGACGGAAAGGGAGGATTGCCATAGCAGCCCTCACATAGGCATTACACCGCGAAAGCCAAGCACCTGCACGCCAAGCGTTTGTTCGGGCATTCTCGGGAATGAATTGCCCCGCCGTTCGTTTTAACAGAATTGCCGCAAGGCTTGCCTAATGTGGGCCTGACAAAGGATTGCCATGCCGCGATTGCCTATCCGAATGCTCATTACCCTCGCCGCGCTGTTCGCGATGCTCCAGCCCGCCTTCGGCGCGGCGGGCGACTTGCGCTATGTGATCGACAAATCCGCCAGCCAGGTTGATGCCAAAGTGCCGTTCTTCGGGATCGCCTCCAAGACGGCGCGCTTTCCAGACATGTCGGGCATCTTCAACCTCTCGTTCGCCAATATGGAAGCGCTCGACATGGTCGTCGATATCGACGCGCGGACGCTGACGACCGGCGATTCGCAGACCAAGACCTTGCGCGGGCGCCAGTTCTTCGATGTGGCCCACCACCCCACCGTGCGCTTTGTCGGCCGAAAGCTGAGCATGACCGGGGACCGTACTGCGACCGTCGAAGGCAACATCACCGCCCGCGGGGTCACCCGGCCGATCAAGCTCAACGTCAGCTTTTCCGTGCCGCCCATCTCGACCGGCGGCACGGAGCCGATTTCCATTGTCGGCACCGGAGCCATCGACCGCCGCCAGTTCGGCATGACGGCCTTTCCATGGATCATCGGCGCGATGGTCAACGTGACGATCCGCGCGCGGATGGTGCCGGGTTAAGCGTCGCCGAGATCCCGCTGCACCTTCGGATCCGCCAACAGCTTATCGATATGGCCCGCCACATCAAAGCTTTCGTCGCTCAGAAACTTGATCTTGGCAGCATATTTCAGCCGGAGACGCTGGGCCACTTCCTTCTGGAAAAAGGCAGTGTTGGTGCGCAGTGCCTTCAGCACCGCCTCCTCGTTCGCGCCGAGCAGCGGTTTTATGTAGGCAGTCGCGTGGCGCAGATCGGGCGACATACGCACTTCAGTCACTGAAACCGAATGCGCGGAGAGCACTTCATCGTGCACTTCCTGCTTCGTCAACAGATCGGACAAAATATGGCGCACCTGTTCGCCCACCTTGAGCAGGCGGACCGAGCGCGTTTCGGGGGATGCGGGTTGTTTTGCCATGAGCCTTGCGTGATCCTTTACCGCATCTTCGCCAGAATGCGCGCGAGCGAACGCACGTTGCGCGCCGTGCCGCGCCTGCCGAGCCTGCGTTCCAGAAACGCGCCCGTCATCCGGCTGGCAGCCACGCCCTCGGCAAAATCGATATAGAGCGCGCGCGGCCCGAGCGCGAGCCTTTCGGGGCCGCGCTCCGCCTGATCGGCCATCAGCACCGCAAACTGCGCCGGGTCCGGCTCGCCGTCCAGAAACAGTGTGTGGACGTTGGCATCCGCGCCGTG
>JBJXEK010000201.1:0-8784 GCA_046155055.1 Novosphingobium sp. | reverse complement strand
TGCCTGCTCGATGCGGGCGGGATCGATCCGACCGTGATCAACGGCGGCATCATCAATTCCTATGGCTCGAACGCGCGGCTGGGCGACAGCGACTGGATGATCGTCGAGGCGGATGAGAGCGACGGCTCGTTTCTGCGGCTCGATGGCACGCTTGCGGTCGTCACCAATATCGATCCTGAGCACCTCGATCACTATGGTTCGTTCGAGCGGGTGAAGAGCAGCTTTGTCGAGTTTATCGAGAATGTGCCGTTCTACGGCGCGGCGATCCTGTGCATCGATCACCCCGAAGTGCAGGCGATTATCCCCAAAGTGCGCGACCGCCGCGTGGTGACCTACGGCTTTTCCGCTCAGGCCGACGTGCGCGGCGAGGCCGTGACCCCGATATCGCTTCAAGGCTCGGGGGGCGGCAACCGCTTCACCGCCGTGCTGCGCCAGCGCGACGGCTCGTTCCGCCGCATCGAGGGCATCGAGCTGCCCATGCCCGGCCGACACAATGTGCAGAATTCGCTCGCGGCCATCGCCGTCGCGGTCGAAATGGGCGTTTCAGACGAGCTTATCCGCACGGGCTTCGGCAAGTTCGGCGGGGTCAAGCGCCGCTTCACCAAGGTGGGTGAGGTCGGCGGCACCCAGATCATCGATGATTACGGCCACCATCCGGTCGAAATCCGCGCTGTGCTGGCGGCGGCGCGCGAGGGCGTGCAGGGCCGCGTGATTGCTGTCGTCCAGCCGCACCGCTTCACCCGCCTGCGCGATCACATGGAAGACTTCCAGGGCGCGTTCAACGATGCCGACGTGGTTTATGCCGCGCCGGTCTATCCCGCCGGCGAAGCGCCGATCGAGGGCGTGGACAGCGCGGCCATGGTCGAGGGCATCAAGGCGCGGGGCCACCGCAGCGCGCACCTGATCGCGGGCGCGGACGCGCTGGCGGAGGAACTCGCTGGCCAGATCCAGCCGGGCGAGATGGTCGTGTGCCTAGGCGCGGGCGATATCACCAAGTGGGCTGCAGGTCTTGCGGGCGCGATTGAAGCCAAGCGGGCGGCGGCGTGAACGAAACCCGTCCCTTCAGCCGGGCCGATGCCGGCGCAAAGCCGATGCCCGTGCAGCGCGGCAAGCTGACAGCGAAAGCCCCGCTGGCCCCGCTGGTGTGGTTCAAATCCGGCGGCGCGGCGGACTGGCTGTTCGAACCGGCCGATCTGGAGGACCTGCGCACCTTCCTCGCGCGGCTCGATCCCAAAGTACCGGTCATGGCGCTCGGCCTCGGCTCGAACCTGATCGTGCGCGATGGCGGGGTGCCGGGCGTGGTCGTGCGGCTGGGCAAGCCGTTCGCGTCAGTCGAGCTGCTGGATGAAACGACACTGGCTTGCGGCGGCGGGGCGAGCGGCATTCTCGTCTCCTCCAGCGCGCGCGATCAGGGCATTGCGGGCCTGGAATTCCTGCGCTCGATCCCGGGCACGGTCGGCGGATTCTGCCGTATGAACGGCGGTGCCTATGGCCGTGAGGTCAAGGATATCCTCGTGGATTGCGATGTGGTGGTGCGTAGCGGCGAGCTCATTACTTTGCCGGTCGCCGACCTTGGCTACAGCTATCGCCATTCCGTGCTACCAGATGGCGCGATTGTGGTCGCTGCCCGCTTCCGGGGCACGCCGGGCGAGCCCGCCGCCATCCAAGCCGAAATGGACCGCATCTCCGCCGCGCGCGAGGCCAGCCAGCCGCTGCGCAGCAAGACTGGCGGCAGCACGTTCAAGAACCCGGATGGCCACAAGGCATGGGAACTGGTCGATCAAGCCGGGTGCCGGGGTATGATGCTTGGCGGCGCACAGGTGAGCGAGAAGCACACCAACTTCCTTATCAACACCGGCGATGCCACCAGCGAAGACATTGAAGCCTTGGGCGAGACGGTGCGCGACAAGGTGCGCCGGGCCTCGGGCGTTGATCTGCAATGGGAAATCCAGCGGGTGGGCAGGCCATGACTATTCCCAAGCTCCACATCGCCGTGCTGATGGGCGGCTGGTCGGCCGAGCGTCCCGTGTCGCTCATGTCCGGCAATGGCGTCGCCGATGCGCTGGAGGCCAAGGGCCACCGCGTCACGCGCATCGACATGGGCCGCGATGTTGCGCAGCGTCTGGCCGAAGCCGCGCCTGATGTCGTGTTCAACGCGCTCCACGGCACGCCGGGGGAAGATGGCACGGTGCAGGGGCTGATGGACCTGATGGGCCTGACCTATACCCACTCAGGCCTAGCCGCCTCGGTCATCGCCATCGACAAGCAGCTGACCAAGCAGGCGCTGGTGCCACATGGCATCCCTATGCCCGGCGGGCGCATGGTGCAAAGCGAAGAGCTCTACACCCGCGATCCGCTGCCGCGCCCATATGTGCTCAAGCCGGTCAACGAAGGTTCGTCGGTCGGTGTCGCCATTGTCAACGCCGAAGGCAACTACGGCGATCCGATCAGCCGCGATGCTATCGGTCCGTGGCAGGAATTCGATGAACTCCTCGCCGAGCCCTTTATTCGGGGCCGCGAACTCACCACTGCCGTCCTTGTCGACAAGGCGCTCCTCGTCACCGAACTCAGGCCCAAGTCCGGTTTCTACGATTTCGATGCGAAATATACCGACGGCATGACCGACCATATCTGCCCCGCCGAAATCCCCGACGAGATCGCCGAGGCCTGCAAGGATATCGCCTTGCGCGCGCACCAACTGCTGGGGTGCAAAGGCACCAGCCGCAGCGATTTCCGCTGGGATGACGAACAGGGCGTGGAAGGTCTCTTCCTCCTGGAAGTCAACACCCAGCCGGGCATGACCCCGCTCAGCCTCGTGCCCGAACAGGCGCGCGCGCTCGGAATGGATTACGGCGATCTGGTCGAGGCGATAGTTGCCGACGCGCTCGTTTCAGCGAACAAGGAGGCCTGAGCCATGGCGCAGACCATTCGCCGGGGCGGCAAGGCAGTGCGGCGCGCCGCGGCCGCCAACGGTACCAAGCGCAAGGTCACAGCCGCGCGCCGCCAGACCGGCTCGCTGATCGATGCCGTGATGCAGTGGATGCCGTTCAGCGAAGAGACGCTGCACCGCATCCTCATGACCCTGATCCTCGGCGGAGCCGCCGTGCTGGCGTGGATCGTTGCCAATATGGCGGGTGTGCCGACGCTGGTCGAGGCCGAGATGGCGCTCGTTGCCTCCAAATCCGGGTTCGAGGTCAAGCGCGTCGAAGTGCGCGGCGTCAACCGCATGAACGAGCTCAAGATCTACGAGAAAGTGCTCGGCCAGCGCGATCAGGCCATGCCCCGGCTGGATATTGCAGCGCTGCGTGATGAGCTGCTCCAGCTCTCGTGGGTCAAGGACGCGCGCGTCTCGCGCCAGTTGCCCGATACGCTGGTGGTCGATGTGATCGAGCGCAATCCGCATGCCGTGCTGAAGGCGGACGGCAAGCTCACGCTGATCGACGAGACCGGCCATCCGCTCGAAGCCGTCAGCCCGGCGCGCGCGCGCGGCCTGCTCGTGCTCACCGGCCCCGCCGCGCAGACCCACGTGCCCGATCTTGCCAAGCTGCTCGATGCAGCACCTGCCATGCGCCCGCAAGTGGCCGAGGCCGAATGGATCGGCAACCGCCGCTGGAACCTGACGTTCAAGACCAGGCAGGTACTCGCGCTGCCCGAAGGCGAAACCCAGGCCGCCAGCGCGTTGCTGACTTTCGCGCGCATGGACGGGGTCGACCGGCTGCTTGGCGGCAAGGTCGCGAGCTTCGACATGCGCAGCGCAGACCGCATTTACATGCGCGTGCCCGGCCGGGCCGATGCGCTCGTCGCCACCGCGCGTGCCGCTGCCGATGCCAAGGCGCAGGCTAAATCGGGGGCCAAAGCGGAGGCGAAGACCGAAAGCGCCCGTTCGGCCACCGCGTCTGCCGCATCCAAGCCCAATACCGCCAAGACCGCACAGGACTAAACTTGGCCATGGCCGTTCCCCGGATCACCAAAGTCTATGCCGCCGTCAATCTTGGCTCGTTCCGCGTTTCCGCGATGATCGCAGGGCTCACCGAGACGGGCGAGATGGTGGTCATGGGCTCGGGCCACCGCCAGTCGCAGGGGATCAAGCGCGGCTACGTCACCGATATGCAGGCCGCGACCCACTCGGTGCGCGATGCGATCGAGCGTGCCGAGAAGATGGCCAACGCCAGCGTTCAGAGTGTATGGATCGGCTGCTCGGGTGCGGGCCTCGCCAGCACCACCGCGCGGGTCGAGGTTGAAATCGGCGGGCGGCGGATCGAGACCGACGATATCGAGCACTTGCTGGTGGCGGGGCGCGAGGTGATCCAGCCCGATGGCCGCACTGTGCTCCATGCTCAACCCGCGCACTACACGCTCGACGGGGCGGACGGCGTGCCCAATCCCAAAGGTCTCTCGGCCGAGCGGCTCGCGGTCGATATCCATGTTATGCTGGCAGACGGCGCGCCGGTGCGCAATCTCAAGGAAGCGGTCGAAAACGCCCACCTTCGCGTCGAGGCGGTGGTTGGTTCGCCAATTGCGGCCGGGCACGCCTGCCTGTCTGCCGAAGAGCGCGAACTGGGCGTGGCGCTGATCGAATTCGGCGCGGAAGTGACCACGGTCTCGGTCTATTCGGGGGGCATGTTGCTCGGCATGCAAGCCATCGCGTTCGGCTCGGGCGACATTACCGATGCCATCGCCTCGGCGTTCGGCATCCGCCGCTATCAGGCCGAGCGGCTGAAATGCATGTCGGGCTCCGCGCTGGCGAGCCCGGCCGATCACCGCGAGATGATCCCGGTGAATGCGCCCGGCGATCCCGAGCATGGCGGCCCCACGGCGCGCCATGCGGATGACAAGAACCGCATCCCGCGCGCCGAACTGGTCTCGGTGATCACCCAGCAGCTTGGCCACTTCACCGACGAGGTCGGCCGCGCGCTGAAGGCGCTGGGCTTTTCGGGCAAGCGCGGCCAGCAGGTCGTGCTGACCGGTGGCGGCGCGCAGCTGCCCGGCCTGGCAGACTATGCCCAGGCCGCGCTCGGCCGCCCGGTCCGCATCGGCTCGCCGCCGACCATGCTGGGCCTTCCGCCAGGTCACGCGACACCGAGTTCTTCGACGCTGGTGGGCTTGATGCTCTATGCTGCAGCCGATCCGGTAGACATCCGTTCGGTCGGTCCCTCATGGGGCCCGGCGGGGTCCTATCGCGGTTTGGGTCTTGTTTCGCGGGTTTACCGCGCGCTGCGCGAGTATTTCTGATGGGGCTGCCGAACACCCCTGCGTGCGTTTCCGCACCGCAATCAGTCCGTTTAGGCGTTCCATCCTGTGGAAAACCCTTGCTGCGGACTGATCCGGTGAAACGATCCGTGCCAAAGCTGCTGAAAGCTGTCATCAAACTAGTCACTGGGTCGCAATTCCCGGCCCCCGCAGACCCGAACGGGAGAGCGCTATGAGCATCAACATTGGACCGCCGGCCATCGACGAACTGCGGCCGCGCATTACCGTTATCGGTGTCGGCGGGGCGGGCGGCAATGCGATTGCCAACATGATCAACGCCAAGATCGAAGGCGTCGACTTCGTTGTCGTCAACACCGACGCGCAGGCGCTCAACAATTCGATCGCGGACAACCGCATCCAGCTCGGGCCCGATATGACGCAGGGCCTCGGTGCCGGTGCCCGCCCTGAAGTGGGCCGCGCCGCTGCGGAGGAAACGCTCGAAGAGATCGAGCGCGCGCTGGAAGGCGTGCACATGTGCTTCATTGCTGCCGGCATGGGCGGCGGTACGGGCACCGGCGCTGCGCCGGTCATTGCCGAAGCCGCGCGCCGCAAGGGCGTTCTCACCGTGGGCGTGGTGACAAAGCCGTTCCTGTTCGAAGGCACGCGCCGCATGCGTGCGGCGGAAAGCGGGATTACCGAGCTGCAGAAGCACGTCGATACGCTGATCGTCATTCCGAACCAGAATCTGTTCCTCGTCGCCAAGGCGGAAACCACCTTCAAGGAGGCGTTCCAGCTGGCTGATGAAGTGCTGCAGCAGGGCGTGCGTTCGATCACCGATCTCATGGTCATGCCCGGCCTTATCAACCTCGATTTTGCCGACGTGCGTTCGGTGATGGGCGAGATGGGCAAGGCGATGATGGGCACGGGCGAGGGCGAGGGTCCGAACCGCGCGCTCGAAGCCGCCGAACGCGCGATTGCCAATCCGCTGCTGGATGGCGTTTCGATGCAGGGCGCCAAGGGCGTCATCATCTCGATCATCGGCGGCGACGATATGAAGCTGCTCGAAGTCGACGAGGCCGCGAACCACATCCGCGAACTGGTCGATCCCAACGCGAACATTATCTGGGGCTCGGCGTTCAACCCCAACCTCGATGGCAAGATCCGGGTCTCGGTCGTTGCCACCGGCATCGAGCAGACCGGCGAGATGGCCGAGGCCGCAGCCCGTCCTGCCAAGCTTGGCGGCGTGCGTGGTCCGGCGTTTCCCGGCGGCTCGACCATGCGCTCAGCACCGGCCGAAGCACCCGCTTTTGCGCCGCCCCCCGCAGCGCAGGAGCCAGAGGCTGTGGCCGCGGAACCCGCGCCCGAACCGACTGCCGAGCCTGCCGTGCAGGAACCGCTCGACCTGACGCTCGACCTGTCTGAAGGACAGGAAGCGGCCCCACCGGCGCAAACCGGCGAATTGGCGCTTGAAGCTGGCGATGAGGCACCCATCCCGCCGCGCTTCGGCCGGGCCCAGCCCGATCCGGGCGGCGAAGAGGCACCGCGCAGCCCGCCCGGAAGCACACTGTTCGAACGGATGGCGAACCTTTCGCGCGGCGGCGTCCGTGCGAGCGAGGAAGACGCCGAAGCCGAAGAGGGCAGCGCGCTCAATATCCCGCGTTTCCTGGGCCGCCAGAATAACCAGTAATGCGGCACGCTCCAGTAAGCTGAACTGGCACGCACGCTGCACGGGCCGCCGCAATCGCTTTGGTATCGTGACGCAAAGCCGCTAGGACTGCGCAATGAACACCGGGAGCCAGCGTGTAGCGTTGCGTTCCGGGCCCCAAAGCCATGCCGCGATGAGGTCGGCCCGATGATCCGCCGCTTCGCCACGATGTCCTCGCGCGTTTTGCAAAAGTCGATGCTTGCCGCAGCACTGGTCTGCGCCGCGCCGCCGCTCGCGCATGCCCAGCAGGCCGGGCCCGGCGACGACAGGGGCGAACCCGCGTCATCGACGGCCTATCCGGTGGTTCAGCCGCTTGGTCCCAGTCCGACGCGCGCGCTCAATGATGCGCTCTCGCGCCTCGCGCGCGATCCGCGCGACATGGCGGCGCTGGTCGATGCGGGCAGCGCTGCGCTCGATCTGGGCGATACCGATGCCGCGATCGGCTTCTTTACCCGTGCCGAACAGGTTGCGCCGGGCAATGGCCAAGTACGGGCCCGGATCGGGTCAGCCATGCTGCGCAGCAATCAGCCGTTTGAGGCGATCCGCTGGTTCGATCTGGCCGACCAGGCTGGGGCAGACCGCGCGGCGATGGCGACCGACCGGGGACTGGCCTATGACCTGATCGGTGACAACGCCGCCGCGCAGCGCCAATACCAGCTCGCGCTCTCCGGTCGGCAGAATGACGAGGCCAGTCGGCGCTATGCGGTGAGTCTGGTGATCGCGGGGGACCGCCGCGGTGCCGAACTGGTGGTGCAGCCCCTGCTTGAGCGCCGCGATCGGGGTGCATGGCGGGTGCGCACGTTCATCATGGCAATCTCTGGGCAGAGCGACGAGGCTGAGGGCATTGCCCGCGCGACCATGCCGGCTGATCTTGCCGCTGCGATCTCGCCCTATTTGCGCTACATGCCGCGCCTCACCCCGGCGCAGCAGGCCGCCGCCGCCAATCTCGGGCGGTTCCCGCGTGCGGCCGATATTGGCCGCGACGATGCGCAGATCTTGCAATATGCCGCGCTCCACCCGCGCGCGCCGCGTGTCGATGCCGGGCTGATCCCTGCGGGTGCCGCGCTCGGCGGCAAGGGGCGTGATGACCGCGACAGCCGCGCCAAGCGCCGCCGTCCCGGTCGCGATGCTGGTCGCGATGCAGGTCGCGATACTGGCCGCGATACCGTAGTTGCGGTGGCAAGCCCCGCCGCCCAGCCAGCGCCGCCTGCGGTCAGCGCGCCGTGGGGGCTGCCACCGGGCGGGACCGCTCAAGTCCGGACCCAGATCGCCGCCGCGACGGCGCAGACTGCGGTGGCGACACCCCAGCCGGTTCCCGTGCTGCAAAGCACACCGCAGCCCGCCGCGCCGCGCGTTGCGGCGGCACCGGTGGTGCTCTCGCGGCTCGATGTTCCGCCGGGCACGCCGCTGAGCCCGCCACCTCTGCCGACGCCGAGGCCCGCGCCAACAGCGCCCGTCGTTGCAGCACGGCCTGTACCGGCTCTGACTGCGGCCACGAGCCCGGCACCTGCACCTGTACTGGCACCTGTACCTGCACCTGCACCTGCACCTGTACCGGCACCTGTACCGGCACCTGTACCGGCACCAGCAGCAATTGCGCCGGTCCCTGTGCCCGCGCCGACACCGCTAGTGACAGCGCCAGTGACACCGCCAGTGACACCCCCGCCGCCTGCATCGCAGTTGGCACCCCGGTCGGAGCGCCTGCCCGTCCCGGCACAAGCTGCAACCGTGCCGCCCGCACCAATCGTGCCCGCGCCTGCGCCTGCGTCGGCATCCGTGCCCGCCCCGGCACCAGCACCGTCACCGGCACCGCAGGTCAGCCCGCCGCCCGCGCAACCCGCGCCCGTCCCGGCCGATTTCCGCAGCATGTTTGCTGGCTACCAGCCGCC
>JBJXEK010000200.1:0-20787 GCA_046155055.1 Novosphingobium sp. | reverse complement strand
GTGGTGATCGCGGCGGACCGCTGGAAGCTGGGCCAACTCGTTCCCGGCGATCGGCTGCGCTTTGCCCCGGTCACCATCGCTGACGCCGCCGTGGCCGACGCCGACCAGCAGCGTCTGCTGATGACCGGCGCATTGCCCGGCCCCGTGCCAGACCGGCCGGTCGCCCACCTTTCGCCGATCCTAGCTGAAACTGCCGAGGCGGGCGGCCGTCCGCGCACGATTTACCGCCAGCAGGGCGACCGCAACATCCTCGTCGAATACGGCCAGATCGTGCTCGATATCGAACTACGCATCCGCGTCCATGCTTTGATGGTGGAGCTGGAACGGCTCGCCCTTCCCGGCGTGATCGACATTGTCCCGGGCATCCGTTCGCTGCAATTGCATTTCGATGGCGTGCAATTGGATCAGGCTGGCGCGCTCGCCGCACTGATCGCTGCAGAGGAGCAGTTGGGCGATCTCGCCGATTTCACCATCCCCTCGCGCATTGTCCACCTGCCGCTCAGCTGGCGAGATCCGGCCACACTGGAGACAATCGAGAAGTACATGGGCGCGGTGCGCGATGATGCGCCGTGGTGCCCTGACAACATCGAATTCATCCGCCGCATCAACGGCCTGCCGGACGTGGCGGCGGTCGAGAACCTTATTTTCGAGGCAAACTACCTCGTTATGGGTCTCGGCGACGTCTATCTCGGCGCGCCCGTCGCCACCCCTGTCGATCCGCGCCATCGGCTCGTTACCACCAAATACAACCCCGCGCGCACGTGGACCCCGCCCAATGTCGTGGGCATCGGCGGCGCGTACATGTGCATTTACGGGATGGAGGGCCCGGGCGGCTACCAGCTGTTCGGCCGCACCATTCAGGTGTGGAACACGCACCGGCAGACCGACGCCTTCATTGAGGGCAAGCCTTGGCTGCTGCGCTTCTTCGACCAGATCCGGTTCTATCCCGTCAGCGCTGATGAACTGACCGAATGGCGTCGCGATTTCCCCACGGGCCGCCGCGCAATCCGCATCGAGCCCAGCGAATTCCGCCTCGCTGACTACCGCGCTTACCTTGCTGACAATGCTGATGCGATCAGCGCATTCGAAGCCCGCCGCAAGCAGGCCTTCGACGCCGAGCGCGCCGAATGGCAGCGCATCGGCGAATTCGACCGCGTGACCGACCTTGCGGAAACCGACGTGCCTGCCACCGGCGTGACCCAGGTGCCCGACGGCACCGATCTGGTCGAAGCTCCGTTCGGCGGCAGCGTCTGGAAGCTGCTCGTCGCCGCCGGAGACGCGGTTAAAGCGGGCGACACGATTGCGGTCATCGAAGCGATGAAGATGGAATGCCCGGTGGAAAGCCCCGGAACCGGCACGATCGAGGCGCTTTACATCAAGGAAAAGCAGTCCCTCCAGCCAGGTTCTCCCATGCTGGCGTTGAGGCGCACGGTATGACCGTTCTGGAGCGCCAGAGCGCGGCGGCCATTGCAGCCGCCGTTAGAGCAGGCACCACCAGCGCGGTCGCCGTGGTGGAGGAAGCCCTCGCCCGGATTGCCGCCTACGATGGCATCCAGCCCCAAGTGTGGATCAGCCGCGCCTCGCGCGAAGATGTGCTTGTCGCGGCGCGCGCGGTGGATGCGCGGGTTGCCGCAGGCGAAGTTCTGCCGCTGGCCGGCGTGCCTTATGCCGCCAAGGATAATATCGACGTTGCGGGGCTGCAAACCACCGCCGCCTGCCCCGCCTTCGCCTATCGCCCCGAAGCCTCCGCTGGCGTGGCCGAGCGGCTCGCCGCCGCCGGCGCGATCTGTCTGGGCAAGACCAACCTCGACCAGTTTGCCACCGGCCTTGTCGGCGTGCGCAGCCCCTATGGCATTCCGCGCAATGCCTATAACCTCGCTTATGTCAGTGGCGGATCCAGCTCGGGCTCCTCGGTTGCGGTCGCGGCGGGCCTCGTGCCTTTTGCACTCGGCACCGACACCGCCGGTTCGGGCCGCGTGCCCGCCGCGTTCAACCACCTGATTGGCTTCAAGCCGACCAAGGGCCGCTGGAGCACGCGCGGCGTCGTCCCCGCCTGCCGCTCGATCGATTGCGTTACCGTATTCACCAGCGATACGGCCGACGCTGCGTTGGTCGATCAGGTGATCGCCGTGTTCGACCCCGCCGACCCATGGTCAAAACCACTTAACAACCGCGCCATAGCGCCCAAGCGCATCGGGGTGCCGCGCCGCGAACAGCGTCTTTGGTTCGGCGATATCGAATCCGAATATCTCTACGACCGCACGCTGGCAAAGCTAAGCGAGATCGCCGAACTAGTCGAGATCGACATTACCCCACTGCAGGAAGCCGCGCAGTTGCTCTATGGCGGCCCCTGGGTTGCCGAGCGCACCGCCGCCATCGCCAAAATCCTCACCGAAAACCCCGATGCGATCGATCCCACTGTGCGCGCGGTGGTCGAAGCCGGGTGGAGCAAGACCGCAGTCGAGACCTTCCAAGGCATCTACCGCCTTGCAGAGATCAAGCGGCACGCCGATCTGCTGTGGGGCGAGCTTGACGCCATGGCCTTCCCCACCACCGGCACCACCTACCGCGTCGCCGAACTTCAGGCCGCGCCCATCGCGCTCAACAGCAACCTTGGTGCCTACACCAACTTCGTGAACCTGCTCGATATGGCCGCGCTCGCAGTTCCGGCGGGCACGCGCACCAACGGCACCGGCTTCGGCATCACGTTCATCGGCCCAGCCGATACCGACCGCGCCCTATTCGCGCTGGCCGATTTGTATCTGGCAGCCGCCGACCTCGCCACGCCGCCGCCGCTCGATCTGGCCAAAAACCTTCTGGAGAGCAGAATGCAGACCGTGAAACTCGCAGTCGTCGGCGCGCACCTCAAGGATATGCCGCTGCACTGGCAGCTGACCTCGCGAAACGCCGCGTTCGTCGGCGCGACCGAAACCGCACCGAGCTACCGGCTCTATGCGATGGCAGACAGCGTGCCGCCCAAGCCAGCGCTTGTCCACAGCGCCGAAGGCGCGGCCATCGCAGTCGAAATTTATGAACTTGGCATCGCCGAATTCGGCAGCTTCGTTGTTGATGTGCCGCCGCCGCTCGCCATCGGCACCGTCACGCTGGCAGACGGCACCAGCGTGAAAGGCTTCGTTTCCGAACCGCGCGCCACAACTGGAGCGCAGGACATCACCCACCTCGGCGGCTGGCGCGCGTTCATCGCGCAGCGCAGTTAAGCCTGCTAGACCCATCCCCGCGAAAAGGAACGCCGCATGCACACGCTCAAGGGAATGCTAATGGCCGCCGCAGCGCTCTGCGCAGTGAGCCCCTTCGCAGCGCAAGCGGATGAGGCCCCGCCCAAGCCTGAAGTTCAGGTAGTGCCCGGCTTCGCCGATTTCCTCGCCATTGACGGCGAAACAGTGTGGGCCACCAACAAGGGCAAGGTCGAGCAGTGGTCGCGCAAGGGCAAACTAGCCGAAGCGCCCGTCACGCGCCCCTGCGGCGGCATGAGTGTCGAGTTCGGCGCGCTCTGGGTCGCCGATTGCCCCGCAGGCGTGGTCACACGAATCGATACCAAAACCGGCAAAGTCATCGCCAGGATCGCCTCGGGCATCGCCAACCCTGAGGAGGGTGAGCTCAACACTGTTACTGGCGCGGGGTCTGTATGGATCGGCAGCGACGCCAAGGGCATGATCGCGCGGATCGATCCGGCGACCAACAAGGTCATCGCATCGATTCCGGTCGAGTCGGGCAGCTGGTATCTGACATACGGCCTCGGCGCGCTCTGGGCGGTCAGCGCCAAGGCCCAGGTGCTGCAGCGGATCGATCCCGTCACCAACACCGTTACCGGCAAAGTCGCGCTCGGTGCCGCGCCCGGCTTCCTCGTCGCGGGCGAAGGCGCGGTGTGGGTGCAGGAACAGGGCGATGGCACTGTCGCGCGGATCGATCCCGCCAGCGTCAAGATCACCGGCCGCGTGAAAGTCGGCGCGAACCTCAAGTGGGGCGATATCGATACCGGCGGCGGTAAAGTCTGGCTGCGCACCACCGACGATCAGGAATTCGCGGTGATCGATCCCGAATCCCTCGCGGTCCTCGCCCGCCTCGGCAAGCCCGTCGGCAGCGGCGCACTGCGCTGGACCCCGCAGGGCGTGTGGACCTCAGCGCACGACGTCCACACACTGACCTGGTGGCCCAATAAATAGGGACAGTCCCTATCTAGTGCCCTCTCCTCTTCAGGGGAGAGGCTTGGGAGAGGGGGGAAATCGCCCCCGCACCCAGTCGATCACCGGCATAAACGGAAACAGCAGCGTTTCCTTTATCGACATGTGCCGCCGACCGTCCTGCCCAACCTCGATAGCCTCGCCCGCACGGTAGGTGCCGTGGATGCGGTCGAAGAGGATGAGCGCGCACGAATAGTTGCATCGGGTGTCTTCGTACTCCACCGAGTGGTGCAGGCTGTGCGCCTCGATCGTGGTGAAAAACGCGGAATACCAACGCGGCGGATTGAAGCGCACATTGGCATGCGAGAACGCCGTGATCGTGCCCAGCATGTGCCCGGCGCAGAACAGCGCTGTCAGCGAGAAATCGAGGAGCGTCACCAAGCTGAGCCCGATCAGGAACAGCTCGAGCGGATTGCCCACCGCGCCCTTCAAGGCATTGAGCTGGCGCACATAATGGTGCGGCGCATGGGTCAGCCACAGCGGGTGCCAGTTGTGCATCGCGCGATGCAGCCAATAATGCCCCCACTCGATCAGCAGCATGATCAACGCGACCTGCACGATCAGCGGCGCGTGCTCCAGCCAAGGCGTGTGAATGCCAAGCCAATCCTTCAGCGCAAATTGCGGCGGCTCTGCCCCGTGTTTTACCGCATAACGCACCACCGTGTAGCCAATGACGAAATAGAATAGATCGGAGAGGAATTCCGCCCGCGTCAGCCGCCATCCAGCATGGCGCTCGTTCACCGCCTCAAGGCCGAGGATCATGAACTTGGTGCAAATCGCGGCGATCACGATGGTCCAGCCGCTGGACGCCAGGTCCGCCGGAAGCAACGACCAGAACGCAAAAATCACCACCAGCGTTGCTGGCTGGTAATACTTGAATATGGTCGATTTAATACTCGAGCCCATGCCGTGACCCCCACGTTTTTCGGTAATTTTGAGAAGCTATCAGCAAGTTTAGAGATCAACAACAGCGGATAGGCCGGGCGGTCCTTGGAGCAAATTTCCGATGCGCCGCGGCCCGGACGACAACCCTTACATGGACGGCTTTCCGGTTGTCGTTGGGAGCGGAGACAGGACATGAAAACGGGCCCCTTCCGGTTGATCGGTGCGCTGCTGCTGGCCGGCAGCGCGCTTGCTCCGCTTCACGCCGATCCCCCGCCCTCCAAATCCTTACCTTCTGATCTTTTGACAGGAGGCTTCCGCAATCCTCCCGCCTCCGCCCGCCCGCGCGTGTGGTGGCACTGGATGAACGGCAATGTCACCGAGGATGGCATCCGACTCGATCTCGAATGGATGAAGCGCATCGGCATTGGCGGGGTGCAGAACTTCGACGCGTAGCTGCAAACCCCGCAAGCAATCGAAAAGCGACTGGTCTATATGATTCCCGAGTGGAAGCATGCGTTCCGCTTCGCCGCCCAGACCGCCGACCGGCTCGGCCTCGAGATGGCCATCGCTGGCTCCCCCGGCTGGAGCGAGAGCGGCGGGCCTTGGGTGAAACCCGAGGACGGGATCAAGAAGTTCGTCCGGTCCGAAACCGCAATGACCGGCGGCAAGCGCTTCAAGGGCGAGTTGGTCGCACCGCAGGTTGTCCGCTCTGCTACGCTGGGCACTGCGCCAACCTCGCTGTTCAGCGCGGCCAAGTTCGAGCCGGTGCTCGAAGCCAGCGCCGACGGCGTCAGCTTCACCGAAGTCGCGCGCTTTCCGGGCGGGACGGGCGCGCAATATACGCTCGCTTTCCCGCCAGTCACCGCCAAAGCCATGCGCGTGCGCTTCCTGCCCGATGCCTAGGGTTTCAGCTTGCCCACACCGCCTGCGCCCGGCGCAAAGTTTCCCGCATTCCCGGGCTTCATGAGCGCGGGGCCGCCGCAGATCACGGTATCCGAGCTCGACTTTTCCAGCACCACTCGCACGCATCGGTTCGAGGAAAAGGCCGGTTTTACGACCAATCTCGATTACTACGGCATAGCTTCAAGCTACGGCACCGGCCTCACAGAAGCAGATGCGATCGACCTTCCAGCCGGGGCGCGGCGCACCGGACAGCGTTGTGCTGCCCCAGCTCGCCGACTGGTCGAAGCATGCGGACGCGGGCGTGCGCTACTTCTCCGGCACCGCCACTTACCGCCAAGTATTCAAGCTGCCCGCCAAGACCGCCAAGTACCTTGTGCTCGATCTGGGCGAAGTGCGCGAGATGGCCGAGGTTATCGTCAACGGCAAGTCTGCGGGAATTTTATGGAAGCCGCCCTACCGCGCCGATCTCACTGGCTTTGTAAAACCGGGCAACAATACGCTCGAAGTGCGCGTCACGAACCTGTGGGTCAACCGCCTGATCGGCGATGAACAACCGGGCGCCAAGCCGATCACCTTCACCAAGATCATGACCTACCGCGCGGATGCACCGCTGCGGCCATCCGGACTGATCGGCCCTGTCACGCTTGAGGAGGAGAAGTAGGCCTTATACCAACCTGCAGTGATCCTGACCTATGAGGACGGCTTCTGGCGGTTCTCGGTAAGGAGCGTTGCGCGGGGCGGGCTGGTTGCCCGTCCAAGCGACGCGACGCAGTCCGAGGGCCGCCAGAAACCGCCCGCAGGGTTGCCAGCCCGCCCGCTGGACTTCGTCGCGACGCCTCGACCATGCACCACATCGCCTTCGTTGCCACTCCTTGCCAGCGAACGGGGCTGGCAATCCTCATAGGTCAGGATCACTGCAGGTTGGTATTAGTGCAGCTTGAGCCTTGGCCGCACGATCTGGTTCACATGGCCGATCACGATCAGCGTCACTCCGCGCCACCAGCCGTGGATCGCGATCAGGTGCATGCGGTAAAGCGACATGTAGACCGTCCGGGCGATCCAGCCTTCCACGAACATGCGCCCGCCCACGAGATTGCCCATCAGGCTGCCGACGGTCGAAAACCGGCTTAGCGAGACCAGCGAGCCGTGGTCATGATACGCGAAGTCCTTGAGCGGCTGCCCTGCCTGCGCGCGGACCAGGTTCGTGAACACCAGGCTCGCCATCTGGTGCGCGGATTGGGCACGCGGCGGGACGGGGCGTTCCTTGCCCGGGAGTATGCATGAGGCGCAGTCACCCAGCGCATAGATCCGGTCGTCGGTTTCGGTCTGGAGCGTGGGCCGCACGATGATCTGGTTGCCGCGGGTCAGCGCCAGATCGCCCATCGTCTTGATTTCCTCGGCCCCCTTCACGCCCGCTGCCCAGACGATGAGGTCAGCTTCGATCACGCTGCCATCGCCAATGTGAACGGCCCGGTTCTCAAGCCGAACGACTTGCGTGCGGTCGAGCACCTTGACCCCAAGCTTCTGCAACTCGTGTTTGGCCGTGGCGGCAAGTGTCTCGTCCAGCGCGGGCAGGATGCGTGGTCCGGCTTCCAGCAGCGAGACCTCCAGCGTGGTCTCGTCGAACACTTCAAGCCCGTAGTTCCGGAGCGACTTGGCCGCGTTGTAAAGCTCGGCTGCCAGTTCCACACCGGTCGCCCCGCCGCCGACGATGCTGACACGCACGCGGGCCTTGGCATCGCCAGTCTGTTGCGCATGGTTGGCCCGGAAACAGGCGTTGAGCAGCTTCTGGCGAAACTTGTCGGCCTGCGGCCGGTCTTCGAGGAACATCGCATGCTCGCGCACTCCGGGCACGCCGAAATCGTTGGAAATCCCCCCGATCGCCATGACCAGATAGTCATAGCGGATCGTGTGCCGTCCGATCACTTCCTCGCCATGCTCATCGGTCAGCGGCGCGGTGGTGATGGTGCGCGCTGCCCGATCGATGCTCTCGATGCTGCCGTTAAAGAAGCGATAGCCCCAGCGCACCGCGTGGCCGCCATAGCCGACCTCATCAAGGTTCGCATCGAGCGAGCCGACCGCGACCTCGTGCAGCAACGGCTTCCAGATATGCGTGAGGTTGCGGTCGATCAGGATGATGTCGTGCCGCTTGCGGCCATAGCGCGCGCCGAGTTTGCGCACGAGTTCCAGACCGCCCGCGCCGCCGCCCACCACCACAATCTGTATCTTCTGATCCGGCACACGCATTCCCCCGCGCACGAACGCCGGCGCCCATGCCGTTTGCCAGAAAAGCGCCGTTCAAATCAAGGCAGCGATACACCTTGCCCGTCGGGAAACCCCAGCCCCCAATTCAACCTTTCGCGTGGCCACCGAGCGTATCGGCGAACCAGTCCGCGATGTAGTTGTTGCCGAAGCTCATGTTGACCGCGCCGACAGGCTCCACCCCGCCCTCGCGCGCCATATCCACCTGCGGCTGCGTTTCGAGCCAGTCAACCCACTTTGAACCCCACTTTTCCGAAATTGGCGTGGCGGGGATATCCTGCAGACGCAACGCTTCGCCCGCGCCCGGCTGATCGACGCAAAGGGTGTGGATGCTGCGCTTGGCGAGCGCTTCCGGGAAGCCGTAGTCGCCGCCGGGCAGATTTCTGGCCCAACTCGATGCCGCACAGCGCGCCAAGGTCAGCGGCTCCGGCAGGTCGAATCCCGAAGTCCTGCGCTTCATAGACGCGCGCCCAAAGCAGACCGGCCGCAGGCGCGGTGAACGCGGTGTCCTTGCGCGCCTCGATCATGTCGCGCAGCGCCGGTTCAATCCGTTCGCCCAATGAGCCTGCCGAATAAACACTGGTGAACCCGTGATCGAGGGTGATCCGCGCGTTCTGCGCGGTAACCAGCACATGTTGCTCAATCGGCAGCGGCTTCATCGTGTTGATCATTCGCTCGGTCGAGGTCGGCCAGGTCAGGTGGCCATGCGCCTAGGCCATGCCGGGCATCAGGGTGCGGCTGCCGCCTTCGACAACCGTCACCCCTTCGCGCGGCAGGCGTTAGTATCCTTGCGCCACCGCTTCGATGCGTTCACCGCGCACCAGAACTTCCTCCGGAAACAGCGCCGCGCCGCTTCCGTCGAAGATCCGCACATCGGTGAACAGCGTATCGGTCATGCGCCAGTATCAGCCTTCAGCCCCGCAGCGGCGATGCCCGCCAGCGCGCAAATCTCGTCGTTGTCCGATGTGTCGCCCGTTACGCCCACTGCGCCGAGCAGCGTGCCATCCTCGGCGCGGATCAGCACGCCGCCGGGCACGGGCAGCATGCCTTTGGGAAAAGCGGCCTGCAAACCATTGATAAACATTGGCTGGGCCGCAGCCCGCTTTGCCAGTTCACGACCGCCAAATCCCATGCCAATGCAGCCTGCCGCCTTGCCGGTGGCAATCTCGGGTCGGTAGATCGAGGCGTTCTCATCGCGCAGCAGCGCCAGCGTGTGGCCTCCGCGATCGAGCACCACGCAGCACAGCGGCGCAAATCCGCGGGCCTTGCCTTCGGCAAGCGTTTCTCGGGCAATCGTCAGTGCCTGATCCAGCGTAATCATCATTGAGCCTCTCCTTCGTCCTTCTGCGGACAGCTGATCAATCTGTAAAAATGCTTGTTCGGATGATAAGGCATAAATGGATTTTATGCACCAGCGCGGGCAATCGCCTCGATCGTTCGGGTGTGGCCCATCAGCTCGAGCTGACGATCAGCGTAAGACAACATTGCGCCGCCACCGCCGCCGCCAAGCTGGGCGCGCCGGCCTTCCTGGCTGGCAGCGCACTATACCAGCCTGATCCGGCCAAGATGCAGGCCAATTTGCAGGCCGGCCACACCGCCGGTATGGCCGCGATCAAGGCCATGCGAGGCGACCTTCCGGTTGGCGTCAGCCTCGCCATGCTCGATGATCAGATTGCCACTGGTCGCTGATCGACAATTTTGAATGGGGCTTTGGTTACAAGTTCCATTACGGCCTACACACGCTCGACCGCCAGACGTTCGAACGCCGCCCCAAGCCGAGCGCACTCGTCTACCGCGATTTCATCCGCACCCATGCAGCGAGAGGATAAGCCCATGCGAGCGACGTTTCAGTGGATTGCAACCGCAGCCCTGCTGCTGATGTGCGCGGCCCCTGCCCTTGCGCAGGCGCCCGACCCGGCGCTGTTCGTGCCCGACGCGGTGCCACCCGCGCGCGGCGAGGAAATCGCGCTGCGCAATGTGCCCGCAGGCAGCGAAGTGTGGAACCGGGTGTTCGGCCAGGTCTGGGTGCGCAATGTCGAGCGCTCCTCGCTCTACGTCGTGCGGCCGATGAACGGGCGCAGCAACGGCAAGGCGGTTATTGTCGTGCCCGGCGGAGGCTACATGTTCGTCTCGATCGACAGCGAGGGCTTTCGCGTTGCTGACCGGCTCGCCGCGCAGGGCTATACCGCGTTCGTGCTGAAATACCGGGTCAATCCCACGCCGCCCAAGGCGGAAGACTTCATGGGCGGCATGGCGAGCCAGTTCCGCTCGCTCGGCAAGGGCGAACTGCCCGATCTGCCGCCAGCGGTCGACGATCTGGCGTCCGCCGTGGCACTGGTTTCCACGCGGGCGGCGGAATGGAAGCTTGATCCCAAAGCCATCGGCGCAATCGGCTTTTCCGCCGGCTCGCGCACGCTGATCCGTCTGCTGGAGCAGAAGAAGGAAGCCGTTCTGCTCGCCCACGTCGGCCTGATCTACCCGCCGATGACCCAGACCGTGACCGGCGGCCTCCGCCCGCCGCTGTTTGCCGCCATTGCGGCCAACGACCCGCTGTTCAAACAGGGCGGACTAAAGCTGGTAGACAGCTGGCTGCACGAAAGCCCGGCGGTCGAATTCCATCTCTATTCCGGCGGCGACCACGGCTTCGGCATGTTTCCGCGCGGCACCACCAGCGACCACTGGATCGATCAGTACCTCGATTGGCTGGCGCACCTGTGACCGTGCGCCAAGGCTTTGTCGCCGCCGTGCTGCTAGCCGCAGGCGTTCCGGCGTTCGCCGCCGAACCCGTGCGCGATTGCCCGCTGGCGACTGCGCCGCTCGGGATCGAGGCTCCACTTTCCGACGTGCTGATGCATCCGGGCGGGCCTGCTGCGCTGGATGCGGTTGCACCCGGTCTCGTCACCGGGTTCACCCGCAATTTCAGCGGCGGCGGCTTGCCGCCCGGCTTTGCCAATATCCTGACACCGGGCTCGCTGCTGGAAATGCGGCCCGACCGCGCTGCGCTGGAGCCTGTGCTGGCCGCAAAGCTGGCCGCGCTGCCGATCTCTGACGCCTTCACGCTGGACCGCTGCGCGCGCTATGACCACGACCGGCCCGCCCTGCCCCCGCGTAACAAGCGCCTGCAGGTGCTGGTGTTCGAGAAGATCAACGGCTTCCGCGACAATCCGTCAGTCGATGCCGCCCGCGCCCGCCTCACCAAAATCGCCCAGGCGCGCGGCTGGCAAATCGTGTTCACTGCATCCGGCGGCGTCATGAACTCTAAGGACCTCGCCCGCTTCGATGTGGTCGTGTGGAACAACGTCAGCGGAGATGCGCTCACCGTGCCGCAGCGCGCGGCCTTCCGCGCCTATATCGAGCATGGCGGCGGCTTTGCCGGCATCCACGGCTCGGGCGGGGATCCGCGCTGGTTCTGGGACTGGTATGCCGACACGCTGATCGGCGCGCGGTTCATCGGCCATCCAGGCAAGCCGCAGTTCCAGACCGCTACAGTCCGTCTGGCTGACACGCAAAGCGGGATCGGCGCAGGCGTCGCAGAGCATTGGCCGCTGCTGGAGGAATGGTATTCCTTCGACCGCAACCCGGTCGACGGCGGCGCGGTGGCAGTCGCGACGATCGACGAGCAGGATTACAAGCAGATAGGCTACCGGGACGAAAACTTGTCGATGGGCTATCATCCGATCGCGTGGCGCAAGTTCGTCGGCGCCAAGGGGATTGGGGGCCGCGCGTTTTACACCGCCATCGGGCACCGGCCTGAAAACTACGATGCGCCGCAGGCCGCCGCGCTTCTGGCGAACGGCATTGCTTGGGCCATGGGACCCAAAGGGACAAAGCAGCATGACTGAAAGACCGCAGATCACGTCGATCGGCAGCGCCCTGACAAGATCGGCGGGATGATGGGGGGTGTGCTCCACCGGCTGGCGGGCCGTTTCAGGAGTCTCTGAATTCAGTCGGCGCAGCGCAAGTAGGCGAGCGCCATCCTGGAGAGCTCGTCCTTCATGAACTCCCACACCTCCGGATCGCCGGATTCGGCCACGCGCAGCTGGAGCCCTATTTCCGGCTCGAGCGCGAGACCCACATGAACGTGATCCGCAACTGGATGGAAAACAATACCGAGCCCGCCTACCATGGCGCGAAAGCCGGGGCCGAGCTGGTACATGTCCAGTTCAATCTGCAGGACAATCAGCTGATGGCGATCAACACCGCGCGGGGGAATCTGCCGGGTCTCACCGCGCGGGTGCGGGTGACCGATCTGGCAGGGCGTACGCTTCTCCAGCAGGAACGGCCGCTCATCACCCCCGCCAACAGCGCCACATCTGCAGGCGAAGTGGCCCTCGAGTCGTTGCTGGCTGGCGGCGGCATGGTGCTCGTTGCGCTCGAGCTGACCGACAGCGCAGGCAGCGTGCTATCGCGCAACTTCTATTGGCGCGGGCGCGAACCGGCGGCCTACCTTGGTTTGAATGCCCTCGCGCCGGCCAAGCTGGGCCTGCAGGCGCGCGTGTCCATGCCCGATGCCGTGCGCGACGGCGGCAACCACCGGATCACGCTCAACCTTGCGAACGAGGGCACTGGCCCCGCCCTCGCGATCAAGTTCACCGTGCTCGACAAGGCCGGCGCGCGCGTCCTGCCCGCCTACTTCGAGGACAACTACGTCTCGCTACTACCGGGCGAGCGGCGCACCCTGACGGTGCGCGTGCCCGCCAGCGCCGAGCCCGCCGCAATCGGAATCCGCGGCTGGAACACGGCGGGGCGCAAAGTCGCGATCAGGCCTTAGGCCTTGGCCTGATCCCGGATCGGCAAGTGGCGCACGCGCTTGCCGGTGGCGGCAAACAGCGCATTGGCGAGCGCAGGGGCGGCAGGCGGCAGGCCCGGTTCGCCGATGCCGCCCATCTCCGCGCCGCTGTTCAGGAAATGCACCGAGATCGTGGGGGTCTGGGCAAGCTTGATCACCTCGTAATCGGTGAAATTGCTCTGCACCACCGCACCCTTTTCCAGCGTGATTTCCTCGCCAAGCGCGGTCGAGAGCCCCATCACGGTGCCGCCCAGGATCTGGCCCTCGGCAGCAACGGGATTCACAACGGTTCCGCAATCGACAACCGCTGTCACCTTGAGCACTTTGGGCGTGCCGTCCTCGTTCAGCGTCGCTTCCACGACCTGCGCGACGATGGTCTTGAAACACTCCACAATCGCGACACCGCGTCCCGTGCCGGCTGGCAGCGGGCTACCCCAGCCGCTCAGCTTGCCGACCTCGTCAAGCACCGCGCGGTGGCGCGAGCCCGGCTTGAGGTGCGCCTTGCGGAACTCCAGCGGATCGGCCCCGGCGGCATGCGCCAGTTCGTCCATGAAGCTTTCGGTGGTGAAGCCATGCTGCGTCGCATTGACCGACCGCCACGCACCGACCGTCTGGTTCGAGACCTGCTTGAAATGGCGGCGCGCCACAGCGGGCACGTCATAGAAAAACGGCACGTCAACGAAGCCGTCCTCCGGCTGCGAAAAATCGTTGCGCCATGCCGTGAGCTTGCCATCGGTGCCGATCGCACCCGCCAGCTTGGCCGAGCTCTGCGGGCGATAGGCCCCCTGCGTCACTTCCTCCTCGCGCGCCCAGATCAGCTTGACCGGGTGCGGCACCTGCATCGCGACGCGCGCCACCTGATCGACGACTTCCATGTACATCGGCAGGCGGCGGCCGAAGCTGCCGCCGATCAGCATGGGATGGAAGGTCACCTTGTCGCTGCCCAGCCCAGCCGATTTGGCCGCCGCCATCTTGGAACCGAGCGGGTCCTGCATGCCGCCCCAAACATCGAGATGGCCGTCTTTGTAATGTGCAGTGAGCGCAAAGGGCTCCATCATCGCATGATGAAGGAACGGCATACGGTAATCGGCTTCGATCAGTTTCGCGCCGCCGACCTTGAAACCGGCATCCACATCGCCGCTGCCGTTGGTGCCGCTAGGCTTGTCCTCGGCGCGCAGCTTGTCCTGCTGTGCAAAGATCGTGGCGGTGGAGATCAGTCCATTGCCGCCGTCGCTGAACTTGGGCGCGAGCGCGCGCGCGCCCTTGAGCGCCTGCCAGTAACCCTTGGCCACCACGACCACGGCGGCGTCCAACTTGATCACCTTCTCGACACCCGAAACCGCCATCGCGGGCGCGGGATCGACCGAGATCAGCTTGCCGCCGCGGATGGGCGCCGCGATTACAGTGGCAACCCGCATATCGGGCTTGATCACGTCCATGCCGTATTGCGCGGAGCCGTTGACCTTGCCCGGGATGTCGATGCGCGGGATCGGCTTGCCGATGAACTTGAAGTCCTTGGCTTCTTTCAGCTTGGGCTCGGTTTCCAGCGTATGTCTCGCGGCTTCGGCGGCAAGTTCGCCGTAGCGCAGCGATTTGCCCGACTTGGCGTGGATCACCTTGCTGTCCGCTGTGGTCAGTTCCGCAGCAGGCACGCCCATCCGTCCGGCTGCGGTCTCGATCAGCGCCAGCCGGGTCGCCGCGCCGACCACGCGGAAGGATTTCTGCCCGGTGAAGCGCAGGGCCGAAGATCCCCCGGTAATCTGTAGCGGGAGCGAACGCGCAATCATCGACATCAACGATTGGGGGAGCGCCTCGATGATGCCGGGAAAGCCGCTCATGGGTCCAAGGAAACCGCGCGCCACATCGACGGTGGCGAAAGGTCCTTCAGCCGGAGCGTAGGCGACAACGACCTTGCTCCAGTCGGCATCGAGCTCTTCCGCCAGCATCTGCGCCAGGCCGGTGTTCGAGCCCTGCCCGATGTCGGTATGCGGCGAATAAAGTGTGACGCTGTCGTCCTCACCCAAGCGGATCCAGGTGCCGAAGTTGTGGCCACCCTTGCCCTCGGTCAGCTTGGCGGCGGCCCCGCGCGCCGAACTATCAGCGTACTTGATGCCGAAAATGCCCCCGCCGACGACGGCGGCGCTGCCGAACAGGAATGTTCTGCGGATCATGCCCATGTGCTTGCTCCTCAGGCCTGAACGGCGGCGGTTGGGGTGGGGGTGGTGCCGGCAACGGCGTGGATCGCGGCGCGGATGCGCGGGTACGTGCCGCAGCGGCAGATGTTGGTCATCGCGGCATCGATATCGGCATCGCTAGGCTTCGGCGTCGCGGCAAGCAGCGCGGCGGCGGCCATGATCTGGCCCGATTGGCAATAGCCGCACTGCGGCACCTGATGCTCGATCCACGCGTTCTGGAGCGCTGTCAGCGTTCCGTCCGCAGCAGCCAGCCCCTCGATCGTGGTGATCGACTTGCCCGCCACATCGCTGACAGGAACGCTACAGGAGCGGGTGATCTGGCCATCGATATGCACGCTACAGGCCCCGCAAGCCGCGATGCCGCAACCGAACTTTGTGCCAGTCATGCCCAGCTCTTCGCGGATCACCCAGAGCAGCGGGGTATCGGGTTCCGCAGTGAAGGCGACCGGCTTGCCGTTGACCATTGCCTCGATTGCCACGCCTGTCACCCCTGTCATCCCTGTCATCGCCTAGAACTGCGTTTCGTATAGCAACCCATATCGACCAGCGCCACTGGCTTCGAGGGGAATCGCAAGAATTGGCGAAGGCAGAGCTGGCCGCAGGCTGGGAAGCGTGCCCACCCGCGAAGCTCAATTGCCTTTGGCCATTGGACCCTTTACCTTCGTTAATAATGCATCGAATCGGATTCCTCGCCCTTGTGGCAACCGCTTTTGCCACCAACGCCTGTTCTCCGACGGTACCGCCCCCCCCGCCCCCGCCGCATGTTTCCGCTGCCGTCCCGCTCCAGCGCCAGGTCGTTGATTGGGATGACTATGTGGGCCGCTTCGAGGCGGTGCAGGATGTCGAAATCCGGCCCCGCATTTCGGGCACCGTGCAAAGCGTGGAATTCCGCGAGGGTGTCGAAGTCGCCAAGGGCCAGGTACTTTTCGTTATCGATCCGCGGCCCTACCGCGCCGCCGCCGCGCAGGCCGAGGCGGATCTTGCCAAGGCACAGGCGTTGGTGACCAACGCCCGCACCGAAATGGCGCGCGCGCAGAAGCTGGTCGATGCCCAGGCGATCAGCCGCGAGGAGTTCGAGACCAAGCAGGCCAATCTGCGCAGCGCGATTGCTTCGGCAGGGTCGGCACGTGCGACGCTGGAAGCCAAGCAGCTAGACCTCTCCTTCACCACCATCCGCTCACCCATCAGCGGGCGCGTCTCGGACAAGCGCGTTTCAATCGGTACGTATGTCGCGGCCGGGCAGACCGTTCTGACTCGGATCGTCACGATCAATCCGATCCGCTTTGCGTTTGACGGCGCAGAGAGCTTCTACCTCAAATATGTCCGCCAGGCGCAAACTGGCGAGCGCAGGTCCTCGCGCTATGCGCCCAATCCGGTCGACATCAAGCTGGCCGACGAGGCCTCGTACAACTGGCATGGCATGATGCGCTTTGTCGACAACGCCATCGACCAGAACTCCGGCACCATCCGCGCCTATGCGGAAGTGGACAATCCAAGCGGGTTCCTCGTGCCGGGAATGTTCGGCCGCGCGCGACTGCTCGGATCGGGCACCTACAACGCCTTGCTCGTGCCGGACGAGGCCATCGTGACCGATCAGACGCGGCGCTTCGTCTATGTCGTGGGCAAGGATGGCAAGACCGTGCAGCGGCCGGTCGAAACAGGACCGCTGGTCGAGGGGCTGCGCGTGGTCAAGGCCGGGCTTGCGCCGACCGAACGGGTCGTGATCGATGGCCTGGCCCGTCTGCAGCCGGGCATGGCGGTCGAGGCCAAGACTGTCCCTCTCAAACCCCGTGCCGCGGACGATGCGCCGGGATCCTCCCTGCTCAAGGCGCCGGCGGCAGCTGAAGCAACGGCAAAGTAATGCGCTTGCCGCATTTCTTTATCGACCGGCCGATCTTCGCGGCGGTGCTCTCGATCCTGATCGTGATCGTGGGCGCCATCGCGTACCCTTCGCTGCCAGTTGCTCAATATCCGGAAATTGCGCCGCCAACCGTCGTGGTTTCGGCAAACTATCCCGGTGCCACCGCCGAAACGCTTGCCGAAACCATCGCTGCGCCGCTCGAGGAATCGATCAACGGCGTGGAAAACATGATCTACATGCAGTCGTCCTCGACCGGCGACGGCAATGTGGCGATTACGGTCACATTCAAGGCCGGTACGAACATCGATCAGGCGCAGGTCTTGGTCCAGAACCGCGTCGCCACCGCCGAGCCGCGCCTGCCAGAGGAAGTCCGCCAGATCGGCGTCACGGTGCGCAAGAGTTCACCCGACCTGCTCATGGTGATGAACCTCTATGCGCCAGACAAGTCGCTCAGCCAGCAATATATCGCCAACTACGCGACGCTGCAGGTGGTCGACCGGTTGAGCCGCGTGCCCGGCGTGGGCGGCGTGCGCATCATCGGCGGGCGCGATTACAGCATGCGCATCTGGATCGATCCCGATGCCGCCTCCTCGCGCAATCTCACGGTCGACGAGATCATCGCCGCGATCCGGGCGCAGAACGCCCAGGTTGCGGCAGGATCGGTCGGTCAGCCGCCGTTCAACCAGGGCGGCACTGCGTTTCAGCTTGGCATCCAGACCGAAGGCCGGCTTACCTCGACCGACCAGTTCGGCAACATCATCATCAAACGCGCCGATGACGGGCGGCTGACCCGGCTGCGCGATGTCGCGCGGATCGAGCTCGGTGCGCGGGATTACGGCACGAATGCGTACCGCGATTCGTTCCCGTCAATCGGCATTGCCGTCACGCAGCTTCCCGGCTCGAATGCGCTCAAGACGGCGGCGGCGGTGCAGGCCGAAATGGCGGCACTGGCAAAGGCTTTCCCGCCGGGCATGGTCTATTCGATCCCGTACAACCCCACCGAATACATCAGCGCCTCGATCAGCGCGGTCGAACACACCTTGTTTGAGGCGATTGTGCTGGTCGCGCTGGTGGTGCTGGTGTTCCTGCAGAGCTGGCGCGCCTCGCTTATACCGATCATCGCCATACCGGTCTCGCTGATCGGCAGTTTCGCCGCGATGGCCGCGTTCGGCTTCTCGCTCAACAACCTCTCGCTGTTCGGTCTGGTTCTGGCCATCGGTATCGTAGTCGATGATGCCATCGTGGTGGTCGAAAACATTGAGCGGCTGATGGACGAGGAGGGGCTTAGCCCCAAGGACGCCGCGCACAAGACAATGGACGAAGTTTCGGGCGCGCTGATCGCGATCGCGCTCGTGCTGTGCGGAGTGTTCATCCCGACCGCATTCATCCCGGGCATTTCGGGCGCATTCTACAAGCAGTTCGCGCTCACCATCGTCAGCGCGACCGCCATCTCGGCGTTTGTCTCGCTCACGCTCTCGCCCGCGCTGGCCGCGCTGATCCTGAAACCCAAGCACGAAGCGGAAGCTAGCGCCGGCTGGCGCGGGGCTCCGGCACGGTTTGCGCGCAGCTTCAATCGCGGCTTCGATTCGCTGTCCGAGCGATATGGCCGGCTGACCGCACGGTTCGTGCGCTCGCTGGGGATCATCGCGATCGCCTATGTCCTGCTGCTCTGCGTCGCGGGTTGGCGGTTCTGGGCGACGCCGACCGGGTTCATTCCAGCGCAGGATCAGGGCTACCTGATCGGCGTAGTGCAGTTGCCGCCGGGCAGTTCGCTCCAGCGCACCGACGAGATCGTCCAGCAGGCGGCAAAGATCGCGCGCGACAATCCGAATGTGAAGGCGACCATCGCCTTCGCCGGCTTCGACGGCGCGACCTTCACCACTGCGCCCAATGCCGGGGCGATTTTCATCACGCTCAAGGATTTTGCCGATCGCAAGAGCGGTGCCGACGCCGTGGCGAATGATCTGCGCAAGGCCTATGGCAGCATCACCGCCGGCAATCTGCTGGTCGTGGCCCCGCCTCCGGTGCGCGGCATCGGCACAGGCGGCGGTTTTAAGATGCTGATCGAGGACCGCAACGGCGCAGGCTATGCCGCGCTCGAAGGGGCCGCGTTCAAGATGATGATGGCGGCGAACCAGGAACCGGGCCTGACCTCGGTGTTCACCCAGTTCAACACCAAGACGCCGCGGCTCAAGGCCGAGATCGACCGCGAGCGGGCCGAGCAGATCGGCGTGCCGGTGGAGCGAATCTTCTCCACGCTCGGCACCTATCTGGGCAGCACATACGTCAACGATTTCAACTTCCTCGGCCGGACATGGCGCGTGACCGCGCAGGCCGATGCGCCCTATCGTGACGATGTCGGCGATATCTCCCGGCTCAAGACGCGCTCGGCTTCGGGCACGATGGTGCCGCTGGCGGCAGTGATGACCCTCAAGAACGACAGCGGCCCCTACCGCGTGGTGCGTTTCAACCTCTATCCTGCAGCCGAACTGCAAGGCGATACGAAGCGCGGCTTCTCCTCCGGCCAATCGCTCACGGCGATGGACCGGCTCGCCAAAGCCAATCTCCCGGCGGGCTTCACCTATGAATGGACGGAACTTGCTTATCAGCAGCAGCAGGCGGGTAACACCGGCAGCCTCGTGTTCGTTCTGGCGGTTGTCTTCGTTTTCTTGCTGCTGGCGGCGCAATACGAAAGCCTCGTGCTGCCGCTGGCGGTGATCCTGATCGTGCCGATGTGCCTGCTCGCCGCCATCGTCGGTGTGGGGTTGATGGGCCGCGACAACAATATTCTCACGCAGATCGGCCTGGTGGTGCTGATCGGCCTTGCCGCCAAGAACGCGATTCTGATCGTGGAGTTCGCGCGCGCCGGCGAGGATGACGGGCTGGAGCCGCGCGCCGCGGCCGAGCGCGCCGCGCACCAGCGCCTGCGGCCGATCCTGATGACCTCGATCGCGTTCATCCTCGGAACGCTGCCGCTGGTTATTGCCACCGGGCCGGGCGCGGAAATGCGCCAGGCGCTGGGCATCGCGGTGTTCTTCGGCATGATCGGCGTGACCGTGTTCGGCCTGCTGTTCACGCCCTCGTTCTATATCATCAGCCGCAAGCTCGGTGACCGGGTGAGTCGCTGGGCGCGCCGCAAGGGCCCGGTAACCGAATCGCCAGCCCCGCCGGAGTTGGAGCCATGAGGCGCCTGACTCCGCTCCTGTCGCTCCTGCTCGCCGCTTGCGCAGTGGGGCCGGACTATCAGCGCCCCGCGCCGCTGCCGCCCGAGCAAGTGCGGCTGAACGAAGCGCTGGACAACGGCGCGGTCACGCCATCGCCTTTACCAGATCAGTGGTGGCACCTGTTCAAAGACACCGAGCTTGACCGGTTGGTGACGCAGGCGCTCGCCAAAAATACCGATCGGCGCGCCGCCGCAGCCAACCTGCAGCGCGCGCGCGCGATTCTTTCCGAAGCCGGGGCGGCGCGGCTGCCAACAACCGACATCTCCGCGCAGGCGAGGCGAAGCCGCTCGTTCATCCCTGTATTCGGGGGAGCGAACACCAACAACCTGTACTCGCTTGGTTTCGATGCTTCGTACGAGGTCGACATGTTCGGCGGGATCAGCCGCTCGATCGAGGCGGCGCGGGCCGACATCGGCGCGGCGCAGGCCGCGGTCGATACTGCGCGCGTCTCGGTCGCGGCTGAAAC
>JBJXEK010000199.1:0-4797 GCA_046155055.1 Novosphingobium sp. | reverse complement strand
GGCGCAGGCCAGCGACACGCGCAGCTATGGCGGCGAGGATAAGGCTGATCCCGCCGTGACCGAAGCGCCGTTCGCGCATGCCACGGTCTATCCCAAGGGCGCGGTGCTGCCAGAAGGGTTCCGCGTGTCGGATCAGTTGGAGCAGAACAGCTCCGACGCGCAATGCCTGCAAGACGGCACCCCCTGCGACATCTTCGTTGTGCCCGGCGCCGCAGGGGCGGCACCCACCTTGATCGTTCAGCGCACCGAACCGCGGTATGACAGCGCTTCCGTGTTCGCCCGCGATGCATCAGGCGTATGGCAACGCAGCGGCACGCTGAACAACATGCGTTGCGCGTCCGTTATTGCCGCGCTGCGCGAAGGCAAAGTCGCCCGCGCGCGCCCAGCTTACGACGATCTGGAGGCAGCGGGCATTCGGCTCGAAATGACCCCGTATCGTGAGAGCGGCCCCGATCCCTGCCCAGCGCCCTCAGCAGCCCCGCCGCCGCCATCCAAACCCTCAGACGCCAAAGCTCCCGCCCGCATGGGCCCCGCTTTCGGCAATCCCGGCCCGGGCTGAGCGAACATAAACGGGTGGTTTTAAGAACGGTGAGTTCTTCCCGCCCCACCAAATTCAATAGTCCCCACACCTTGACCACCCCCGCCCCAAACGCCACCCTCCACACACACCTCAACGGAGCCAAAAACACATGCAGCACCGCCGCCTCGGCACCTCGCCCATCGTCGTTTCCGATATCTGCATGGGCACGATGACCTTCGGCGCGCAGGCCGATGAGGCCACCTCGCTGCGCATTCTCGATATGAGCTATGACGCTGGCATCAATTTCTACGACACCGCCGAAGGTTACCCCGTGCCGCCAGACATCAAATGGGTCGGCCGCACCGAGGAGATCGTCGGCAAGTGGCTAAAAACAAAGCCGCGCGATGCGATCATCATGGCCACCAAAGTCTCCGGCCCCAGCCACGTGTGGTTCAAAAGCCCCAAGCGCAATGGCATGACCGCGCTCGACCGGCGCAACATCCTGGTCGCGGTCGAGGAGAGCCTGACCAAGCTCGGCACCGATTACATCGACCTCTACCAGACCCATTGGCCCGATCACGATACCGCCTATGAAGAAACCATGGACGTGCTCGACGAGCTCGTCCGCGCGGGCAAAGTGCGGGTGCTCGGCTGCTCGAACGAGACCTCATGGGGCCTGATGAAATCCATCGAAGCCGCCAAGGCTGTTGGCGCGGCGCGCTACCACACCATCCAGAACAACTTCAGCCTCAACAATCGCCGCTTCGAAGATGAACTAGCCCAGGTCTGCCGCAAGGAAGGCGTCTCCCTCATCCCCTATTCGCCCATCGGCGGCGGCGTGCTCAGCCTGAAATACTCGGGCAATGCCCGCCCCGAAGGCGCGCGCTTCTCCGGCTACCTAGCGATGGAAGGCCGCCAGAACGCCATGGCCCGCCGCTTCGTCAACGAAAAATCCATCCTCGCCGCCGAACGCTTCGCCGCGATCGCCGCCGAACACGGCCTCGATCCGGTCACTTTCGCCGTCGCATGGTCCAAGCAGCACGATTTCGTCGCCTCGACCATCGTCGGCGTGACCACCGAAGCCCAATGCGCCCCGATCTTCGCCGCCGCCGATCTTGTGCTGCCGGACGAGGCGATGAAAGCGGTCAACGCGGTGAGCCGGGAGATCATGTACCCGATGGGGTGAGGTGGGATGGCTCCAGCAGCGCGAGCAGGGCTGCCGGATCGGCGCAGATATCGGCGAGCGTAAACTGATCGAGGTACCCCAAAAACGCCTCGATCCCGCCGCCCAGCACATGCTTCAGGCGGCAGACCGGCGTAATCGCGCACGTGTTCGTCGCCGGATCGAAGCATTCTACGAACGCCCCGGTATCCTCCAGCGCGCGGACCACACGGCCCAGATTGATCGCGCTCGCGGCCCGCGCGAGCCTCAGCCCGCCGCTGCGCCCCCGCACCGCATCGACAAAGCCTTCCGCGGCAAGGCGCTGCGCCACTTTCATCAGGTGGTTTTTCGAGATGCCATAGGCGCCGGCAATCTCCGCAATCGAGCGCTGCCCGTCAGCCGCCGCCAGATATATCAGCGTGCGCAGGGCAAAATCGGTGTGGAGCGACAATCTCATAAAACATGCATATCACATATTGCTATTATCCACCCACCCGGATAATTCATGCAAACTGAATGCATGTTATAGAGTCGTAGTCAGCGACCCGTCCCCATCGAAAGAAAAATCGCATGTCCCAGCCGCTCAGCGCCGAAACAAAAGCAATCGTGAAGTCCACCGCCCCGGCGCTTCAGCAGCACGGCCTCGCGATCACCCAACGCATGTATGAGCGCCTGTTCGAAGACCCGGCGGTGAAGGCGATGTTCGATGCGGCCGCGCAGGAAAGCGGCGAACAGCCGCGCCGTCTCGCAGGCGCGATCCTCGCCTACGCCCAAAACATCGACAAGCTGGAGGCGCTTTCCGGCCCCGTCGCCCGCATGGCCGCACGCCACATTGAAACCGGCGTCCGGGCCGAGCATTACCCGCTGGTTGCGGCGGCCCTGCTCCCTGCCATCCGCGATGTGCTGGGCGAAGCCGCCACCGATGAGGTTCTTGGTGCTTGGGGCGAAGCCTATTGGGCGCTGGCCGAAATCTTGATCACCCAGGAAAACACGCTCTACGCCGCAGTCGTATGATCAAACCGCGCTAATACCGCCGCGCCACGGCAAATTCCGCCGCCTCGGTCATCGCCGCTTTCGCCGCGCTGGCGGGAAACGCAGCGATCGCGTCGATCGCGCGCTGGGCGTAGTGCCGGGCGCGTTCGCGGGTGGCGTTCACCGCTTCGTGTTTGCGGATCAGGGCGATGGCGTGCGCAAGGTCGGCGTCGCTGGTGCGATCGCCGGCGATGGCGTCCTTCCAGAAGGCGCGTTCTTCGGCTGAACCGCGCGCGTAGGCGAGGATCACCGGCAGGGTCATCTTGCCCTCGCGGAAGTCGTCGCCCTGATCCTTGCCCATTTCGGCGGCGTCTGAATCGTAATCGATGGCGTCATCTGCCAGTTGGAACGCGATGCCCAGGTTGCGGCCATAGCTGTCGAGCGCCAGTTCGTCCGCTTCGTCGCGTTCGGCCACCACGGCAGCGATCCGGCAGGCGGCGGCGAACAGCGCGGCGGTCTTGGCGTTGATGATCGCGAGGTAGCGTTCCTCGCTGGTATCGACCTGGCGCTGCGCAACGAGCTGGTCCACCTCGCCTTCCGCGATCACGGCTGAGGCGCCCGAGAGGATGCGCAGCACCTTGAGGCTGCCGTCCTCGATCATGAGTTCGAAGCTTCGGCTGAACAGGAAATCGCCGACCAGCACGGTGGCCGCATTGCCATAGACGATATTCGCGGCCTTCTTGCCGCGCCGCATGCCCGAGCCATCGACGACATCGTCGTGCAGCAAGGTGGCGGTGTGGATGAATTCGATGGTCGCGGCCAGCTTGTAGTGGCGGCTGCCGCCATAGCCGAGCAGCGATGCGCTCGCGAGCGTGAGCATCGGCCGCATGCGCTTGCCGCCGCCGGCGATCAGGTGGCCCGCAAGGACCGGGATCAGCGGGATGCGCGATTGCATCCGGCCGAGGATCACCTCGTTGACACTGTTCATGCCTTCCGCCACGAGCGCCATGAGCGGTTGCAGCGAAGGTTCGGCGCGGCGGGGAAGCGGATGGATGGTCGCGGTCATCATCTGCTCGCTTGGCCTGCGGGCGCACGCTTGGCAAGATGCAAGTTGCGCGGACAGCACCTAAGGACGGGGAACAGCAATGAGCGAGGATCCGGTTCTGGCAGGCTTTCGCCAGAGCATCGACAACATCGACGCGGCGATGATCCACATCCTGGCCGAGCGCTTCCGCATCACTCAGGCGGTGGGGGCCTACAAGGCGCAGCACCAGCTGCCGCCGAGCGACCGGGCGCGCGAGGAGCGCCAGATCGCCCGCCTGCGCGCGCTAGCGGCTGATGCGCGGCTCGATCCCGAATTCAGCGAGAAATTCCTGCGCTTCATCATCCAGGAAGTGATCCGCCACCATGAGCGGGCGGCGGGCGCGGCGGGATAAGGGCCGGGATAGTGAGGCGGGGTGAAGGCCGGATAAGCCCTCACCCCTGCTGATCACATCAGGCGGCCGGCTTAAGCCGCGGCCTGCCCAGGAAATCGCCCTTGCCAACTTTGACCCCCTGCGCCCGCAGGATCGCGTAGGCAGTCGCCGCGTGGAAAAAGAAGTTCGGCTGGCTGAACGAAAGCAGGAAGTTCGCGCCGGTAAAGGGCAGGCGCATTTCGCCAAACGAAAACAGGGTGTCGTTGTCTCCCAGCGCATCGAACGCATCGCGGTCGATACTGTTCAGGTCGGCGATGGCGCCCTGCAGCTTCGCGTGCAGACCTGCGAAATCGGTGGGCCAGGCGGCCAAGTCGGGCGAGAAGCTGCCCGCCTTCACGCCCTCGACCGCGCCGACTGAATGGGTGACGCAGCTTTTCACCTGATACCCAAACGGCAGCATATCGGGTGCGAGCCGCGCATCGATCAACTCGGCCTCGGCCCGGCCATGCTCGGCGCAAAACGCTTCGGCCTTGACCAGCAAGGCATCGATCGCACCCAGCGTCTGGAGGTTGGTCGGCACGACAGCGTCATAAAGCGAAAACGACATGATGGATCTCCCGGTTGCTCTGCAGGCGCTATGGCATTGCCGCACGGTCAGGTCCATCCACTGCGGCGGAGAGGCTTCGCAGAGTCCCCCCCCGCGCGGCTCAGTCAAGCCTGCCCTTGAC
>JBJXEK010000198.1:0-22437 GCA_046155055.1 Novosphingobium sp. | reverse complement strand
GACAGCGCGAGTGCGAGCAGCGGAACGGTGAAGCGAGGTGCGATCATGGGCGAGGCTTTCCGGTTCACGGCTTATAGTCCGGCAAGCGCGGGCTGCCGACGATGCTGCTGACGCCGTGGTCGGCGATCTTGTCGGTCACCGCGCGCAGCGAGCGGGTGGCGGCCTCGAAATCGCGGACTGCGGCTTCGGTGGCGGGCAAGGTCCGCTCGTTGAGTTGGCGCGCGGCAGGCCGCACATCGCCGAGCGCCGCCTGCAGTTCATCCGCCGCCTTCTTGACCGAGCCCAGCGTATCGCGCAGCTGCTTGGCAATGCCGCTGCCCTGATCGTTGATCATCGTGTCGGCAGACCCCGCCAGCTTGTCGACGCTCTGCAGTGTGGTGGTCGCCTGCTTGAGCGTGATCTGCAGCTCGGCCAGCGCGTGCTTCACCTCGGGCGATGCGGCGGCGAGATTACCGGTCAGCGTATCGGCGTGCGCCAGAATGTTCGAAAACGCCTTCTGGTTCTTGTCCGAGAGCACCATCGTCATACGCTCGCTCAGCGTCGCGAGGCGTTCGAGCAACAGTGGCGCATTGGACAGAAGCTCGCCCAGCCCGCTGCGCTTGGTCGGGATAACCGGCACGCCGGCTGGGCCTGGCTCGTTGATCGGCGGCGCGCCCTTGACCGCGCCCGAGAGCTGGATCGTCGAGACGCCGGTGAAGCTGCCCTGCAAACTGGCGGTCGTGCCTTGCAGGATCGGCACTTTCCGATCGACCTTGATGCGCACGCGCACGAAGCTCGGGTCCTTCTCCCACAGCGAGATGTCCTTGACCTGCCCCGCCGGCACGCCGGAATACGAGACCTCTGAGCCCTTCGCGACGCCGTCGACCGACTGCTTGAAGAAGATGTCGTACTCGTTCTGCTCGTGCTGACTGAGACGTGCAAGCCAGATCAGCAGCGCTGCCAGCCCCGCTAGCAGCAGAATGGTGACGATTCCGACCCAGACATGATTGGCGCGCGTTTCCATCGGCTTTCCCTATGCCTGCTCCGCAGCCGTGCCAAGCGCTGCAAGTTTATCTGGATCGGTTAACTCGGCGCCTGTTTGGCTGCGCTCTGCCTCATGCCGTTGGTTGGCTGCCAGCGCCGCACGGCCGCGCGGGCCGTTGAAGTAGGACTTGATCCAGGGATGATCCGTAGCGAGCAGTTCCGGGATCGTACCCACCGCGATCACATGCTTGTCAGCGATTACCGCAACCCGGTCGCATATCTCGTAGAGCGTATCGAGATCGTGGGTGATGAGGAACACGGTGAGCCCCAGTGTCTGCTGCAGGCTGCGGATCAGCTGATCAAACGCCGCTGCGCCGATCGGATCGAGACCGGCGGTTGGTTCGTCGAGAAACAGCAGCTCGGGATCGAGCGCCAGAGCGCGGGCAAGGCCGGCGCGCTTTCTCATGCCGCCCGAAAGCTCGGAGGGATACTTGCTGGTGGCTTCAGCCGGCAGACCGGAGAGCAGCACCTTGTAGCGCGCGATCTCGTGCCGCAGTTCATCGTCGATCTCGGGATAGAATTCGCGCAGCGGCACCTCGACGTTTTCCGCCACGGTCAGCGTAGAAAACAGCGCGCCGCCCTGAAACAGGATACCCCAGCGGCAGCGGATATCGATATCATCATCATCGCGCGCATCGGTGATTTCGCTGCCGAGCACCTCGATCTCACCCTCCTCGGGGATCTGCAAACCAATGATCGAGCGCATCAGCACCGACTTGCCCGTGCCCGATCCGCCAACGACACCAAGGATCTCGCCCTTGCGCACGTCGAGATCGAGGTTTTCGTGCACGGTATGCTGGCCAAACACGTTCTTCAGTCCGCGCACCCGGATCGGGAACAGGTCGGCCTCGCTGCCCAGCAGGGCCGGCTCCGCGCAGGTCGTCTCGCCGCTCATCCCCAGCCCACTTCGGAAAAGAACACCGCGAAGAACGCATCGAGCACAATCACCATGAAGATCGCCATGACCACCGCTGCGGTGGTGCGGGTGCCGACCTCTTCGGCATCGCTCTTGACCTGAAGTCCCTGATAGCAGCCGGATGTGGCAATAATCAGGCCGAACACCGGACCCTTGATCAGGCTGACCCAGACATCATGGAGCGGCACCACTTCCTGAATGCGCGTCAGGAACGTAAAAAACGGAATGCCCAAGGTCAGCGCTGAAAGCGCGGCCCCGCCGATGATGCTGACGATCGCCCCATAGACGCCGAGCAACGGCAACATCAGCATCGAGGCGAGCAGGCGCGGGATCACCAGGGCCTCAATGGGCGAGACACCGATGGTGCGCATCGCATCAATTTCTTCGGTCAGCTTCATCGTGCCGAGCTGCGCGGCAAACGCCGAGCCCGAGCGGCCCGCCACCATGATTGCGGTCATCAGGATGCCAAGTTCGCGCATCGAGAGCCGCCCGACAAGATTGACTGTGTAAATCTCCGCGCCGAACTGGCGAAGTTGCACCGCGCCCTGCTGCGCGATGACGATGCCAACAAGGAAGCTCATCAGGCCGATGATCGCGAGCGCGTTAACCCCCATAAGCTCCATCTGGTGCACGAGCGCGCGCATGCGGAAGCGGGAAGGATGGCGTAGGATCGCGCCAGTAGCGAGCACGATCTGGCCGAGAAAGCCGAGCACCAGCAGGATGCCTTGGCCGAGTCCGGTGACAACAATGCCGACATGCTCCGGCACGCGTAGTAGCAGCGGCAGCCGCGGGGCACCCACTGGCGCGGTGTTGTCATCCGCGTCCCTGATCGCGGCGATAAGCTTTTCCGCCTCGTCCGACGCACCGATGATCCGCGCATCGAACTTCTGGGCAACCCGCCAGGCCATCCAGGCACCGACTGTGTCGATGCGGGGAGACCCGGCAAGGTCGATCGCGTCGATCGGGCCCTCAAGCGCGCGCAGGCGCTGATCGATTCTGCCGAGCGAGGAAACGAGCAAGGGGCCGGAAAACGCCAGCTTGACGCCCCCGTCAGCGCCGGGCTCTGTGGTAAAATCGGCTGTTGCCCGCATGATGAGTACGTCATGCGGGAAATCGGCAGGCCCCGCAAGCACCGCCTCGCGGCGCGCGAACGCTTGCAGGCGCAGGCTCTGGATGGCAAGGCCCGCAGGCCATGACCGAAGTGATCCATCCAGAGCCCGGTGCCACCGGCACCGCAGAGGGCGACGCCCTCGCCAAGACGTTCGAGCCCGCCGCCATCGAGGCGAAGTGGTATGCCCATTGGGAAGGCCGCGGGCTGTTCCGGCCCGAGCGCCCCGATGCTGCGCCCTTCACGATCGTGAACCCGCCGCCCAACGTGACCGGCTCGCTCCACATCGGCCATGCGCTCGACAACACGCTGCAGGATGTGGTGATCCGCTACGAGCGGCTGCGCGGCAAGGACGCGCTGTGGGTGGTCGGCACCGACCACGCCGGGATCGCCACGCAGATGGTGGTGGAGCGGCAGATGGAAGCCGCGCAGGACAAGCGCACCAACCATTCGCGCGAGGCCTTCATCGAGAAGGTGTGGGAATGGAAGCGCGAGAGCGGCGGCACGATCACCGGCCAGCTGCGCCGGCTTGGCTGCTCGATGGACTGGTCACGCGAGCAGTTCACCATGGACCCGCACTTCACCAAGGCGGTGGTGAAGGTGTTTGTCGATCTTTACAATCAGGGCCTGATTTACCGCGACAAGCGGCTGGTGAACTGGGACCCCAAGCTCAAGACCGCGATCTCGGACCTCGAAGTCGAGACGCGCGAAATCAAGGGCAGCTTCTGGCGCTTCAGGTATCCGCTGGCGGACGGCGCGGTGCGCGAGGATGGGCTGGACTACATCGAGGTCGCCACCACGCGGCCTGAGACGATGCTGGCCGATATGTTGGTGGCAGTGAACGCCGATGATCCGCGCTATCAGGCGGTAATCGGGCAGTATGTGGTGCAGCCGCTGACCGGGCGGCGCTTGCAGATCGTGGCCGACGAACACGCCGATCCGGAACTTGGCTCGGGCGCAGTGAAGATCACGCCGGGCCACGATTTCAACGACTTCGAAGTAGGTCGCCGCGCCGGGATCAAGGCAGGCGACATGCTCAACATGTTCGATGCCGAAGCGCGTGTGGTGCAGTGCGGCGGTATTCCCGAAGAATTCGTGGGGCTGGACCGGTTCGACGCGCGCGCGCTTATCGTACAGCGGATGAAGGAAGCGGGACGCCTTGTGCCGCATGTGACGCGCGACAAGGAAGGTCTTGAGACCGAACACGACGCCGAACCACGCACGATCCAGACGCCCTACGGCGACCGCGGCGGCGTGGTGATCGAACCGTGGCTGACCGACCAGTGGTATGTGAACGCCGCCGAATTGGCGAAGGCACCGATGGACGCGGTGCGTTCGGGTGCGATCGAGATCGTGCCGAAGACGTGGGAGAAGACGTTCTTCAACTGGATGGAGAACATCCAGCCGTGGTGCGTGAGCCGCCAGCTGTGGTGGGGGCATAGGATTCCGGCTTGGTATGGGCCGCGCGTAACACCCTTCGGGTACGATTGGGTAAATCCCAAGCACTTCGTTGCCGATGAAGAGCTGGCTGCGATTGAAATTGCGCGCGCATACTATTCTGAGTTTATCACAGAAGAATTCGAGCTAAAGCTCTTTGACCGTCACCTTGATGCCGATATTCATATCAAGTCAGCGGGAAGCGAAATTCCCCTATTTCGAGACCCCGACGTTCTCGACACCTGGTTCTCCTCCGCGCTCTGGCCTTTCGCCACGCTCGGCTGGCCCGAACAGGACGCGTCGCTGCTGAAGAAGCACTACCCCAACGACCTGCTCATTTCCGGCTTTGATATCCTGTTCTTCTGGTGTGCCCGCATGGCGATGCAGGGGATGCACTTTATGGAGGGCCAGGTGCCGTGGAAGCGGCTCTATCTGCATGGGCTGGTGCGCGCAGCGGACGGGCAGAAGATGTCCAAGTCCAAGGGCAACGTGGTCGATCCGCTGCTGCTGATCGACCAGTACGGCGCGGATGCGCTGCGCTTTTTCATGTGCGCCATGGAAAGCCAGGGCCGCGATGTGAAGATGGATGAGCGCCGGGTTGAGGGCTACCGCAACTTCGCGACCAAGCTGTGGAACGCCGCGCGCTTCTGCATGGCGAACGGGATTACCGGCAGCACCAGCGTGGCCGCGCCTGCCGCCACCAGTGCGGTTAATCGCTGGATCATCGGCGAAGTGGTGGAAACCGTCACCGCGCTGGATCAGGCGATGGCGGACCTGCGCTTCGATGCCGCCGCCAACACGGTCTACCACTTCGTGTGGGACCAGTTCTGCGACTGGTACATCGAGCTGATCAAGGGCGCGTTCGACGACGAGACCCGCGCCGTGGCCGGCTGGGTGCTCGATCAGATTCTGGTGATGCTCCACCCGTTCATGCCGTTTGTGACCGAAGAGCTGTGGCATGCGCTTGGTGAGCGTTCGGCAGAGCTGATCGTAGCAGAATGGCCCGCCCCGCAAACAAGCATAGATCCGGCGGCGAAAGCCGAAGTCGAGTGGCTGATTGCGCTCGTCTCCAATCTGCGCGGTGCCAAGAATGAACTGGGCATCGCGCCGGGCGCGCGGCTCGAAGCCTATCTGCCCGAACCAAGCACTGCGACACGCGCGGTGATCGAGAGCAACCCGGCGGTGATCGAGCGGCTGGCCCGCCTGAGCGCGATCCACTTCGCCCCAGCCCCCGCAGGAGCGGCGATGCAGATCGGCGCAGGGGACGCGAACCTCATCGTGCCCCTCGAAGGCGTGATCGACATCGCCGCCGAAAAGGCCCGGCTCGAAAAGGCGCTCGCCGCTTCGCAGAAGGAAGCCAAGGCTCTCGAAGGCCGGCTCTCCAATCCAGCCTTTGCCGAGAAGGCCAAGCCTGAAGCAGTTGAAAAGGCACGCGCCGACCACGCGCACCATAGCGCCGAGGCGCTGCGGCTGGCAGCCGCGCTGGAGCGGCTGGGATGAGCCTCACTCTCGCCACCACCGCGCCGGGCGAACCGGAAATCTTCGCCTCGCTGCAAGGCGAAGGCCCCTCAGTGGGGCGCCCATGCGTGTTCGTGCGGCTTTCGCGCTGCAATCTGGCATGCCGCTGGTGTGATACGGCCTATACGTGGCGCTTTATCGGCGACACGCGCCCGCACCGCGATGACATGACCTTCGAGCGCAGCGAAAACCAGATCACGCTCGACGTGCGCGAAGTGGCGATGCGCGTGCTGGCGCTGCGCCCGACGCGGCTGGTGCTGACCGGCGGCGAGCCCTTGCTTCAGGCCCCGGCGCTGGCCCGGCTGATCCCCATGCTCAAGGAAGCCATTCCGGGTCTGAATGTCGAGATCGAAACCAACGGCAGTGTGCCCCCGCCCCATGCGCTTGCCCAGTTGGTTGATCAGTTCAACGTCAGCCCCAAGCTTGCGCATTCGGGCAATGCCGAAGCGCTGGCACTGGTGCCCGAACTGCTGCGCGAATGGGCCGCCAACCAGAAAGCCTGGTTCAAGTTCGTGGTGGCGGATCTTGAGGACATCAACGAGGTCGCGGAGCTTCAGGCGCTCTATCGCATAGAGCCTGAACGGCTGTTCGTGATGCCCGAGGGCACCGATAGCGAGACCCTGCGCGTCCGTTCGAAGTGGCTAGCCGGCGCGGCGTTGACGCATGGTTGGCGCTTCAGTGACCGGCTGCATATCCATCTCTTCGGGGATACGCGGGGAACCTGAGAGGCCCCGCCCGGGCACTCACAACGGTTCGGCTCAGAACGGAATATCGTCGTCCAGATCGTCGGCCATGCCGCCCCCGCCCTGGTTCCAACCGCCACCACCAGCGCTGCCACCGCTTGCGCCGCCGGAGCGGCCGCCGCCAGATGTGCCGCCTTCGTTCCAGCCACCGCCGCCGCCACCGCCTGAACGCTGGCCACCGCCACTGCTCGCGCCGCCGCCACCCGATCCGCCTTGCGCGCCATCGAGCATGGTAAGGTTGCCGTTGATGCCGACCGAGATTTCGGTGGTATAGCGATCATTGCCCGAGGCATCCTGCCACTTGCGGGTGCGCAGCTGGCCCTCGATGTAGACCTTGCTGCCCTTGCGCAAGAAGCGTTCGGCCACGCCGACGAGGCCATCGGACTGGAGCACGACGCTATGCCACTCGGTGCGCTCCTTGCGCTCCCCGGTGGCTTTGTCCTTCCAGTTTTCAGAAGTCGCGATGCGCAAGTTGGCGATGCGGCCGCCGTTCTGGAAGCTTTTGACCTCAGGGTCTTGCCCCAAGTTGCCAACGATGATCACTTTGTTGACGCTGCCTGCCATCGAATCGCATCCTCTAAAACTGGCTCAGTGCCTAGCCAATGCGCGGAAGGAGGGCGAGTCTGGCAGCGGCCTTTCCCACAGCATCACCCAAGCCCGGCGCCTACCGCCAACCAGTAGGTGGCGCCCGCCGCGATATAGGCAAGGCCGAACAAGTAGGCGAGCATGAAGATCGGCCATTTCCAGCCGTTGGTCTCGCGCCGGGTGACCGCGATGGTCGACATGCACTGCGGCGCGAACACGAACCACGCAAGGAAGGCGAGCGCCGTTGCCAGCGTCCAGTGCGACTTGAGCTGTGCGCCGAGCGCCTGGCCCTGCGCGGCGTCGTCGCCCTCGCCGACGGCATAGGTCGTCGCCAGCGCGCTGACAGCGACTTCGCGCGCGGCCATCGCGGGGATCAGAGCGAGCGCGATGTCGCGGTTGAAGCCGATCGGCTCGATCACCACGGCGAGGCCATTGGCGATATGGCCCGCGATCGACGCATTGACCTGATCCTGCGGATTATCCGCGCGCGGAAAATTGAGCAGCAGCCACAGCACCACGGTGACGCCGAAGATCATCGTGCCGGCGCGGCGCAGAAACACATAGGCGCGCTGCCACAGCCCGAGCGCGAGATCTTTGACCGTGGGCAGCTGGTACTTGGGCATCTCCATGATGAAGCCCGAGGCCTGGCCCTGCGTGACCGTGCGCCGCAGCAGCAGCGCAGCGCCCATCGCGCCGAGCACGCCGAGGCCATAGAGACCCAGCAGCACGAGGCCCTGCAAACCAATACCCGGCAGCACCTGCCGCGCCGGGATGAACGCGGCGATGATCACGGTGTAGACCGGCAGCCGCGCCGAACAGGTCATCAGCGGAGCGATGAGGATCGTGGTCAGCCGGTCTTTCGGATCGGCGATGCTGCGCGTCGCCATGATCCCCGGCACTGCGCAGGCGAAGCTGGAGAGCAGCGGAATGAAGCTGCGGCCCGAAAGCCCGACACCGGCCATCGCGCGGTCCATCAGGAAGGCGGCGCGGGCCATGTAGCCGGTGGCCTCCATCGTCAGGATGAAGAAGAACAGGATCAGGATCTGCGGCAGAAACACGACCACCGAGCCGACCCCGGCGATAACCCCGTCGGTCAGAAAATCACGCAGCAGCGACGGCGGAAGATCGGCGCGAACCAGATCACCGAGCGCGGTGAAGGTGTCGCCGAGCCCATCCTGCAGCGGCTTGGCCCAGCTGAACACCGCCTGGAACACCACAAACAGCAGCGCAACAAGCACCGGCGGGCCGAGCCACGGGTGGAGCAGCAGACGGTCCAGCCGCGCATGAATGCGGTGCTGCGCGGTTTCGGAGAGGATCGCGCCATGCGCCATCTCGCGCGCCAGCATGCGCCGCTCGGGCGCGGCAACATGCGGGCGGTGCGGGGGTGCGGCATCAGCGGGGGCATCGCGCATGGCCGCGACGGCGGCGGTGAGTTCGGCAAGTCCGCGGCGGCGTACGGCTACGGTGGGGATCACCGGTACGCCCAGTGCGGAAGACAACGCCGCAGGATCAAGCACCAGGCCGTCACGCTCGGCCAGATCGACCATGTTGAGCGCGACCACCGCCGGGCGGCCAAGCTCAAGCATTTCCTGCGCGAAGACGAGATGCTGCTCGAGGTTCGAGGCATCGAGCACGATCACCAGCACATCGGGCTGGGCTTGCCCCGCCATCTGGCCCATCACGACATCGCGGGTAACGGCCTCGTCCGGGCTGGACGGATTGAGGCTGTAGGAGCCCGGAAGATCGACCAGTTCGACCGGCTCGCCGGTGGGCAGCAGCATGCGCCCCGATTTGCGTTCGACCGTGACACCGGGATAATTGGCGATCTTCTGCCGCGCGCCGGTGAGCGCATTGAACAGCGCGCTCTTGCCCGCATTGGGATTGCCGACAAGCGCGGCGACCATGGTCTGGCGGGTCATATGCCGACTGCTGCTATGGCTGCCAGTGCCGGCTCAACCGTCATGGCGCGGGCGTGGACGCGGCGCAGCGCGATGGTCATCCGCCCGATCTCGATCGCGATGGGGTCGCGCGCGCCGAACACGCCGCGATAAGCGAGCCGCACCTCTGCCCCATCTTCAATGCCGAGCGCGCGCAGGCGCTGCGCCTCTTCAGGCACGAGCCCGTTCCAGTCGACGGAAACAATCCGTGCGGCCGTGCCGAGGGGGAGCTGGTCAAGTGTCACGGCATGTGCGCTGCCACACCGGCAGAGCAATTGCAAGTCATTCGCAATAACCGCGTGACGTGTTCTAGCGCGCCGGGTAGCGCAGCCGCCCAAGCAGCCGCGTCACGCTGAAGGTCTCTTCCTTCGGCTTCATGAACTTTGCCTTGGTCTTCTCGAAGCGCATGATCCCTTCGATCCGGCGAGCGAGGAAAGCGCGGGTGTCAGCGCGTTCGTCGCTTTTGTCATCGACCAGCACGGCCAGCGTGGCGGCATAGACCGAGCCGAGAATGGCGCGCTTGGTATAGTGGTTGTAATCGGTCGCGGTATCGCCCGCGAGCCGCCACATGGCATCCGCGCTGCGCCAGCCGAGGCGGGTGGCTGCCGCAATGTTCCAAGGCTTGGCGAGCTCGACCAGCGCCCCGCGCAGCGCTTCCTCGCGCCCGGCGATCTCGTCGAGCCGGAATTGCACAAGCGCGGTAATGCGCTGGCGGATCGGCATGGCGGCGAGTTGTTCGGGTGGCAGCGCCGCAGCCATTGCGCGGTCGATGCTGCCGGCCCAGGCAGTGATCATGGCCATCGCCGCGGAGGAACCCTGCTCGCCCTGAAAGGCAAAGCGGGCGGCCGCCGGGTCGATACCGGTCATTTCCGCCGCAGCCGTCACAGCCGCATCGGTCCAGCCATCGAACGCGGCGGCTTCGGCGATGTGGGGAGCAAGATCGAGGCGCAGGTCGTCTAGCGACTGGTCGGATTGGGGCGAAGTGGTTTCCATGTGGTCGAGTCCGGTCAGAACGAGGGGCCGTAAGTCTTTTTGGGGCTTTGGGTGCCGCCTTTGGTCACATTTGCGATTTCGGTGGCCACCTGGCTGTCCTTGCCCTCCAGCACGGCATAGTCGCGCGCCGTACGGCCCGAATTGTCCGGCCGATCCGGATTGGCTCCGGCCTTCAGCAGCGAACGCACCATTCCGATATCACGCCGATGAACCGCGCTGATCAGCGGGGTTTCCCCGGTATTGTTTGGCTCATCGAGCCGTGCGCCGGAGGTTATCAGGAAATCCACACCTTCAAGGAACCCGAGATTGGCCGCCAAAACGAGCGGGGTGGTGCCCCTGGCATCGCGGGCGTTAACGTTCGCGCCGTGGCCGACAAGGAACTGCATCCACGTGAGATCGCGGCGTGCGGTGACAATGTGCAGCCCGCTTTCGCCCGTTACAACATCCCGGGTGTTGACGATCTGGGTGCCCGGATCATTCAGCGCATCGGTGACCTTCGCGCCGTCCTTCTTGCGTATCGCGTCGAGAAACTTGTAGCTTTCCGAAAACTGCGCGTGGGCAGGAAGCGCCGCAACCACGCCTCCAATCAGCGCTGCCGCCGCGAATGCGGTCCGCAGATCTAACACCGCGAATGCAATCCGCAGACGGCGTGCCAGCGCGTTCCATTTCCTGTTCACGTAAGCTTATCCCCTGATGCCGCAAGCTCGATTCTGACCCATGTCAGCCGAATTGCCTAGAGTCGCCCCTTGCAAGCCGCTGGTTAGCAGAGCATGAACCGGCGCGCCATGGACCCCAAAAGCCCTATTCGTTCGCGCCTTGTCAAAAGCCTGATCCTGTTTGCGAGCGCGGCCATGCTCAGCCTCTCTGCATGCAGCGGAGGCGGCAGCAGTGAGCCACCGCCGCTGGAAGGTGCAGCAATCGGCGGCGATTTCACGCTTGTGGACAAGACCAGCAAGACCGTGCGCGCTGCCGATTTCGCCGGGCGCTACCGCACGCTTTATTTCGGCTACACATTCTGCCCGGATGTCTGCCCGCTTGATGTGCAGGTCATGATGCAGGGCTATCACCTCTTCGCCAAGGAGCATCCGGCGCTGGCCGCCAAGGTCGCGCCGCTGTTCATCACGATCGATCCTGCGCGCGATACGCCGCAGGCGGTCGGGCAATTTACCGCCCATTTCGGCAAGGAGCTGATCGGGCTGACCGGATCGGACGCGCAAGTGGCACAGGTCGCGAACGAATATGCGGTGTACTACAAGAAGGGCGAAGGCACCGGGCCAGGCGCCTATCTGATGGATCACAGCCGGGCCGCTTATCTGATGGGCCCCGAAGGCCAGCCGATCGCCCTGCTGCCGGTGGACAAGGACGCCCAGGCGGTTGCGGCGGAACTGGCGAAGTGGGTGCACTGATTCCTCAGGACCGCTTCTGGGACAAGCCGATCGAGGCGCTGACCCGCGACGAGTGGGAAGCGCTGTGCGATGGCTGCGGCAAATGCTGCCTCCACAAGCTGGAAGACGAGGACACCGGCGCGGTACACCACACCAATGTCGCCTGCCGCCTGCTCGATCTGAAAACCGGGCGCTGCGCCGATTATCGCCACCGCAAGGCGATGGTGCCCGATTGCTTGCGGCTTACGCCAAAGCTCGTGCGCGATGTGCCGTGGCTTCCGGCTACATGCGCCTATCGCCTGCGCGCCGATGGTGCACCGCTGCCGGATTGGCATTACCTTGAATGTGGCGACCGGGAGGCGGTGAAGCGCGCGGGACATTCGGTGATCGGCAAGGCGATCAGTGAAGTTGTCGCCGGGCCGCTTGAGGACCATATCGTGCCTGACGAAAGCGGAATGGGCTTTATCTGGCACGAGGATGAAGAGTGATGGCGCTGGCGCGGTTCCTGTCGCAAGGCCTGCGAGACCGGGCGACGCCGCGCCCCGTCCAAAGCACACCCTTGCCGCGCATGATCGCAGTGGGTGACCGCGAACTGCCGCTGATCGTGCGGCGGCTGCGCAACGCCCGGCGGATCACCTTGCGTCTTGCGCCCGATGGGAGCGAGGCCCGTCTATCGATGCCCGAATGGGGCCGCACCAGTGATGCGATCCGCTTTGCCGAGATGCGCCGCGACTGGCTGGCAGCGCAGCTCGCCCGCATTCCCGAACCGGTGCAGATCGAACCTGGCTGTACTGTGCCCTATCGCGGCGAGACCTTGCTGGTTGAATGGGATCGGACCGCGCGGCGCCGGCCGGTGCTGGACGACGGTATGGTCGTGGTGGGCGGCGCAGCCGAAGGGATCGCGGCCCGGCTGCAGTGCTGGCTGGAAAGCGATGCCCTGCGCCTGACAAGCGAAGACCTGGCGCACTATTGCGGGCTCGCCGGGCACTCCGTTCCCCATCTGGCACTTTCCCGCGCGCAGCGTCGCTGGGGGAGCTGTGCCAGTGACGGCGTGATACGCATCAACTGGCGGTTGGTGATGGCACCCGATTTCGTGCGGCGCTCGGTGGTGGCACACGAAGTGGCCCACATGACTCATTTCGATCACAGTCCGGCGTTCCACGCGCATCTCGCCGCGCTGTACGAAGCGCCGATCGAAGAGGCCAACCGCTGGCTGAAGCACGAGGGCCGTTCGCTCTACCGCCCCTTTGGCTGAAGCCGTCCGGCTGGTTGGCTGCCGAATTTCTGCCGATTTGCCCTTTTGCACGGACAGGCTGGCGCGGAGGGTCTGCGCGCTCTATCTAGAGCGCTATGAAGGGTTTTCTCCGGAATGTGTCCCCGCTGCGTGCGGTTAAGGACTTTTGGCAACTGCTGGGTGCGCCCACCGAGTACCGTATGCGCTCGCTGCTCATGGCTGCCGCGATCACGGGCGGAATCTTTTATCTCATGACACAGCAGGGCGGTCGCGGCCTGCCCCGCCCGCCCTCGGTGATCTATTTCGAAAGCTGGCGCGCCGACCGCAGCGACAAGGAAATCATCGCCGGCAACATCGCCGCCACCAAGCAGGCGCGCGCCGAAGCTGCCGCCGCGGAAGCCCGCGCCGAGGATGTGCGGCAGATGTACAAGGCGGTCGGTGCGGCCACCGGGGTCGATACCCAGAAGCTGTATGAACAAGGCAAGGTCGAGCGGGAGGCCGAAGCGCGCGCCGCCGAAGCGCGGAACAAGGCGCTGCTGGACAAGCTCGCTGTGCCGACTTCCACCAAGCCCGAAGCGCAGTGACCCCGTGACCTTTGCGGATGCCGACTGGCTTGATTCCGCCGCCGCGCTGGCAATGCGCGCCCGGCCGCTCAGCCGCCCCAATCCCGCTGTCGGCGCATTGATCGTGAAAGATGGCCGCGTGATCGGGCGCGGCTGGACCCAGCCCGGGGGCCGCCCGCACGCCGAGGCCCAGGCGCTGGCGCAAGCAGGTGAAGCCGCACCCGGCTCGACCGTCTACGTGACGCTCGAGCCATGTGCACATGCCAGCGCCCGCGGCCCGGCCTGCGCCGACCTGCTGCGGGAGGCAGGCGTGGAGCGCGTGGTGATCGGTTATCTTGACCCTGATCCGAGAACGGCGGGCGCGGGCCTGGCCCTGCTCCAAGCCGCAGGAATCGCGGCCGAGGTGCTCTCCTCCACCGCCGCAGCGCGCTCGCTCGAAGGCTATCTAACCCGCGCCCGCGAAGGCCGCCCGCACACCACACTCAAGCTAGCCACCTCACTCGATGGTTACATCGCCATGGCCGATGGCACGAGCCAATGGATCACCGGCCCCGAGGCGCGCGCGCACGGCCACGCCATGCGCGCGCGCGCCGACGCGATCCTTGTCGGCGGCGGCACATTGCGCGCCGATGCACCCCGGCTCGATGTGCGGCTGCCGGGCCTCACGCAGCGCAGCCCCGCTCGATGGGCGCTTACGCACGGCGGCGTGCCCGAGGGGTGGCAGGCGGTGCGCGATGCGTCCAGCGCCCGTTTCGAGGATGCGCAGTATTTGCTGATCGAAGGCGGCGCGGGTGCGGCCGCTGCGTTTCTGGCCACCGACCGGGTGGACCGCCTGCTGCTCTACCGCGCGCCGATCGTGCTCGGCGGGGGGCGTGCCGGGATCGGCGAAATCGGGCTGGGCACGCTGGCCGGCGCGCATGGGCGCTGGCAGCTTGCGGACCGCAGGCGGCTTGGCAGCGACACGCTCGACGTCTACGACCGCACGCGCTGAAGGAGAGCCTCCACATGTTTACCGGTATCGTCACCGAAGTCGGTCATATCCGCACCATCGCGAACAAAGGCGACGTCCGCATCACGATCGGCTGCGCGATGGACCCCGCGAAGATCGCCATCGGTGCGTCGATCGCCTGCTCGGGCGTGTGCCTCACCGTGGTCGATCGCGGCGGCGCGGCCGGCAACGCCTGGTTCGCTGTCGATGTCTCGGGCGAGACCATCCGCCGCACCGCGCCCGCGCAGTGGCACGAAGGCGCACCGCTCAATCTGGAGCCCGCGCTAAAGCTGGGAGACGAACTGGGCGGCCATATCGTGACAGGGCATGTCGATGCGGTGGGCAGCGTGGTGTCAAATGATCAGGTCGGCGGATCGTGGCGTGTGATCGTTTCAGCCCCGGCCGAGCTCGCGCCCTATATCGCGGCCAAGGGCTCGATCACGGTCGACGGTGTCTCGCTCACGGTCAACGAAGTGGCGGACCAGCCGGACGGCGCCTGCCACTTCATGCTGAACATCATTCCGCATACAGCCGAAGTGACGACGCTGGGCACGCTGGCGGCGGGCCGCGAGGTCAATCTAGAGATCGACGTGCTCGCACGTTACCTCAAGCGGATGCAGAGCCTGCAGTCGGCGGGCTGACCCTCAGGCTGCGACGTCGCGCAGCGCTTCGATGAACGTTTCAATATTGCCCGTGGTGAGGCCGGCAATGTTGATCCGGCCCGATCCCGCCATATAGACACCGTGGCGTTCGCGCAGCGCCATGATCTGCTCCGACGCCAGCGGCAGCATCGAGAACAGCCCCTTCTGGCTCCCAAGCGGTGCCATGTTCAGCGGGCCGATCTGCTGCGCCGAGGCCAGCCGCGCGCGCACTTCAGCCATGCGAGTGCGCATCTGGACCAGCTCGTCGAGCCATTGCGCCGTCAGCGCCGCATCACTCAGAATCAGTCGCACCGCCGCCGCGCCATGATCGGGCGGCATCGACCAGCTGGCGCGCGCGATCGTTGCGCCGTTGGACATGGTCTTCGCCAGCGCATCGGTATCGCCCGTGACCGCATAGAACGCGCCGACGCGGTCGCGGTAAAGCCCGAAGTTCTTGTCGCAGCTATAGGCGACAAGCGCCTCGGGCACTGCACCAAGGACGGTACGCAAGCCATAGGCATCGGCTTCCATGCCGTCGCCCAGCCCCTGATAGGCCAGATCGATCAGCGGCATCACGCCGGCATCGCGCACCATCGGGGCAATCTCGTCCCACTGCGCCGGGGTGTAGTCGACCCCCGTGGGGTTATGGCAGCAGCCATGGAGCAGCACCACGTCGCCCGGTGCGGCGTCCGCCAACGCGGCCCGCAGCGCTGCAAGATCGGCGGTCCCTTCAGCGGTGGTGTGCTTGAAGGCTTTGAGTTCAAGGCCGACTGCAGCAACGATCTGCGCGTGGTTGGGCCAGGAAGGTGTGCCCATGATGATGCGTTTCGCGCCAGCGCGCGCGGCTACTTCGATGGCGAGGCGCACTGCGCCGGTGCCGCCGGGTGCTTGCATGCCTTCAACCCGGGCGGAATCGAAATCAGCGCCGAACACATAAGGGATCAAGGCATGAACGAAGCCCATATCACCCTCTGGCCCGAGGTAGGCCTTCGAGGCCTGAGTCTCGACCAGCAGGCGCTCGGCGGCCTTGATGGCACCGAACACAGGCGTATCACCAGCACGGGTGCGATACACGCCGACACCGAGGTCGATCTTTGTATCGCGCGGATCGGCGGCATACAATTTGATGAGCGCAAGCAGCGCGTCGGCGGGCTGGGGGTTCAGAGTCTCGAGCATGGCGGCGCTTTGCCCCGGTTTGCGGTGGGGCGCAAGCGGCCAGCGGCTCTTCGATGTTCACCGTGTTGTCATGATCGCTTGCCAAGCATCATGCGTGATGGTGCCCAATGACGATCTTGTTCCGGGACGCGAATGCGGCGGGTGCACCATCTGCTGCATCGAACCGGCCATTGCCGGACACGGTCTGGACAAACCCGCTGGCGTGGCCTGCCGCAATTGCAGCGCTGGTGGCTGTGCGATCTATGAAACCCGCCCGCCGCCTTGCCGCGAATTCTTCTGCGTGTGGCGACGCGCCGCATTCGTCGGCGAAGCCTGGCGGCCCGACCTGAGCGGGGTCATGATAGCGCCCGCCACAGCCATAGGCGGCACACCGAGCGGAATTTCGGTGATCTGTGTGGTCAATCCCCGCGCCCATGACGTGCTGGAAACGCCTGCGTTCGCCAACCTAGTTGCGGAATTCGTTGCCCGCGGCATCGGCGTTTTTCTAAACCTGCCGGCTGCCCCAGGAGAACCTGCTCGCGAGAGCCGCCTGCACGACTGGGTGCTTGCTGCGGTCGATGCCGACGACCCAGCCCGCGTGATGGCCGGAATTCGCGACTGCTACCGCCAGACCATGGCGCTGCCTTTGCCTTGAAGTCGGTCCCGGCAGCAGACCAAAGAACCGCTAGGGTCGTTCATTGCCGATTCGTTCGCAGCAGCCAGAAGCAAGCCGCGCATTCGCCCCCCCTCAGCACCGCGCAAAGGGCCCTGCACTTAGAACGGCATCCACTTCTGCGTTTCGCTGAACTTCATGTACCCCGCATTGAGCCCGAGACGCAGCCCAGCGCCAAGCCGCACCGGTATCAGCACGATATGGCCCCGGCGCAGATAGCTGACATTGAAACCGCCGACGAAATAAGCCTGTCCCTCGCCCGCGCCGTAGCGGCGGAACAGATCCTGGCTGTCACTGAGGTTATAGACCAGCACGAACGTGTTGGCGGCATTGGCCCCAAGGTCGAAGCCTACCGAGGGGCCCGTCCAGTAAACCGCCCGCTCACCTTCGATCTTGTGATGCAGCGTGCCTGAGCCATAGCGCAGGCCGACAACCACCGCTCCGCCCGCCTCGCGCCCGGTGATATAGGCATTGGGCTGGCCCTGCTTCTTGAGGATATCCTGAATCATGAGCGCCAATCCTTTGGCTCCCTTGCCGAACACGCCCTCAGCCGCGCCGATGAGATCATCTTCGTGGTAGGTCGTGCCCTCCGCGCCGGTTGTGCTCATGGACGTGCCGGCATGAACAGTTGCCAGACCGGGCGCAGGTCCGTCCGCGCCGGCGGCTGGGGAGGCATACGCAGGATCAGGCGGGGGGGCGGGCTGCTGCGGCGAAGCTGGCGTGCGCGCAGGCGAAGTTGTTGGCGAGGACGTGGCCGTGGGCATAGGCGCGGCGGGAGCCGACGGCCGGGTAGCAAGATCGCCATCAATCGCGGAGTTCGGATCGATCTGCTGGACTTGCGCTGTCGCGGCCTGGGCAGCAACCATGCCCAAAGCAGCAAGACCAAGCGCGATGCGGTGGAGGAGCTTCATTGTCGCGTTCCCATCCTGCGGCCGTCGGCTTTTTCCAGCCGAACCGTTCTTGATTGCATCAGGCACCTATCTAGCGGCCCGGCACAATGAACCGGCGATGAGTCGAGTCGAATTCGCGCCAAACTGCATCCTGACCAAGCGAAACGACCGACTAGCTAAGCCCTTGCCGCCCTCCCCATCCCTCGCTATAGCGCGCCCTCGCCGCTGCGATCCGGAGACGTGGGTGAGTGGCTGAAACCAACGGTTTGCTAAACCGTCGTGCTGAGAATTCGTCACCGAGGGTTCGAATCCCTCCGTCTCCGCCATCAGCCATGTTTTCTGTGTTATTTCAATAACTTAGAAAAAGGCTTGGCGAGCGGTGGGGATTTTTGGTACATAACTAGGTACATAGGGTTTTTGGACCCTTCCCGTCAGCTGGGGGCTAAACTAGCTGGGTCGGCTCAAATTTGGTGGAGCCATGACCGGGGATCGCCGCTGTGAGCGGAGTCCGATACCCGCACCTGCAACGACGTAACGGGATTTATCACATTCGCGTGAGAGTCCCCGATGTCATCCGGCGCAAGCTGGGCATGTGCGAGGTTCGACGGTCCCTAAAGACCCCCTATCCTGCACAGGCCCGAAGGCTCGCTGCCGAACTCGTTCCACGTGTTCAGGAAGTTTTCGTCATGGTAATGTCAACAACAAGCAGCTGCGAGCAATTGCATTCAATGCTTCAGGCCCACTTTTCAGCCTTGATAAGGAATTTTGACCAAGGTTTTCTGCCGGAAACCAACCAGCCGCGCATCGAAATTGCCGAGCAGCGCGCCATCTGTGGCAATTTGATCAATGACCTTCGCGATCAGGTTGAGATGAACAGCTACTCGCCCATGTTGCTGCCAGCGCGCCGGGCCATTTCCGTAAAGATGGTGTTCAGGGCGAAGGCCTGCCCTGTCAGCATTGCGCGTGCTTGCGACAGGTCGCCACTTTGCTCTGCCTTGGTCTGCTCAATTAACGCTTCATAAAGCGCGGAAACGTCCTGTGCTCCAAAGGCTGGCTTTGTGAATTGCTGGACCGTGACCAGACTTTGGGCCGCAGGATCAATGACTACCTCGGCAAGCCGTCGCTTTTCGTTTTTTCCATCCTCGGCGCGAACCTTCAGGGTCTGCCCTGCCTTCACATTCTTCGCTGTCATGTCGTTGCCCAATCTGTTTGATGAAACCGCACCGTCGCGACAATCGCGAGATTGCGACAATTTGCCCGACTGCCTGCTTGACTGTCAGTCATGCCGAATACGCCATGATCGCTTGCGGGCCTTGCCTTCGATGATCGTTCCCGGCGGTTGCGGGATCAGCCATCCATGATCGATCAGCAGGTCTATGGCTTTCAGCGCCTCGGGGCCTTCACGCAGCCGGTTGGGCCTCAGCCGGGTGATATCCCGCAGAGTAAGCCAAGGCTTGCCCCATGAAGCCGAGAGCATCCACTGGCCCAGAGCCTCGGCTTTACTGACTGCATCGGACACCAGAGCGGCCCCTGCCAGTCGGACCGCTTCCCCGAGATAGTAGCGCGCCAAAGCTATGCCGCAGTCCATTGCGTGCCCGCAAACCTCGGTTCTGCCCATACCCTGCCAGAGAGTCAGAACGCCCGCTATCCGCGCCGCCTGTTCCGCTGTTTTGTTGGCATGCCCGCGCACCATTTCGAGTGGACCACCGGGAGACTGTTCCGCTTCGGTTTCGTTGTAGTCGGCCTCCAGCCTTACGCGCGCTTCAACAGACAGATAGAGCTTCCAAGGATTCAGTGCCCGCGTTTCCGGGTCCATCGCCATGCCAGTAATCAACAGCGCGGCGAGCCGATCGGCGAAGGCTTCCACTGGTTTGGTGTCGCGCATTTGGCCACGGTGCGGCCGGGTGCCGATCGTTGAAGGCGGTTCGCAGATAAGGCAGCGCGGCAGAAAGCCAGTATCGCCCGCCAAAGGATCGCCCAGCAAGGCATGGGCAACGATCGGCTGCGCCATCAGGTGAAGAGCGAGCCGCCGCTCGAACAGAGTCTTTGTTCCTTCACCGCCTTGGCGGCTCCGCTTGATCGCGTTGCCCTGCCAAAGATCGTTCAGGGCAGCGAGGGTCTTTTGCCGGTTGTCTGGCGACATTGCGAAGCCGCCAAGAAATTGCCCGCCCTCATTCGAGAAAAGGCCAAGGCTCGGCTGGCCCTCGGCAAGCAGGCGCGTTAGGCCTTCATATGTCGGTTCCCTCACCAGCCGCTCAGGCCGGGCGGGCGGCTCAGGTTCCGGCCCGAGCGCCACCAGTGCAGAACGATCGGCAGTGCCTTTCTTGATTTTTGCGAGAGTGAATCCGTACCGCTCTTTCCAAATGGCCAGGTCTATCGCCCATGCTTTGCGCCACTCGCGATAAAGCCGGTCCTGCGCCGCTTCATGGTCAGCCACCGCTTGCATAAGGTCTTCATCGCAGGGCTCTTGCGTTCCCTTGAAACGGCGATGGTGAGGCAATAGAGCGACAGCGGCGCAAAGCCCCCGCCGAGCGTTTCTACGTTCGCATGAACCTGAACAGCCAGCGAGGCAGCCGACAGCGCCGATTGCGCCAGTATGGCAAAAGGGGCTTGGCGATGTCGCTGCACCGCTTCCACCGCTTCCCGCAGCGGCCCGAGCGCTTCGACAGGATATGGTAGTCCGGCAGGTGCCTCCCGCAAGAGCGGTTCGGGGTTGCCGATCACGTCCGCAGGCTTCACCGTCTCGGCATTGTCCAGACGGTTGGCGATTTTTGCTCTGGCGGCCATCAGAATGCCCCCCCAATTCGTCGTTGAAGTCCTTGAAGCCCTCTAGGGGCCGGATGATGCGCACCGACATGCCCCGCGCTGCAAACGCCTGCGCAGCGTCCCTAGCGGCTTTCTGCCCTGCTGGATCATTGTCCGCGCCGATCACGATCGAATGCACGTCCGCCGGAAATTGCATTGCGGGAAGGAACGTCGCGCCCGCTGCCACCCAGACCGGACCGCCGATCATATCGAGTAACGATAGACCATCCTCGGGGCCTTCGCAGACTGTCAACACGCACGAGCCGTCCAGATCGCCAAGCCGGATTGCGCCGCCCTTAACCTGCCCAAGCGAGCGTTTGGGTTTGGCAACTTGCGCCTTGCCCTGCCCATCATACGCCAGCCAGATACGTTGAATGCCGATCACGTCGCCCGCCGGATCCTGCACCGATGCCACAAGGCAGGGCAGCGGCCCCAAATTGTCACAGTAGAGGGCCTGGAAGCGCAAGGAAGGGGGATAGGGCGGAACAATGCCCCGGAACCGCAGATAGGCTTCCGCAGGCGTTCCAGCCGCCGGAGCAGCCCGGTTCCAGATCGATCGTGCCGCCGCCAGAGTATCTGGCCCCTTTATTGCGCGGGAAACCCTCCCGGCGGTTGGCTGGCCCAGCTTGGGCACGTCACCCGCGCCAAGCATCTGCACCGCCTCGGGCAAGGTCACGCCATAAGCCCGCCGCGCAAAGTCCAGCACGTCGCCAGAGGCGTTGCAGCCGAAACAGTGAAACCGGCGGCCTCCATCAAAGATCGTGAAGCTAGGGGATCGATCGGCGTGGAACGGGCAGCATGCCACCCATTCCTGCCCTGCTGGCCGTAGCGCCACCAGTTTCGCGGCAATGTGCGGCAAGGGATTATCCCGGCGGATTGCGTCCAGATCAGCCATGTGCGCCGCTTCCGAATGCCAGAGCACCAATCATCGCCGCCCATTCAGGCCGGACACAATGCGCAAGGATCAGGGTTTGCGTGCGCAGGGCGTCAACGCTATTGAAGGATTGCGACCAGCCGGGAAGTTGATCGCGCGTTGCCCCGCCTGCCACCGGCGGGGTTTCGCATTTCTTGGGTATTGAATGACTTTCCATAACAGCTTGCCTCTTTGGCAGGCGCGGCCGTCCGATCCCGAAACCGGGTGCAGATCGGTCGCAATGAACAATTGCGAACGACGACGGACAGGGTTAGGAAAGTCGTGCGATGCAACCGCCAAGTTAGTCGCACGATTCCCCGGCCCTGTGGTCGGGGTTTGGTTTATATGGCCTGCATTATTCGCCCCCTTCAATAAGACGGCGCAGGCTGGTAGCCGGGATCAGTGTCCGCTTGCCAATCTTGCGCGCTTCAAGTCGGCCTTCCTTAATCAGCGAATAAAGCCGGGTTCGCCCGATAGATGAAATGCGCACAGCGTCATGAATGCTGTAGGCCAATGGGTCGGGATGGTTGCTTGCCGTCATGTATGCTCCTGTGTTCATGTGAACGGGAGCAATATAGCGGCCCCGGAAGGACAGCGAAATGACAGGTCTGTGGATAAGGGGTTAGTTCCACAATCTTGTGTGGCACTATAACTGTACCTGTCACCTAATAAAGGATGACACGGCAACCATGATGCTAATGCTGGCTTATGTAAATTTCAGCCACTTTTGCGCGGGCTGGTATCGGCCGATATGGAAATCTGCCCATGCCTGCATAAGCTTTACCCGCTTGGGGAACAGACTCCCGCGCTGGTAAGCCGCCTCGGCCTTGTCCGGCAGTTGGTGTGCCAAGGCGTGTTCGATCACTTCGCGCGGGAATGCCGATTGCTTGCCAGCCCAATCGCGGAAGGTGGTGCGGAAGCCGTGCGACG
>JBJXEK010000197.1:0-6337 GCA_046155055.1 Novosphingobium sp. | reverse complement strand
GGCAAGCTGCGCAACGAAGGTCTGTTTACGCCCCCCAGCATCAAGGGTTCGCTACTCCATCCCAGCTTCCTCGGCGGCACGAACTGGGGCGGCATTGCCTACGATCCCACGACCGGGCTCGCCGTGGTCAATTCCTCCAACCTCGCTGCCTCGGTCCGGCTCGTGCCGCGCGCACAGTTTGACGAGAAGCGCGACCGGCGGCCCGGCGTCTCGGTCTATGAAATGCGCGGCTCGCCCTATGTCATGCTGCGCGAGGTGCTGATGTCGCCGCTGGGCGCCCCGTGCAACCCGCCGCCATGGGGCCAACTGACCGCGATCGACATGAAGACCGGCCAGACCCGCTGGCAGGTGCCCTTCGGCCGGCTCAAGCTTTCCACCGGCCTCCTCACCCTCACTGCCTGGGGCGCGCCCAATCAGGGCGGGCCGATCGTTACACGCGGCGGGCTCGTCTTCATCGGTGCCAGCCTCGACAGCGTATTCCGCGCCTACGACATCCAGACGGGGCGGCAGGTCTGGTATTCTGCGGTGCCTGCCCCCGCGACCGCCACGCCCATGACCTTCCGCCACACCGACGGGCGGCAGTATGTCGTCGTTTCCGCCGGCGGTCACGGCGGTTTCGGCACCCATCTGAGCGATGCACTGGTTGCCTTCGCGCTGCCTTGAAAGGACCGATACATGCGAGCTTTCGGTAAAACTCTGGCCGCGCTGGCCCTGCTTGGCGCAGGGTGCAGTCTTGCGCATGCGGACACCCCGGTCCCTTCTTGGCGCGGGGCAGTGGAAAGCTTCGCAGCCGAGCATTTCAAGCATCCCGCCTGGGGCTATGCCCATTCCCGGCGCGATTATGCGCTCGCGAAGCAGCTCGCGCGGGAGGATGGCGTCGCTCTGGACGATGATGTTCTTTTCGCCGCGGCCATGCTCCACGATATTGCAGCCTTTCCGCCGCTGTTCGATCCCAAGGGCGATCATGCTGATCAGGCAGTCGCGGCCTTGCCCGCCAAGCTCAAGGAGCTGGGATTTCCGGAAGCAAAAGTGCCGGCGGTGCTGGAAGCCGTGCGAACTCATATGTTCGACCGCAAACCTGTTTCGGCCGAAGCGATCTATCTTCATGATGCCGATGGCCTCGATTGGCTCGGCGCGATCGGGGTGTACCGGCTTGTCGCCATCGTTGATGCCGGAGGGGGTCAGCCCGATGGCGCAACTGTCGTCGCCATGCTGCGGCAGCGGCTCGAGCAGGTTCCGGCTGGCATCGTCAGTTCCTCGGGCAGGCGCCTGCTTCCGGCACGAGCATCATCGCTGAGGGCATACCTCGATGAACTCTCGGGCCAGACCGAGGCGCTCAAAACGCTATGATCCTTGCTGCGGTCCTTCGCCGCCAGCCTTGCGGAAGCGCTGGGGGGTCATGCCGAAATGGCGGCCAAACCGGCGCACGAAGCTGGCGCTTTCGGAAAAGCCTACAGCCAGCGCGATGTCGGCTACATCACGCTGGCTTTGCTTGAGCAAGCGAGCCGCCGCATGCATTCTCCGGTCGTTGACGAGATCGCGCCAGCGCACGCGCTCTGCCCTGAGCATGCGGTTCAGCGTCGCCACCGAAACACCCATACCTGCCGCCACCTCGTCCAACGTCGGTGTGCAGTCGAGCGGGCTGGTTTCCAGCACTCGGATGATATCCTTGTGCGATCGGGCCCGCAGCGAACTTTCCGCAACCCGGCGGCGCAAGTGCTCCTCGACAATCGGATAGAGCTCGGGGTCGATCACCGGGCTTTTGCAGCCAAGAAACTGATCTTCAAACGAAAACGAATTGGTATCCTGATCAAAGAACACGTCGCAGCGAAAAAATTCGCGGTAGACCCGCTCGTCTCCTTGGCAGGCATGTTCAAAGCGCACCTCGATCAGCTCGAAATCCGCGCCGACATAGTTGCGGCACATGTTGTGCATCAGCGCGATCGAAAACTCTGCGTCCTGCCGCCGGCATTGCAACGTCTGATCCGTGATCATGTACTCGAAGGTCGCGATCCCGCCTTGCGCCGAAAAACGGTTGCGCACAGCATCCTGAATGGTCGCCAGATAGGAATCGAAGCCGGTGAAGGCAGCGCGCAGCGATGGGGCGCTGAGGAACAGGAACCCAAGCGCACCAAGGCTGTTCAGCGCGCCAAGCCGTCCGGCCTGGAGGCCGAGGTACGGGTTCGCCGCCTCGACCGCTGCCAGTTCCAGAAACGCGAGGAAATCCTGAAGCGGCATGACGCCTTTTGCATTGTCCAGATCAACGCCTCGCAAATGGAACCGGGCGAGCAAAGGTTCGGGATCGCAGCCGACAAGATCGAGGCAGTTCGCGACATGGCGCAGGACAAGGACCGAGATCGTCGGCCTCAGCACGCCGCGCTCCTGCTGGTCCTGATTGCCTCTGAAAGTCCTGCCCGCACGCGTGAAGATCCCCTTCGCGCCCATTCGCGCGATAATCCACGGCTTGCCGGATGAATTCAATGCGGATGTTTCAGATTGGCCGATCCGGCCAAGCCGGGGAGCGTGAGGCCTTGGCCTATTGCACCGATTGGCAAAGGCTTTGCCAGCAGCTTCATCCCTTGCAGGAAGGAACCAGCCGCATGCCCTTTTCGAGAACGCAGTCCCTCGCGCGGCTTGGCAAAGTCTCCGTCATGGCGATGATGGTAGCTTGTGGACCAGCTCATGCTCAGCCCGCCCAAGCCGATCTCGTCTTCGTCCACGGCACGGTGCTGACCCCGGGCGGAAGCGCGCAGGCGCTCGCAGTTTCGGGCGGCACGATTGTCGCGGTCGGCACGGATGCCGAGATCGAGGCCCTGGCCCAGATAAACGCGCAGAAGGTCGACCTGGCCGGCCGCACGGTGATGCCGGGGCTCTATGACATGCATGTCCACACCTACTTCGCCGGGCGCGACAAGCTCTCGTGCCGCTTTGCACAAGGTGCGGGCGCGGCTGCGATTGCTGCTGCCGTCAAAGCCTGCGCGGCCAAGGCCAAGCCCGGCGAATGGATCATCGGCGGCAGCTGGGTGGGCGCGGCCTTCAAGCCGGGCGAGCAGCACCGCCGCTTGCTCGATGCGGCGGCCCCGGCCAATCCGGTCATGCTCAATGACGAAAGCCTGCACAGCGTCTGGGTCAATTCGCGCGTCCTCGCCATCGCCGGGATCACGCGCGCCACCAAGGCCCCGGAAGGCGGGGTGATCGACCGTGATGCCAAGGGCGAACCCACCGGCGTGCTGCGCGAGGTGATTGCGCGCGATATCGAACGGTTTATTCCCAAGGCCAGCGCCGCGACACAAGCTGCCGCGATCAAGGTCGCGACTGACGAAATGCTGTCCTACGGCATTGTCGGCTTCACCGACGCGGCCGTCCGGCGGGAAATGATCGAGGGGCTATCCGCTTACGCGCGTTCGGGTGGACTCAAGCAATATGCCCGTGGCTGCATTGTCTGGGGTCCGAATTCTGGCGACAGCGAGGCGCTTATCCCGCAGCGCCAAGCATGGAGCACGGGACGTCTCAAGCTCGACTGCGTGAAGATGTTCCTCGACGGTGTGCCGCTCGAGGGCCGCACCGCCGTTATGCTGGCGCCCTATGAACACCGTGGCGGCCCGCATGATGACCAAGGCCCAGCCGAAGGCCACGGCCTCAAGCTGATCCCCGAGAACAAGCTTTTTCCGGCCGTCACCGCGTTCGACAGGCAGGGCATTCAGGTCAAGTTCCATGCCGCGGGCGATGGCGCAGTGCGCGAGGCAGTAGAGGCGATCGCCGCGGCCCGCAAAGCCAACGGCGATGCCGGCCCGCATCACGAGATTGGCCACAATACTTTCATCGATAGCGCAGACGTGCCCAAAGGCCGCGAGCTGCATTTCACTTGGGAACTCTCGCCCTATATCTGGTGGCCGACGCCGATCACTTCGGTGGATATTGCGAAGGCGGTCGGGCCGGAGCGCATGAAGCGGCTCTGGCCAGTGCGCGAGGCTGTTGAGAGCGGCGCGAATGTGGTCGTCGGTTCCGACTGGCCAGTGGTGCCCTCGGTCAATCCCTGGATCGCTTTCGAAACGCTGGTTACGCGTCAGGTGCCGGGCGCGACGGGCGACGCGATCAACGCGGGCCAGCGCATTTCGCGCGAGCAGGCACTGGCGCTGCTGACGCGCAATGGCGCTGCGGAAATGGGCCGGCTTGATCGCGGCGGGACGCTGGAGCCAGGCAAACTTGCCGATCTCATCATTCTCGATCGCAACCCGATGACGGTGCCAGTCGGCGAGATCCACCAGACCAAGGTGCTCGCGACCTATATCGCTGGCGAGAAAGTGTTCTCCGCGCCTGAAGGAGCAGCGAAATGAGCGAGCCCACTCTGTTCCTCACCGACGAGCGCACATTCTGGCATAGCACAGGAGTGCAGGCGCTGTTCCTGCCGATCGGCGACTGGGTCGAGCCACCTTCCGGCAGCTACGGCGCCGATACGCCCGGATCGAAGCGCAGACTGCTCAATCTGGTCCGTGCCGCCGGGTTTGACCAGCACCTGGAGGTGCTCAGCGCCGCTCCTGCCACGCGCGAGGACCTGCTGCGCATCCATCACGCCAGCTACATCGACGAGTTCAAACGGCTGAGCGATGCTGGCGGCGGCGAGCTTGGCGTGTTCGCGCCGTTCAGCAAGGGCGGTTTCGAGATCGCGACGCTGTCCGCCGGCCTGGCGATCGAAGCGGTAGATGCGGTCGCCACCGGGCGCGCACGCAACGCCTACGCTCTTTGCCGCCCGGCCGGGCATCATTGCCTTGCGGATCAGTCGATGGGCTTTTGCCTCCTCGCCAACATTCCGATCGCCATCGAGGCGGCAAAGGCGCGGCATGGTCTGGGCCGTGTCGCGGTGGTCGATTGGGACGTTCACCATGGCAACGGCACGCAGGCGATCTTTTACGAACGCCCCGATGTGTTTACGATATCAATTCATCAGGACCGCTGTTTTCCGCCCGGCTACACCGGTTTGGATGATCGCGGCGAGGGTCCGGGCCTTGGCGCGAACCTCAACGTGCCTCTGCCCGCCGGCAGCGGGCACGAGACCTATATTGCCGCGCTCGAGCGCATCGTGATACCCGCGCTGCAGCGCTTTTCGCCCGATCTCATTGTCGTGGCCAGCGGCCTCGATGCGAACGCCGTCGATCCCCTCGCGCGGCAACTGCTGCATTCCGACAGCTTCCGCACCATGACAGCGCGCATGGTTGAGGTGGCAGACGAACTTTGCGCCGGCCGGCTCTCTGTAATCCACGAAGGGGGATATGCGGAAGCCTATGTGCCGTTCTGCGGCCTTGCCATCCTTGAGGCACTGAAGGGCGAGCGCAGCGCGGTGGTCGATCCGGAGCTAGACTTCTTTGCAGCCCAGCAACCCGATCCGCGCATGGTGGCCTTCCACCATAAGCTGATTGAGGAGATGCGCCGCGCTGCGGGGTTGTAGCGCAGCGCTTGCGAAACTCAGGCCGCCTCGCCGTTGCCGATCACCATCGACGCCCCGTTGACATGCCGGGCGCGTCCGACGCCAGATCGAGAACCATCTGGGCAACATCGGACGGCTGGCCTAGCCCATGGCCTTCCAGCTCATCGAAGCTCGGGCTGTCTTCGGGCATTTCCGAAAGCGCGCGCATGATCATGGGCGTAGGGATCGAACCCGCGACGATCGTGTTGCAGCGAATGCCGTTGCCCTGCTCGCGGCAATGAACCGCGACGCAGCGGCTCAGCGCGTTGAGCGCGCCCTTGGCCGCGCGGTAAACCCCACACTCTGCCCTGGAATGATTGGGAACTTTAAAGAACGACACGGACAAGCAACGTCCAAAAGCCACAGCATTTCTGCGGCTTTCCGGACTTTAGTGGATTTCTTTGGATAGGGTAGATGGCGGAGCGGCAGGGAGTCGCCAAAACGGATAAAGATTATTGATTTTCAATAGCGTGACGAGTGCTCAGATCAAAGAATGCCCCTACCAATGCCCCCATAGAACTTTGATGCAGACGACCAAACGCAGCGCCTCGTCAAGCCTCACTGCGCCTGCCAGAAGCCACTCTTGCGCCCATGCCGCGCCTTGAGATCAGCAACTAAGCCCTCATGATCGAGATGGCCCGCCCACTCCTCGATCCGGCGCGCCGGATAGGCGCAACCTTGCAGATGGCGGGCTGCATGCGGGTATCGCTTCGTCCGCGCGTTATCGAGCGCTAACACGATCATCGCGCGCAGGATCAGCGTCGCTGCCAGAGGATGGGCCTGATCACGCTGTCGTATGTCATGCCCGCGAGAATCAAGTATGCTGTCCCCAGAATTCACTGCCCCCAGAATTCATGCGGAACCTGCGGGATC
>JBJXEK010000196.1:0-4355 GCA_046155055.1 Novosphingobium sp. | reverse complement strand
TGAGGAGAATGCGCGCCAGAACCTCGTGGCGCAGGCTTCGCTGGAGCAGGTTTGGCAGCGGCACATTGCCGACAGTGCGCAGCTGCTGCATGTTTCACGTGAAACAGTGCCGGAGGGAATGTGGCTGGATATGGGGAGTGGGGCGGGCTTTCCCGGACTAGTGATCGCTGCATTGCAGCCGCAAAGACCTGTGACCCTGGTTGATTCGAGACGACTGCGGACAGATTGGTTAACTCGTGCCGCGGCGCGTATGGGTTTGGTAAACGTCGAAGTGATTCTCGCTCGCGTCGAGAATCTCCCGGCTCGCGAATGGGCCGTCATATCCGCTCGCGCATTTGCGCCCCTAGAGCGGCTTCTTGCTGGTGCTGCGCGTTTTTCCACACCAGAGACACTTTGGTTGTTGCCGAAGGGGGCCAAAGCGCACCATGAACTGGAAACGCTTTCTGCTGACTGGAATCATCTGTTCCACGTGGAACAATCACTGACTGATCCGTCAGCCGGTATTATCGCCGGCCAGTTGCTCGGGCGTAATGACATGAAGGCCGCTCTGGCCGGGCGTATACGAGGTTCCAGCCGATGATCACGATTGCCGTCGCGAACCAGAAGGGCGGGGTGGGCAAGACCACTACCGCGATCAACATCGCCACCGCGCTGGCCGCAACGGGATGGAAAGTGCTGCTGCTCGATCTTGATCCGCAGGGAAATGCCTCGACCGGTATCGGTGTGACTGCAGCGGAGAGAAAACGCTCCTCTTATGATCTGTTGATCGAGCAGGCCAGCGTGGCGTCGTGCATGATTCCGACGCGGATTCCCGGACTCGATGTCATTCCAGCTACGGTCGATCTATCGGGAGCAGAGGTGGAGCTCGTCAGCATGTCCGACCGCACCGACAAGCTGCGTACCGCCCTCGCTGAAGATGCGGGTCACGACATTTGCCTGATCGACTGCCCGCCCTCGTTGGGTCTGCTGACGCTCAATGCACTTTCTGCCGCCGATTCGCTGCTGGTGCCATTGCAGTGCGAATTCTTTGCGCTTGAAGGCCTCAGTCAGCTGCTCCAAACGGTCGAGCGGGTGCAGGAACGGTTCAACCCCAAGCTCGGCATCCTTGGCATCGTTCTGACGATGTACGACCGGCGCAACCGTCTCACCGACCAGGTCGCGGATGATGTTCGATCTTGCCTGCACAGTTTAGTTTTCGAAGCAGTTATCCCGCGCAACGTGCGCCTTTCGGAAGCACCAAGCCACGGATTGCCAGCACTGATTTATGACCACGCCTGCGCAGGCTCACAGGCCTATATGAAGCTGGCGCGCGAACTGATTGGGCGCCTGCCTGAACGAAGGAAAGCGGCATGAGCGGCGAGGCAGAAGGACCCGACGTTGCGGTGAAGGCTGCGCCGGTCGCCAAACGGCCTGCGTTGGGCCGAGGGCTGGGCGCGCTGCTGGGTGAGACGCGGCGTGAGGAGGCGGTCTCGCGCATTTCGGTGTCGGTGCCAGGCGCGGCCGTCGGCATGACGTCGCCAAACGGTTTGGCCAATCTGGCCGTCGCTTTGATCGAGCCGCATCCGGACCAGCCACGCCGTCATTTCGATGAGGATGCGCTTGAGGAACTGGCCCGCTCGATCGCAGCGCGGGGCGTCATCCAGCCGGTCGTGGTCCGACCCTATGGGAACGGACGGTACCAGCTCGTGGCAGGAGAGCGCCGCTGGCGCGCGGCGCAGCGAGCGCGGCTTCACGAGATTCCAGCAATCGTTCGGCAGCTCGACGATCGCGAAGTCACGGCATTAGCGCTGATCGAGAATCTGCAGCGTGAGGATCTGAATCCGGTTGAGGAAGCACGTGCTTATCAGCGCCTGTCCGAGCAGGATGGATTGACCCAGCAGGAAATTGCAACCTTTGTCGACAAGTCGCGCAGCCATGTCGCCAATCTTATGCGGTTGCTTGGTCTTCCAAGCGAAGTACTTGATATGGTGGAACGAAATTCACTTTCCATGGGCCATGCGCGAGCGCTGGCGGTGCTGCCTGATCCGGTCCCCTTGGCGCGCGAAACAGTTGCCAAGGGGCTCTCGGTGCGCGACGTCGAGCGGCTGGCGAAGCGCGCGATGCGGCCCGATGCTGTGCCACGCCGAGCGCGGGCCGAGCGCGATCCGGCAAGTTCGGCGGATATCGCCGCAGTGCAGGCCCATCTCGAAGAGTTCCTCGGTCTCAAGGTAACGATCCAGGCAGATACCGATCCGCGAACCGGTTCGGTAACGATTCGCTACAAGACACTCGATCAGCTCGATCTCATCTGTCAGCGCCTGACGGGTGGAGCGATCTGAAGAGTGCCCGCAAGGGCATATTAACCGGTCGATTAATTTCGATTGACCGGGCCGGTCTGGTTTGCGTATCCCAAGGTCAACAAAGCTTTGAACCGGAGAGCATGCCATGTCGCTCGATGCCATTTCCCGCAGCGCTTATACGCCCGATCACGAGGCGTTCCGCGAAACGGTTCGCCGCTTTCTCGAAACCGAAGTGGCACCGAATGGACCGCAATGGGCCGAGGATGGGATCGTGCCCAAATCGATTTGGCCCAAGGCGGGCGAACTCGGCATGCTGTGCCCGACTGTGCCCGAGGAATACGGCGGCCTCGGCCTCGATTTTGGGTATAATGCGGTCGTGGACGAAGAGAGCGCCTATTATGGCCGTGTGACCACCGGCTTTTCGCTGCAGTCCGATATCGTGGTGAACTACCTTGTGTCCTACGGATCGGAAGAGCAGAAGCGCAAGTGGCTGCCCAAGATGGTGTCTGGCGAAGTGATCACTGCCATCGCGATGACTGAGCCTGGCACCGGCTCCGACCTCCAGAGCATGCGCACCAGCGCGAAGAAGGATGGCAACCACTATGTCATCAACGGCTCGAAAACCTACATTACCAACGGGCAGAACGCCGACCTGATCCTGGTTTGCTGCAAGACCGACACTGACGTGCAGCCGGCGTGGAAAGGCGTTTCCATCGTGCTGGTCGAAGCGGACCGTGAGGGTTTCCAGCGTGGCCGCAATCTCGACAAGATCGGCATGGACGAGGCAGATACATCGGAGCTGTTTTTCAACGATGTGCGCGTGCCGATTACCAATTGTCTTGGTGAAGAGGGCAAGGGGTTCATCTACCTGATGAGCGAGCTCCCGCAGGAGCGCCTCTCAATCGCGGTTTCGGCGCAGGCCGGGGCACAACGCGCGTTTGATGACACGGTCACGTTCACGCGGGACCGCAAGGCTTTCGGCAAGCCTATCCTCGATTTCCAGAACACGCGCTTTGTGCTCGCGGATCTCAAGGCGAAGCTGCAAGTGGGCTGGGCGCACCTCGACTGGGCGCTGGCTCGCCACCTCAAGCGCGAACTCACTGCTGAGGAAGGCGCGGCAGCCAAGCTGTGGCACACAGAACTGCAGTGGGAAATCATGGACAAGTGCCTGCAACTCCATGGCGGTGCTGGCTACATGAACGAATATGCCATCGCCAAGGCCTGGCGCGCCGCGCGTGTGACGCGTATCTTCGGCGGCACTAGCGAGATCATGAAGGAACTGATCGGTCGCAAGCTCTGATCGACAGGCAGCAAACAACAAAAAACCCCGCCGGGAAACCGGCGGGGTTTTTTTGTCAGGGTGCCAAATCGTTCAGCTGCCCATGTAAACCCGTTTTTCCTTGATTCGCTTCTCCCGGTAAACGGGGCGCGGCACATAACGGTAATGGCTGCGTTCGCGAACATAGGTTACGGTTTCGGTGCGCGTTTCAGTGCAGGGCTGCTGCGGTCCCTGCACCATCATTACCGGCACCATCATGTAGCCATAGGCCGGATAGCCATACGCCGGATAGGAACCGGGATAGCCGGCAGGCGGCGGACCGTATCCGGGTGCCGGCGCATAGCTGCTGAAGAATTCCTCGCATTCGCGTTCACGGCTGCGATCGACCGACTTTCCGATGGCGCCGCCAGCAACAGCGCCTACGGCTGCACCGGCGACTGTGCCGACCACGCGGTTGCCCGAGGCGACCCGGTTGCCAACCACACCACCCACCAAGCCGCCGATCACCGCGCCGGTCGTGCCGCTGTTGCGCCGGCTTACGCCCTGGCACTTGGCGAGCATCTCGCGGTAGCGCGGGTCAGCATCAGCGGGGGGCGTATTCGGCTGGCCATAGGCGCCTTGCCACATCGGCGCCGCATAGGGTGTCGGCGCAGTAGGATAGCCGCCCTGATAAGAACCTTGATATGCACCGGGATAACCGGACGGCCAGCTTGCCTGTGCCGCGTCCTGTTGGTGCTCATGCGCCAGCGCTGGCACGGCGGCACCGGCGGCCATGGCGGCAGCCAATACGGCACGAA
>JBJXEK010000195.1:0-4209 GCA_046155055.1 Novosphingobium sp. | reverse complement strand
GGGTTTGGCTCCAGCCTCGATACCTGGGAGCCCTGGGCCAAGGCGCTCTCCGCGAAGTACCGCGTGATCCGCCTCGATCTCCCCGGCTTCGGCCTGACCGGACCTGACCCGACCGGCGACTATTCCGACAACCGCACGCTTGCCGTGATCGCGGGCCTGATGGACCAGCTCGGCCTCTCCCGCGCCGCGTTCATCGGCAATTCGCTCGGCGGGCGGTTCGCGTGGGAATTTGCCGCGCGCTATCCCTTGCGCGTCACCCGGCTCGTGCTGATCTCGCCAGATGGCTTCGCCAGCCCCGGCTTTGACTATGGCAAGGCCCCCGCAGTGCCGCTGGTTATGGAGGCCATGCCCTGGGTCGGTCCGCGCAGCCTGATCCGCGCCAATCTCGCCCCCGCCTGGGCCCATCCAGAAGCGCTGCCCGATGCCGTACTCGATCGCTACCGCGACATGCTGCTTGCGCCCGGCGTGCGCCGCGCGATCCTCGACCGCACGCGACAGACCGTGCTGACCGATCCGGCCGCACGCCTCAAAAGCATTACCACGCCAACCCTGCTGCTGTGGGGCGAACAGGACGGCATGATTCCGATCGGCAATTCCGCAGACTACCTGCGGCTCATCCCTCATGCCGCGCTGGTGCGCCTTCCGGGCCTGGGCCACGTGCCATTCGAGGAAGACCCGGCGCGTTCGCTGGTGCCGGTAGAAAAGTTCCTCTCAGGCGAAGCTCCCTAAAGCCCCACCATCCCCATGCTGATATCCCACAGCCGGCTCGCGCGTGCCGCGTTGTTGGCCTTGGGCGAAAGCGCCTGCGCGAAGGGTTTGGCATCCGGTCGCTGGCGGTTGCCCCAGCTCCAGTGCACGCCGGACAGTGCGAAGGCCGGGTCGGCCACCACGTCTGCCACCCGCTCACCCGCAAGCGGCTGCGAGACATAGCCCTTGGTGACATACTTCTGGAACCAAGGAAAAATGCGCTGGAAAACCTTGGGCGCATAGCGGAACAGCGCGGTTTCAGCCACGCAACCCGGGTAGAGCGTGTTGAAGACCACCCCGGTTTCGGCGTGATAGCGCCGGTGGAACTCCCGGTTCATGATCATGTTGCACAGCTTGCTGTCCTTGTAGGCCTTTCCGGGCTTGAAGGGCCTCCCGTCGATCATCGCAATGGGTGCCTTGAAGCCCGCCTCCAGTCCTTGCAGATCGCCCAGATCGGCGGGCGCAGGGATCGGCACTTTGCCGCCGAATTCCTCCGAATTGGCCGTGACGGTGCCTAGCGTGATCAGGCGCGGGGCCCTGCCGTTCAGCGGTTCGAGCCGGGGCAGCAGCAGATGGCTCAGCAGAAAATGGCCGAAATGGTTGGTCGCGACGCTTATCTCATAGCCCTCGGCCGAGCGCGCTGGTTCCTTCAGCAACGGCAGATAGACCGCGGCATTGCACACCAAGGCCTGCAACGGCAGCCCGCTCGCTGCAAAGCGCGCCGCAAAATCGCGCACGCTGGCCTGAGAACCTAGATCGATATGCTCCAGCACGATCCGGTCCGGCGCGATACCCAGTTCCGCGGCCGCAGCCTTGGCCTTGGGCAGATCGCGGCACGCCATGACCACACGCCAGCCCCGGTCGACAAGGGCCTTGGTGGCATAAAGGCCTACGCCCGAAGAGGCGCCAGTCACGATTGCAGTCGAAGTCTCAGCCGGAATTGCAGTCGGAAATGTAGCTATTGGCACGCACAGTTCTCATTCTGGAGGGTCACGTCTTGTGGCCCCCAGCTTATGAGGCAGCGCGGCGATTGCAATGCCAGTTGCCCGACGGCAAAGGAACAATTGCGCCGCTGATGCATTTGGCGACAAATCCATGCACTATTTTATTTGCGCTGCAGCCCTGGATCCCTCCACTACACGAAACCGTACGCACGGGTCCGCACCATTAGGGATTGAGCTTGCACCTCGTTTTTTCGCGCAATCTGGTGCTGCTGTCAGGCTTTTTCGCTTTGGCCGCCTGCGCCGCAGGACCTGATTATCACGCGCCGACAACAGCCGCGATGTCCGTCCCTGCCGCATGGTCGGTGCCCGCAGACCGGGACGATCAAGGCAGTCTCTCACGCTGGTGGGAGCGCTTCAATGATCCGATACTTAGCCGCCTGATCGATCAGGGCACACACTCCAATCTCGATCTCGACGTCGCGCTCAGCCGCCTTCGGCAGGCACGGGAGGGGTTGGTTCAGGCACGCGCGGGCAATCTGCCAACCATCAGCGCGAGCGGCAGCGCCAGCCGCAACGAAACGCTGGCAGGCACGCCGCAGACCTTTGCGGCCGTCTCGGGCACTTCGCTCTCGCTGTCCGCCGATGCGTCCTATCAGGCCGATCTGTTCGGCGGCCGCGCGCGCAGCATCGAGGCCGCCCGCGCATCGGCCGAGGCCAGCGCGCAGGACTACGGCACGGTCATGCTCTCGGTGTCCTCCGAAATTGCCACGAATTACCTGATTGTCCGCCTGCAGCAGACCGAATTGGCCAACGCCCGCCTGTCGCTCGCCTATCAGGACGAAAACCTGCAGATCGCACGCTGGCGGAACCAGGCGGGCCTTGCCGGCAGCCTCGATGTCGAGCAGGCCCGCGCCCAGCGCGCGCAGACGTCCGCGACCATTCCGCAGCTTGAAAACAGCCTGAGCCAATCGGTTGCACGGCTTGGCGTGCTGCTCGGCGGCCCCCCCGGGGCGCTTCGGGCCGAATTGGCGACCCCGGCGCCGATCCCTGTCGGTCCGGTTTCGATCGCGGCGGGCATTCCAGCCGATGTGCTGCGCCAGCGCCCCGATGTGCGTTCGGCCGAGCGTCAGCTTGCGGCTGCTACGGCGCAGATCGGGGTGGCCAAGGCGCAGCTGTATCCCGCGCTCTCGCTCGGCGGCACAGTCTCCTCCAATGCCGGCGCAGTCCGCTCGCTGCTCGATGTGGTTTCGGGTCAGGTCTTCGCCAGCCTCGCGCAGACGATCTTCGACAACGGCCGCCTGCGCAGCCAGGTCCGCGCCCGGCGCGCGGCCGCCGACGGCGCGTTCGCCACCTACAAACAGAGCGTGTTCAGCGCGCTGGAGGATATCGAGAACGCGCTTGTCGCGCTGTCCTCTGCAGACCAGCGGCGCAGTGACTACCGGACCGCGCTCGAAGCTGCGACCAATTCGGCAACCATTGCCCGCGTCCAGTATCGCAGCGGCCTCATTGATTTCACGTCGCTGCTGAACACCGAAAACCAGCTGATTTCCTCGCGCACCGGCCTCGCCCAATCGCAATACGACCACGCCGGCGCGGCGGTGCAGCTTTACACGGCGCTGGGCGGCGGCTGGAATGACCAGATTTCCGGCAGACAGATGTCCGCCAGCCCAATCCCCGCCAGCGCTGCACAAACCAAGCCCGAACGGGACAAGCCATGACCGAGACGACCGCGACGCCCGTGCCCGCCCGCTCCCCTTCTCCGCCACCGGACGAGAGCCTCGACGCCTTCCTCGGCGTGAAGCCTGTGGCCTGGTGGCAGCGCTATCTTAAATGGGTGGTGCTTGGCGTGCTCGGCCTCGGGCTGATCCTGCTGCTGGCGCGCTGCTTCGGCGGCTCCGCTGCGGTCGATTACGCAACGCAGCCGGTGAAGCGCGACACGCTGCAGGTCACTGTCTCGGCCACTGGCCGCCTCGCGCCGACCAATCAGGTTCAGGTTGGCTCGGAGCTCTCAGGCCTCGTTATCAACGTGCTGGTCGATGTGAACGACCGCGTCACCGCCGGGCAGACCATCGCGCTGATCGATCCCTCGCGCTTTGCCGATACCGTGCGCCAGAGCGAGGCGGCGCTCGCCGCCAATGTTGCCGCAGTCGCGCAGGCGGAGGCGACGTTGGCGCAGGCCCGCGCGCAACTGGCGCGGCTGGAGGAAGTTTTCCGCCTTTCGGGTGGCAAGGTGCCCTCCGATACCGATCTCTCCGCCGGCCGTGCTGAAGTGGCGCGCGACAAGGCAATCGTGGCAGCGGCCCAGGCCAATGTTGTGTCGGCCCGCGCCGCGCTCTCGTCGAACCAGACCAATCTGACCAAGACGGTAATCCGCTCGCCGGTCAACGGTGTGGTGCTCGCCCGTCAGATCGAACCCGGCCAGACTGTCGCCGCCTCGTTCAACACGCCGACGCTGTTCGTCATCGCGCAGGATTTGGCGCAGATGAAACTGCCGGTCGCGATCGACGAGGCCGATGTC
>JBJXEK010000194.1:0-2526 GCA_046155055.1 Novosphingobium sp. | reverse complement strand
ACAGCCAGAACCCGACCGCCACGCGCGGACGCGGTGCCAGCCAGAAGGTCTATGTGCTCGAAGGCGGCAAGCCCCGCGCCATCACGATCCGCACCGGCGTTTCCAACGGCACGATGACCGAAGTGCTAAGCGGTGATCTGAAACAGGGCATGCAGGTCATCACCGGCAAGTTGGCCGCCAAGACCAGCTGATGCCAGAATCCCCGCTCCCCATGCCGCTTATCCGTCTGCGCGGCGTGACCAAAAGCTTTGGCGAGGGCGAGGCGAGGTTTCTCGCGCTCAAGGGCGTTGATTTCGATATTGCTGCGGGCGATTTCGTCGCGGTGATGGGCCCGTCCGGTTCCGGCAAATCGACCACGATGAACATTCTGGGCTGCCTCGATGTGCCGAGCAGCGGACATTTCCTGTTCAAGGGGCGCGAAGTCGGCGATCTGACGCGCGACCAGCGCGCGCTGCTCAGGCGGCGCTATCTCGGCTTCGTGTTCCAGGGATACAACCTCCTTGCGCGGACATCGGCGGTGGAAAATGTGGAGCTGCCGCTGATCTATCGCGGCGATGCCCGCGATGTTCGCCGCAAGCTCGCGATGGATGCGCTCGAAAAGGTCGGGCTCACCGCCTGGGCCGATCACACCCCCGCCCAGCTTTCCGGCGGGCAGCAGCAGCGCGTCGCCATCGCGCGCGCCATCGTTACCAGTCCCGAACTGCTGCTCGCGGACGAACCGACCGGCAATCTTGATACCGAGCGTTCAATCGAGATCATGGAACTGCTCAGCGAACTCAATCGTACCGCCGGGATTACCGTGCTGATGGTCACTCACGAGCAAGAAATGGCGGCGTTCGCGCACCGCATCATCCATTTCCGCGACGGGTTGGTCGAGCGGACCGAGCTAACGGCCCATGGTCCGGTGCGCGTGCCCGCAGAGAGCGCCGCCTGATGCTCGGAACCACGTTCATCCTCGCGTTCCGCTCCATCCGGCGGCACCTGATGCGCTCGTTCCTGACGACGCTCGGGATCATTATCGGCGTGGCGGCGGTGGTCACCATGGTCACGCTCGGTCAGGCGACCACGGCTGCGGTGCAAAAGCAGATCGCCAGCCTCGGCAACAATATCCTCCAGATCCGCCCCGGTCAGGGTTTCGGTCGTGGCGGCGGCGGGCCGCAGCCGCCCAATTTCACCGAACAGGACGTGACCGCGATCCGCGAACAGATCGGCGGGATAGTGGCAGTAGCCCCGCAAGCCGGCAGTTCAACCACCGCGGTCTATGAGGGCTCCAACTGGACCACGACCGTAAACGGCACGACCAGTGACTACTTTCGGATTCAGCCGTGGCCGCTGGCCGAGGGGCGCACGTTTGAACCGGCTGAGGAACTGGGCGGCAAGGGCGTGTGCATTCTCGGCAATACCGTGCGCAAAAACCTCTCAGCAGGCCCTTCGCTGGTCGGTCAGCGGATTCGGCTTGGCGGCATTTCCTGCACCGTCATCGGCACCCTCACCGCGCGCGGGCAGGCCGGGTTCGGCGGCGATCAGGATGATGTGGTGCTGATGCCGATCAAGCAGGTCCAGCGCCGCCTCACCGGCAACCGCGATATCCGCCTGATGCTCGTCGGCGTCGATCCGAAGTACGAAAGCGCCGCCGTGCAAAGCGCGATCACCATTCTGCTGCGCGAGCGGCGCAACATCGCCGGTGCCAAGCAGGACGATTTCAACATCTTCGACACTGCGCAAATCAGCGCGACACTCACCGGCACCACCAAGCTCCTCACCTCGATCGTCGCCGCGGTGGCCGCGATCAGCCTCGTCGTCGGCGGGATCGGTATCATGAACATCATGCTCGTCTCGGTGACGGAGCGCACGCGCGAGATCGGCATCCGCCTCGCCATCGGCGCACTCGGGCACGAAGTGCTTACCCAGTTTCTGGTCGAGGCCATCGTGCTCTCGTGCCTCGGCGGCGTGATCGGCATCCTGCTCGCGCAGGCGCTGGTGCTGATCATCGCGCCTTTGATGGGGGTCCCGGTGCTGTTTGTGCCCGAGATCAACGTGATCGCCTTTCTGATTTCGGCCGCGATCGGGGTGATCTTCGGCTATTTTCCCGCGCGCCGCGCCGCCAATCTCAATCCGATCGACGCGCTGCGCTACGAATAGATCAGCCATAGCCTCCCTGCATCGGCTTGATGCGACAAACCTATTCGTTTTTGGCGCGGTGATCCCGCAAGACGCCTTCAGCCCGCCGGCCAGCCCGGCTCAAATGGAGGTTCTCCCATGACGTTTCGTTCCGCTGTTGCCGCGCTCGCCCTAACCGCCAGCTTTGGCCTCGCTGCCCCGGCGCTTGCTGCACCCGCGCCCGCGCCTGCGGCGACCGCCCCTGTCGCAGCCCCCGCAGAAGGCGTCATTCGCTTGCGCAGCAGCCACAGTTTCGACGAGACCGTAACCCGCCTCAAGGCCGCGATCGCTGCCAAGGGCGTGCGCTATTTCGATGCCATCGACCTGCAGCAGCTGGGCAAGGACGCGAACCTGCCGATCAGCCGC
>JBJXEK010000193.1:0-37496 GCA_046155055.1 Novosphingobium sp. | reverse complement strand
TTGGCACATTTGCGCGCATCGGCGGCACTAGGCGCGGGATCGGCAGCGAATTGCTGGAGGCGACAGGACCGCGCGCGGTGGAGCTTGGGCTCAAGGCGATCAACGCGACGATCCGCAGCGATAACGTGGGCGGTCTGGCGTTTTATTCCGGGCAGGGCTGTGAGGATCACGGTGTGACCGAGGGCGTGCCGCTGCGCGACGGCACACTGGTGGACCGGATCCACAAGCGTCTGGCGTTGGCGAGCGAAGGCACGTCTGAGGGCTCGGGCAAAAAACGCCTCTCGATCCGCCCGCCTGCCGAACGCGCCGCAGCGCCTGCCTTGCAGAAGAAGGGGCGCGGCTGGGCGATTACCGAATCGCGGCTCGATACCTTGCACGAATCGGCGCGCGAGATGCGCCGCAACCCGACACAGGCGCAGACTGTGCTGGCGGAAGCGCTCGCCGCAGCGGATGCGGGCGGATTCAAGTTTCGTCGGCAAGTGGTGATAGGATCGGCCATCGTCGCCTTCGCCTGCCAGCCGCTCAAGATCGCGGTAGAGATCGACGAGGACTTGGACGTTGCCCCCGAAGTGGCCCACCGCCGCGACAAGAGCCTGGCGGAAGTCGGCATCAAGCTGCTCCGCTATCCGGCGCTGGCGGTGCTGAACGATGTCGACAGCGTGGTCACCAAGATCATCGACGAGATGAAAGCCAGTTGGGCGGCGCAGCGCGCCCGGCCCCGGACCAATTATGGGCCGCGGCGATGAACGCCTCCTGCCCTGTGAAAGTGCATTCGTGATGCTCAAGATTGAAAACCTCTCCGCCACGGTTGCGGACAAGCCGATTCTAAAGGGCCTTTCACTCTCCGTGAACGCGGGCGAGATCCATGCGATCATGGGGCCGAACGGCGCGGGCAAGTCTACGCTGGGCTATACACTCGGCGGGCGGCCGGGCTATGCAGTGACCGGCGGCTCGGTGGAGTTTGACGGGCAGGACCTGCTCGCGCTCGAACCGCACGAGCGCGCGGCGGCGGGGCTGTTTCTGGGGTTCCAGTATCCGGTCGAGATTCCCGGCGTCTCCAACCTGCAGTTCCTGCGTGAGGCGCTCAATGCACAGCGCAAGGTGCATGGGGAGGAGCCACTTTCGGGCGCGGCGTTTATCAAGCTGGCCAAGGAGCAGGCCGCGCTGCTGCGCTTCGACATGGACATGCTCAAGCGCCCGGTGAACGTGGGCTTCTCGGGCGGCGAGAAGAAGCGCGCCGGGATGGTGCAGATGGGCATTCTCGCGCCCAAGCTGGCGATTCTGGACGAGACGGATTCAGGCCTCGATATCGATGCGTTGCGGATTGTGGGTGACGGGATCAACGCGATCATGAGGAAGCCCGACAAGGCCGTGCTGCTGATCACGCATTATCAGCGATTGCTCGATTATGTAACGCCGGACTTCGTGCATGTGCTGGCGGGCGGGCGGATCGTGAAAAGCGGCGGGCCGGAACTGGCGCACCAGCTGGAGAGCGAAGGCTATGAGGCGGTGGCGGCATGAGCGTGCTGCTTGCCCTTGCCGCTGCGGCCACCACACCGGCAACCATGCCGCCTGCGTTCCAAGGTGATTGGGCGCCGTCTGTGGCGGCGTGCGGTGACAAGTATGCTAAGCGCATCGTGACCGGGCCGATGAACACCGAGGGGGACTACTGGGGCGTGGTGAAGGCGGTCGAGCTCAAGGATGCCTCGCACATCGTCGTCCACGAAGGCGACGATGATTTCGGCGTGGCGCTGACGGCGGACTATGCGCTGGGGCCCGACGGCAAGACGATGACCCTGCGCATTCTGGACCGCAACGGCAGCAAGGCCGCCGAAGCACCGATTGCACTCGTGCGCTGCGAGATGCCCAATGGCTAGTCTGGCGCTGCCGACCCGGGCCGACGAAGCCTATCGCTATGCCGATTTGGCGTCGCTCGCGCCGCTGTGGCCGATCACGCCGCAGGTGATCCACGTGCCTGCTGGCCAGAGCGAGGCGCTTGCGATCACCGCGCTGTCCGATGGCCCGGAAGTGCGCGATATCGCGGTCACGCTGGAGGAGCGCGCGTCTTTCGATCTGCGCGTGCTCAATGCCGGCGGGGCTTATGGCCGCATCGCTGTGACGGCAACGCTGGGCCGGGGCGCGTCGTTTCATTTTGGCGCGGCGCAACTGGGCGGCGGCGCGCAGACGCTCGAGATCGTGACCGAAGTGCGCCATCTGGAACCCGATGCGGTGAGCCGCCAGGTCGTGCGCTCGGTGCTCGGCGGGACGGCGACCGGCACCTATCTCGGCAAGGTCCATGTGGCGCGCGGGGCGATTGGTACAGACGGCGAGCAGTCGATCCGCGCGATGCTGCTGGCGCGCACCGCCACAGCCAACGCACGGCCCGAGCTTGAGATTTACGCCGACGATGTGAAGTGCGCGCATGGCTGCGCGGTGGGCGAATTGAGCGCAGAGGGCCTGTTTTACCTGCAATCGCGCGGACTGCCGCCGGCGGAGGCGAAGAAGCTGATGCTGCATGCGTTTATCGCCGAGGCCTTCGTGGGTGCACCCGATGCCGATGCGCTGACCGAGGCCGCGCTGGCTGCGCTGGAGGGCTTGCTGTGAACGATATGTCGCCCACTTTTGCACACGCGCAGGATCTCGCGATGTGGCCGGGCCTGCGCCATGCCGATGGCAGCCGCTGGCACTATCTCGATACCGCTGCCACCGCGCAAAAGCCGCAGGTGGTGATCGACGCGATGGCGCGCGCGATGGGCACCGATTACGCCACGGTCCACCGCGGGGTTTATACGCGCTCGGCCGATATGACCCGGGCCTATGAGGCTGCGCGGCGCACGGTGGCAGCGCTGATCGGCGGGGAAGAAAACGAGCTGATCTTTACGCGTGGGGCAACCGAGGCGATCAATCTCGTGGCGCAGAGCTGGGGCGTAACCAACCTGAAGCCGGGTGACCGCGTGCTGCTCTCGCAGCTGGAGCACCATTCCAATATCGTACCGTGGCAGCTGATCCGCGACCGGACCGGCCTTGAGATCGACGTTTGCCCGCTGACCGAGGACGGGCAGATCGATCTCGATGCGGCTGAGCGGATGCTGACCCCGGCGCACAAGTTGGTGGCCTTTGCGCATGTGTCCAACGTGCTGGGCTCGGTGCTCGATGCGCCGCGTGCGGTGGCACTGGCGCGTGGGGTGGGCGCGAAGATCCTGCTCGACGGGTGCCAATCGGTAGCGCGTCTGCCGGTCAATGTAAAAGCGCTCGGCTGCGATTTTTATGTGTTCTCGGGCCACAAGCTCTATGGCCCGACCGGGATCGGCGCGTTGTGGGCGCGGGCCGAGCTGCTGGACGCCATGCCGCCGTGGCAGGGCGGCGGCTCGATGATCGACCGCGTAACGTTTGCGCAGACCACCTGGGCCCCCGCGCCGCAGCGGTTCGAGGCCGGGACGCCTGCGATTGTCGAGGCAATCGCCTTTGGCGCGTCGGCGGATTTCGTTTCCGCGCACGGGCTGACCGCGATCCATGCGCACGAGACCGCGCTGGTGAAAGCCGCACGCGAGGCGCTGGGGCGGATCAATTCTGTGCGCCTGTTCGGCCCGGTAGACAGCGCCGGGATCGTCAGTTTCGCGCTGGAGGGCGTGCACCCGCACGATCTCGGAACGATTCTGGATGAGGAAAACGTGGCGATCCGCGCCGGGCACCACTGCGCCCAGCCTTTGATGGAATACCTTGGCGTGCCCGCCACCGCGCGCGCCAGCTTCGGCATTTACAGCGATGAAAGCGATATCGCAGCACTCGTGCGCGGGATCGAACGGACCATAAGGATCTTCGGATGATGGGTGAAGAACGCAAGTTCGCGGTCGAGGAAGTCGAGGCGGTAGAAGCACCGAAGCGAGCTTTCGTCGAGCAGGCCGTGGAAGAGACGTCTGCCGAAAAATTGGAGCGCAAGCGCGACTACCTCGACGGGTTCCTGGCCGCGCAGCCTGCCGAGGCCGCCCCTGGAGAGCCAGGAGGCGAGATCTATGAAGCCGTGGTGAGTGCGCTGAAGGAGATTTTCGATCCGGAAATCCCGGTCAATATCTACGACCTTGGCCTGATCTACGGCGTGGATGTAAGCCCTGAAGGCTCGGTCGTTGTGAGCATGACCTTGACCACGCCGCATTGCCCGGTAGCCGAATCGATGCCCGCCGAAGTCGAACTGCGTGTCGAGGCGGTGCCCGGGGTGCGCGATGCCGAGGTCAATCTGGTGTGGGATCCACCATGGGATCCGCAGAAGATGAGCGACGATGCCAAGCTTGAGCTGGGAATGCTCTGAACCGCCCCCATATAGGTGAAACCATGACCACCGAAACCACCACTCGCCCCAAGAGCCGCCAACGCCCGGCTGCCGTGATTCTCACGCCTTCGGCAGAGGCGCGCATTGCCAAGTTGATGGCGAGTGCGCCCGAAAGCGCAATCGGCGTCAAGCTCTCGACCCCGCGCCGGGGTTGCTCAGGGCTCGCCTATTCGGTTGATTATGTGGATGCCGCCAATCCGATGGACGAGCGGATCGAAACGCCGGGCGGCCTGTTCTTCATCGACGGCGGCTCGGTGCTCTATCTAATCGGCAGCACGATGGACTGGCAGGAAGACGACTTCACCGCCGGCTTCGTGTTCCAGAACCCCAACGCCAAGGGCAGCTGTGGCTGCGGCGAGAGCTTTACGATCTGATGCCTGTTTCGCCTGGCTGAAACAGGGCGTGCCTCCCTGCCCGTCAGGGAAGTAAACTAAAGCCGGCGCAGTCGGATGGGAGCGGGCTCGGCCAACAGGGTCTCAACCTGACCTGAACCCAGCGGCCGCGTGAACTCGACGCCCAGCCGCGCGCGGTCCGACCAGCGGATGATCGCGCGGGTGACGACGGTGCCGAAGTCGATCTCGACAAACTGACCGTTGGCTCCGTCCGCCAGATCGTTGCTTTCGATCTGGCATCCGAAGCGCGAGATATCGAAGATTCGCTGGATGCGGCCGGACTGCACTTCGCCGGCGCGCTGACGCTTCACGCGGCGGTTGTCCACCGGGGCTTCCTGCGTCGGCATTCTGGCCAGAGTCTGCATATTCGTCCCCACTGCAACACCAGAGGTATACGGCGCAGCGGGTAAACGTTGTTTGTGCTTTCAATGCCTAACGGCGTGTAAACAGCGTTTTCACGTACCTTCGGCAAGGAACGCGATCAGCGCCTGCTCAAGGGGGTCGGTCTGCTGGTCTGCTGCGATCTGGCTATCGAGCCACTGCTGCTCGGGCGAGGTTACTTCGGCGGCTGCGCGGGCTTCTCCGGCGACATCGCGGGCCGGAGCCTCGCTGCCCGAGAAGATGTCGCGCGCTGCTGCGCTCAGCTCGTTGCGGCCCATCCGGGTCATCCGGCCAAAGAACTTCCCCAGGCTGCTCCCAAGGCCGCTCGAACTGTCGTTCATGAATGTCTCAAGCTCGGCGGCGCGGTCGCGTGTCAGGCTGCGCGCGTTGTTCCAGCCTTGCAGATAACTGCCCACGCCCTGCACGAACAGCCGTTGCCATTCGGGGGCGTTTGCTGCGCCCAATGTCGCGTCCTTGATGCGGAAAAGCATTTCGGCTTCAGCCTGGCTGACCGACGCGGGGCCGTTTCCGCCACTCGCAAAGATCATGCGGCGCAGCAGCTTGCATTCGGCTTCGGTGATCGAACCGGCGTCCAGCACGCCGCCGTCGCGGGTCGGGCCATTGCCTGAGACGACTGCGCGTTCGATCTGGCCGAGGGCATAGGCCTTGAACGATTCGGGCGTGTCCAGCGCCTTTTCCAGCACGCGCGCCACAAGCTCGAGTTCGGCCATCGAATCGACTCGGCCATCGCGGTCGAGATTGGCCATGAGCCAGTCTGCGGTATCCTGCGAAACATAGCCCTTGGGCTGTGTGCCGTTCACGACATATTCGCCGAGGGCCTCGACGAGGAAATCGGTCCAAGCAGCGCTCTTGTCCGCAACGAGGTCGTTGATCGCGAGGATCGCCTCGGCCTCGTCGACGTCGATCACGCCGTCGGGCCATGCCACGCGGCGCAGGGCCAACACTTCGTCGGCAGTGATCATGCCGTCGGCGGCGGCCTGCTTGGCCAGTTCAGGAAAATTCATCGTCATCGGCAGGTCCATCCGGTCCACTAGCTGTGGACACTAATGGAGCATCAGGGTTTATTTGAGGTTACCTGCCGCAGCGAGAGCTGTGCTGCCTGATCAGGCAAGTAGCCGAACAAGGGCCACAAAGCACGATACTGCGAGCAGGAACCCGACGAAGCCGCGCCACGCCCTGTCGCTGACCTTGCCGAAGGCCCGCGCTCCGAGGTGGTTGCCAATCAGCACTGGCAAAAACAGCAGAAGCGCGAAGAGCGCGTCGTGCCATGACGCGAGCCTCAGTACCAATGCCGCCGTTGTACTGGCGATGGATGTCAGCAAAAATACCGTAAGCATCGAGGCGCGCGCCACATCGCGCGGGATCGGCCGGCGCAGGTAGTACGGCACGACCGGTGGTCCCGGCATTCCGGCAAACCCTGTCAGCAAACCTGCTGCAGCCCCGGTCAGCCCGGTTTCAACTTTGCCTGGCGCGTGCCCGGGCCTGGCGGGCAGCAGAACCATCAGGAAAGCACCGATCGCCACGAGTGCGATCACCACCCGCGCCACTGCGGGCGGCGTTGCAAACAGTGCGAGCAGCCCCACAGGTGTTATCAGCATGGCGAGCCCTCCGATCACCCCGGCACTCTTCTCGCCAACGTTCCACACCTTGCGCGCGCCGACGAGACCGATCAGCAGGCCCAGCATGTTGGATACGACAACTGCTTCGGCTGGCCGGATCACCAGGGAGATCAGCGGCACCAGCAGGATCGCCATGCCGAACCCGGCGAGGCCGCGCACGAAGGCGGCCACGAAGGCCGCCAGGGCGCATAAGGCCAGTGACAGGAGCGGAAGGTCGAGCGCGATCAGCTCCGCAAGTCCGGCGGCGTTGCTTCCGTCTGCAGCAGGGCAATGGCCTCCGCCAGCGACATGACCCGCTGCGCTTGTTCGCCCAGCACGCGGATTGCCACGGTGCCTTCCTCCGCTTCGCGCTTGCCGACCACGAGCAGATACGGGACTTTGGCCAAGGAATGCTCGCGCACCTTGTAGTTGATCTTCTCGTTGCGCAGATCGGATTCGACGCGGATCCCTGCGGCGCGGAGCGCAACTGTCGCCTCGTAGGCATAGTCGTCCGCGTCCGAGACGATCGTGGCGACGACCGCCTGCACCGGGGCGAGCCACACTGGCAGGCGGCCGGCGAAGTGCTCGATCAGGATGCCGATGAAGCGTTCATAGGAGCCGAAGATGGCACGGTGGAGCATGACCGGGCGGTGCTTCTCGCCGTCCTCGCCAACATAGGCGGCATCGAGCCGCTCGGGCAGGACGCGGTCCGACTGGATCGTGCCGACCTGCCAGGTGCGGCCGATGGCATCGGTAAGGTGCCATTCCAGTTTGGGCGCATAAAACGCACCTTCGCCGGGAAGCTCTTCCCAGCCGTGTTCCGCCGTGGCCAGCCCTGCCTCCGTTACCGCCGCTCGCAGCTCGGTCTCGGCTTGGTCCCACATCTCTTCGCTGCCGAAGCGCTTTTCGGGTCGCAGCGCGAGCTTGATCGCATAAGTGAAGCCGAAGTCCTTGTAGATCCGGTCGGCCAGCGCGCAAAACGCGCGGACTTCGGTGACGATCTGGTCCTCGCGGCAGAAGATATGCGCGTCGTCCTGCGTGAACTGGCGCACGCGCATCAGGCCATGGAGCGCGCCGTGCGGCTCGTTGCGGTGGCAGCAGCCGTTTTCATAGAGCCGCAGCGGCAAGTCGCGATAGGACTTTAGGCCTTGGCGGAAGATCAGCACATGCGCCGGGCAGTTCATCGGCTTGAGCGCCATCCAGTCGGCTTCGCCCGAGATAACGGGTCCCTCATCCTCAGTGTTGGGCACCTCGTCGGGGATCACGAACATGTTCTCGCGGTACTTGCCCCAGTGGCCGGACTGCTCCCACTGGCGCGCATCCATGACCTGCGGGGTCTTGACCTCGCGGTAGCCAGCACCGTCGATTGCGCGGCGCATATAGGCTTCCAGTTCGCGCCAGATGCGGTAGCCCTTGGGGTGCCAGAACACCGAGCCGTGGGCTTCAGCCTGGAGGTGGAACAGGTCCATCTCCGCGCCGAGCTTGCGGTGATCGCGCTTGGCGGCTTCCTCAAGGCGCACGAGGTGCGCGTCGAGCTGCTTCTTGTTGAGCCAGCCGGTGCCGTAGACGCGGCTGAGCATGGCGTTGGCCTGGTCGCCGCGCCAATAGGCACCTGAAACGCGCGTGAGCTTGAACGCCGAGGGATCGAGCTTGCCGGTGGAAGCGAGGTGGGGGCCGCGGCACATGTCGAGCCAGTCCGAACCGGACCAGTAGACCGTCAGTTCTTCGTTTTCCGGAAGTTCGGCTGCCCATTCGGCCTTGAAGGTTTCGCCCTCGGTCTGCCAGCGCGCGATAAGGTCGGCGCGGCTCCACACTTCGCGGCGCAGCGGTTTGTCGGCCGCGATGATCCCCCGCATCGCTTCCTCGATCGCGGGCAGATCGTCCTCGGTGAAAGCGCGGTCTTTTGGCGCGAAGTCGTAATAGAAGCCGTCGTCCGTGCTCGGGCCGAAGGTGATCTGCGTGCCGGGAAACAGCGCCTGCACCGCTTCGGCCAGCACGTGGGCATAGTCGTGGCGCACCAGTTCGAGCGCATCGGCCTCGTCGCGCGCGGTGACGAGCGCGAGCGCAGCGTCACCATCGAAGGGACGGCCAATGTCGAACAGCTCACCGTCCACACGCGCGCCGATCGCGGCCTTGGCGAGGCCCGGACCGATCGCGGCGGCAATGTCTGCCGGGGTGGTGCCGGGCGCGACCTCGCGGACGGAACCGTCGGGCAGGGTGATCTTGAACATTTCGGACATGGACGCTCTCGCTGGTTTCGCTTGGTTAAGCGATCAGCGGCGCTTTGGCAGAATCCAGCGTCCGGCGGAAGGCTGGTTATGCGTTGCGGGCTGGGTTGCGCGTCAGCCAGACCGCCAGGACCCAGCCTGCCGCCATGCACACGAACGGCATCACCGGGTAGTGGAAACGCGACTGGCCCGAGAAGACCATGGCGATGGCGCTGGGATAAAGTGCGATGCCATAGGGCAGCACCCACCAGTCAATGACGCGTGTCCCGGCGGCGCGGCGCTGGCGGATCATCAGCACGGCGGCGACGGCGAACAGGCCGAGCAGCGCGATATACCACAGCTGGTTGACGGCGCGCAGCAGCGTGAAGGCCTTGGGCGCGGCGCGATAGGCGGCGGAATCGGTTTCGTAAGCCCACTGGCCTTCACCGTCAGGACCCCAGAGTCGCAGCAGCTTGAGCGGCATGAGCTTCACGAACTGCACCGGGTGCGCTTTGATCCATTCCTTGCCGAGCCGGGTTGCCTCCGCGTCGTATTGCAGCTCGTTGATATCGGTGCGTGCCTCGAGCGCCACCACCACCGGGTCTTCCGGGGTGAACCCCCCGCGCGCGCTGTCGTTGTTGCCGGTGTAAAGCGTTGCCCCGCCATTGGTCGAGACCGGCACCCATGCACCGAGCACCGCGTGGTTGCGGATGGTCCACGGCGCAACGACCATAGCGGCGACCGCGATGATGAACGCGCCGCGCGCGATCACGCCGGGAGTGCGGCGCACGATCTGGCCATCGCGCAGCAGGCCGATCAGGCAGACGAGCGGCACGACGACCAGGGTCTGCGCCTTGACCAAGGTCGCCACGCCGTACACGAGCCCTGCCAGCACCAGCCGCGCAGCGCCCTTGCGTGCGATCAGCAGCCAGCAGCCGCCCAGCAGCAGCGTGGTATAGAAAACCTCGGTGAGCGCCTGCGGCACATAAAGGATCGAGTTGGGATAGACCGCGAGCAGAAGCAGCGCGATGCGCGCGCCCAATTCCGAAACGAACAACCGCCGCGCAAGATCATAAGTGAGCCATGCCGCGACCACGGCGCAAACCAGGTTGAACAGGCCCACTGTCAGGGTCGAGGTGCCGAGCGCCCGGAACGCGAGGCTGAGCGCGAGCGGCCAGCCCGGCGGCCAGTAGGCGGTCGGCTCACCGTGATCGCCGAGGTAGCCCAGCCCTCGCGCCAGCATATCGGCGCGCGAATAGTACCAGGCCGCGTCCGAACTCGGCGCGACATCCATCAGGATCGCGGCGGCGCGCAAGCCGGTGAACAGCGTGAACAGCGCAAGGAGAGCGCCCCGGCTGTTGGCAAACCAGCCTTGCGCGGAAAAGAAATCGGCCTTCATGCGGGGCGCGTTAGCATGGGGGGCGTAAAGATAGCGTTTGTGCCTCTTTGTTCAGGAGCGGCGCGGTGGCACAAGGACGGCATGATCCAGCATTTCACCCTGCCTTCGGGCGAGCGGATGGCCTATCGCTTCCAGCCGGGCAGCCTGCCTGCCGTGGTCTTCCTGCCCGGGTACATGTCGGACATGGCGGGCGGGAAGGCGCAGGCGGTGCTGCGCTGGGCCGAGGCTAAGGGACGGGCGTGCCTGTTGCTCGACTATACCGGCTGCGGGCAAAGTTCGGGTGCCTTTGCCGATGCCACCTTGCCCGGCTGGTGCGATGACGTCACCGCGCTGATCCAGGCGTTGGATCTGGGAAGCGTTGTGCTGTGCGGTTCGAGCATGGGCGGGTGGCTTATGGTGCTGGTGGCCGAAGTGCTGGGTGATAAGGTCGCCGCGCTGGTCGGCCTCGCTCCTGCGCCGGACTTCACCGATTGGGGCTACGACACGGCGCAGAAGGCGGTGCTTGCGCGCGGCGAGACGCTGTTTCAGGACAATCCCTATGGGCCGGAGCGGACGCCGACACATGCGCGGTTCTGGGCGGCTGGGCAGCAGAACCTGTTGCTTGCGCGAGGGCCCAATGGCGGAATCGCGTTCGACGGGCCGGTGCGATTGATTCACGGGCAGGCGGATCCCGATGTGCCGTGGAAGGTTTCCCTTCGGTTGGCGGCGGCGCTGCGTTCAGCCGATGTGCAGGTCCAGCTGATCAAAGACGGGGACCACCGCCTCTCACGCCCCGGCGATATCGCGCTGCTCCTGCGCACATTGTCGGAGCTCGGCGAAACGCCGGACCCGGCCTGAAGGACGTTTGATGTTGCTATTGCCCCTCGCCCTGTTTGCCGCCGAGCCCGTGCGGTCAGTGCTCGATCAGCCGGTGGTCTGGCGGCAAGTCGGGCCCAATCCGTCGCCGCAAGCGCCGTCGCCGCTGCCGATCCCGCGGCGGAGGCGCGTGACCGAAGTGCCGCCGCCTGTGCCCGGCGCAGCGCAGCCCGCAACGCAAAGTGCCGTGCCCGCTGCGGCCGTGGTCAGCAGGTCGCCCACACGCTATTCGCTGTGCCTCGCCGTGGGCGAAAAGGATCTGTCGGTCGGCATCGCCGCAGCCCGCGCGTGGCTGGCGGAAAGCCAGCCGGGCAATGCGCCCAATGCCGCCACCAACGCTTCGCGGGGCGCAGCGGCGCAGTGCCTTGGCCAGTTGCTGGTCCAGCAGGGGGACTATACCGGCGCGGAAGCCGCCTTTGCCGAGAGCGCGGGGCAGGTGCCTGCCACCGACGCTGTAGCGGCCGCGGCCTTGCATGCCATGGCAGGCAATGCCGCACTGGCCGGAGGGAGCACCGAGGCTGCGTTGACATGGTTCGATAAGGCGTTGTCTGCCGTGCCGGCCAAGGCCCCCACGGCCGAAGACAACGCTGCGCGCGGCGGGCTGCAGATCGATCGTTCGCGCGCGCTGGTCGGGCTCGAGCGACTGCCCGAAGCGAACGGCGCGCTCGAAGAGGCGCACCGGCTGGCACCTAATGATCCGGAAGGCTGGCTGCTTTCCGCGACGCTCGCGCGGCGCGGCAAGGATCTGGAGAGGGCGCAGCGCGATATCGAGGTGGCTGCCTCGCTCGAACCTCACGGCGGCGCTTTCGGCCCTGCGATCGGGCTGGAGGCAGGCGTGATCGCCGTGCTCGGCGGGCGCGAGGAGGCGGCGCGCAAATCTTGGGAATCGGTGCTTGCGCTCGGGGCTGAAAGCGCGGAAGCCAAGACCGCGCGCGGGTATTTGGACCAGCTTGGCCCCAAGTCTGTATCAATGCCGCTTGCGCCGACAGACAGTCCGCCGGAGACCCCGCGATGATTCCGAAGCCCATCAATCTCGCCGTGCTCGATCTGGTGCCGGTGCGCGAAGGCGGCACGGTGCACGAGGCCTTTTCCGAAACCGCCGCACTGGCCCGCACGGCTGAAGATCTGGGTTACACGCGGTTCTGGGTGGCCGAGCACCACGGCATGGAAGGCATTGCCGGGGCTGCGGTCTCGGTCGTGCTTGCGCATATCGGCCATGCCACCGCGCGCATCCGCATCGGCTCGGGCGGGATCATGTTGCCCAACCACAACCCGATGGTGATCGCCGAGCAGTTCGGCGCGCTCGATGCGCTGTTTCCCGGGCGGATCGACCTTGGCCTCGGCCGCGCGCCCGGCGCGGACCAGCGGGTCATGCGCGCGCTGCACAAGGACATCAACCAGGCGGCGGAGGCGTTTCCCTCCGACGTCGTCGAGCTGCAGCTGCAGTTTGCCGGCGATCCGCGTCTGCCGATGCAGGCCACGCCGGGCCTCGGCGCGCAGCCTGAGATGTGGATCCTGGGATCGAGCCTGTTTGGCGCGCAGCTCGCAGGGATGCTGGGCCTGCCTTATGCCTTCGCCTCGCACTTCGCGCCCGATCACCTCGATGCAGCGCTGACGCTGTACCGCGAGCGGTTCGAGCCTTCGGAGCGGCTATCCGAGCCCTACGTGATGGCGGCGATCAACGTGATTGCCGCCGAGACCGACGAGGAGGCCGTGCTGCTCGCGTCCTCGATGGACCAGTCGTTCGTGCGGCTGCGCACCGGATCGCCGGGCAAGTTGCCGCCGCCGGTGCCCGGTTACCGCGAAAGCCTGCCGCCCGCCTCGCTCGCCATGCTGGACCACATGCGCCAGGTCAGCGCCATCGGCAGTGTGGAAACGGTGCGGACGCGGCTTGCCGCGTTTCAGGCGCGCACGGGCGCGGATGAGCTAATTGTGGCGGGTGCGACGTTTGATCCGGCGATGCGGCGCCGTTCGCTGGCGCTGACGATGGAAGCGGTGGCTCTTGGCGCTGTATCCGTGGTGGGAGCGGAGGCCGCCTGATTGCGCTATCGCACCCGTTTCTTAAGGCTCCTCATGGTTGCCCTCGCGCCGATGCCGGAGTAGGCTTCGTATGATTAGTTCATGGCAGTGACATAAAATTACACGCACAGAACGATAACGGCGCGGGCCCCGGGACACTGCCCGGGAAAGCTGTGCTGGGAAGCAGGAGCAACCATGGCCACCAAATCCGCCGTTTCCGGCGCGGAGTCGATTCTCGCCCAGCAACTGGCGATCCGCTTCACCGCCGCACTCCTGCCTGACGAGGCGGCGGACTTCGCAGAGGCGCGGATCGCCGAAGCCGCGCGCTTCACGCTGGCCGCGGCCGCCACGCGCCCGGGCTCGGACCCGGCCATCGCGATCGAGAGCATCGGCGGGCAAAGTGCCCGCTACCTCCGCATCGCCGTCATCAACGACGACATGCCGTTCCTCGTCGATTCGATCGCAGGGGCGATTTCTGCGCAAGGGCTCGCGATCGATCGGCTGGTTCACCCGGTGATCGCGGTACGCCGCGCGCCCGATGGCACATTGCTCGCGCTGCCCGAAGGCGATGCAGTGGGCGAGCGCCGCGAATCGATGGTCTATCTCGAGACCGAGCGTGTCGATGCGCGCGAGCGGCGCGAGCTTCTGACAGCGCTGCGCGCCACGCTGGCCGATGTCCGTGCGGCCGTCGCCGATTGGCCGCGCATGCAGGCCGCGATGCAGGAAGACGCGCGCACCCTGCCCGATCAGGAAGGCGCGGCGCTGCTGCGCTGGCTGGCCGACGGGATGCTGACCCAGCTGGGTCATGTCATCCAGAACCGGGATGGGACGGCGGGTCAGGCGCTGGGCATTTGCCGGGCAAGCGACGCGCCGCTGCTGGCAAAAGCATCGTATGAGCGGGCTTTCGCGTGGTTTGACCGGCTTGGCGAACGTGGCAGTGAAGCGCCCCGCGCGCCGTTGATCGTCAAGGCCAATCACATCGCGCGGGTTCACCGCCGCGTGCCGCTCGATCTGTTCATCGTGCCGGTGTTCGAAGGCGGCAAAGTTGCCGCTCTGTCGGTCCATGCCGGGGTCTGGACGAGCGCCGCGCTTGCCGCCGCGCCCGACCGAATCCCGCGCATGCGCAGCCAGCTCGAAGGGCTGATGGGCAAGTTCGGCTTCACGCCCAATGGCCATGCCGGGAAGGCGCTGGTCCACGCGCTGACCGCGTTGCCACACGATCTGCTGATCAGCTTCGCCGATAATGATCTGGAACGCATCGCGACGACGATGATGAGCCTGATTGACCGGCCGCGTGCGCGCCTGGCGCTTGTCGCTGCGCCGCTTGCGCGCCATCTTTTTGCGTTCGTCTGGCTGCCGCGCGATGCGCAATCGACCGAGGTGCGGCTTCAGGTGCAAGCCATGCTGGAGGCGGCGACCGACGCGCCGGTACTTGATTGGAGCCTCTCGGTGGAGGGCAGCACGCTCGCGCTGATGCGCTTTGTTATCGACATCCGCGATGGCAGCAGCTTGCCTGACGAGGTCGCGCTTGACGCAGCGCTGCAGGCCATGGTGCGCGGTTGGGGCGCGGCGGTCGAGGTTGAATTGGCCAAGGGCGAGGACCCGGCGCGTGCCGCCGCGATTGCCGCGCGCTATGCCGATGCCTTCCCGGTGGGATACCGTAGCGCCTATGGCCCGGCTGAAGCGGCGGGCGACATTCGCGTGCTGCGCGCACTGACCCTTGCGGGCGCGCCGCGCCGCGCCGCAAGGCTCCACCGCCTGCGCGGCGAGGAAGGTCTGCGGCTCAAACTCTATCAGCGCGAGGGCGCGATCGTGCTGTCCGATGCAGTGCCGGTGCTGGAAAACTTCGGCTTCCGCGTGCTGGAGGAGGTGCCGACCGCACTCGACAAAGGGCGGCTCGGCTTCATCCATGATTTCCTTGTGGCGACGCCTGAGGGCATCGACGCTGACGGGCTGCTGGCGCGCGCCGAGGCGATCGAAGAATCGCTTGCTGCCGTGCTGAACGGCGTAGCGGAAGACGACATGTTCAACCGGCTGATCGTTTCCGCCGGGCTCACCGCGCGCGGCGCGAACTGGATGCGCGCGTGGTATCGCTATTTGCGGCAGGCGGGCATGACCTTCTCGGTTGCGACGGCGGTCGAGGCGCTGAAGAACGCGCCCGAAGTGACGCGTGGGCTAATCGGGCTGTTCCTGGCCCGCCACGACCCAGCATTTGAAGAAGACCGGCAGGCAGCCGAGACTCGCTACGCCGAGCAGATCCGCACCGCCCTTGCCGGAGTCGCCGCGATCAACGACGACCGCCTGCTGCGCCAGTTCCGCGCGCTGGCGGAGGCGATCCTGCGCACCAACGCGTTCAGCCCAGCGGCTAACGAAGCGTTGGCGTTCAAGATCGAATCCGCGCTTGTCCCCGGCCTGCCGCGCCCGGTGCCATGGCGCGAGATCTTCGTTTACAGCCCCCGCATCGAGGGCATTCACTTGCGCGCCGGTCCGGTTGCGCGCGGCGGTTTGCGCTGGTCGGACCGGCGCGACGACTTCCGCACCGAAGTGCTCGGCCTGATGAAGGCGCAGCGCGTGAAGAACGCGGTGATCGTGCCGACCGGGGCCAAGGGCGGGTTCTATCCCAAGCAGTTGCCTGATCCAGTCCGCGCGCGCGAAGCGTGGCTGGCCGAGGGCCGCGCGAGCTATGAAGTCTTTATCCGCACGCTGCTTTCGGTGACCGACAATATCGTCGATGGCGATGTGGTCCACCCGCAGGGCGTTGTGATCCGCGACGGCGAAGATCCCTATTTTGTCGTGGCGGCGGACAAAGGCACTGCCACCTTCTCCGATATCGCCAACGGCATCGCGCAGGCTGGGGGCTTCTGGCTTGACGATGCGTTCGCGAGTGGCGGCTCGAAGGGCTATGACCACAAGGCCATGGGCATCACCGCGCGCGGCGCGTGGCTTTCGGTGCAGCGCCATTTTCGCGAACTTGGCGTCGATGTGCAGACCCAGCCGATCACGGTGGCGGGCTGCGGCGACATGTCGGGCGATGTGTTCGGCAACGGGATGCTGCTTTCAAAGACGCTTAAGGTCGTCGCGGCGTTCGATCACCGGCACATTTTCCTCGATCCCGATCCCGATCCGGCGGCGAGCTGGACCGAGCGCGCACGGATGTTCGCGCTGCCCAGGTCGAGCTGGGACGATTATAACAAGGCGCTGATTTCCAGTGGCGGCGGGGTTTTTGCCCGCACCATGAAACTGATTTCGCTGACAGACGAGATCCGCGCGCTGCTTGGCATCGAGGCGGCGGAGCTTGATCCGGAATCGCTGATCACCGCGATCCTCAAGGCTCCGGTCGATCTGCTATGGTTCGGCGGCATCGGGACGTATGTAAAGGCGTCGAGCGAAAACAACGTTGCGGTGGGCGATCCGGCGAATGATACGCTGCGCATAGATGGCGCGGACGTGCGCGCACGCGTGATCGGCGAGGGTGCCAATCTCGGCACCACGCAGGCAGGCCGCATCGAGTATTCGCTGGCCGGCAGCCATGGCCGGGGCGGGCGGATCAACACCGATTTTATCGACAATTCAGCCGGCGTCGACTGTTCGGACAACGAGGTCAACATCAAGATCGCGCTCGCCTCGGCCAAGCGTGCCGGGCGGCTGGACGAGCCGGGCCGGGTCGAGCTGCTGGTCTCGATGACCGACGATGTTTCGCATCTGGTGCTGGAGGACAACCGGCTGCAGGCGCTGGCGCTCTCGATCGCAGAGGGCGGTGGGCCGGGCGCGGCACCGGCCTATGCGCGGCTGGTCGATGTGCTGGAGGAGAGCGGCGACCTTGATCGCAAGACCGAGGGACTGGCCAGCAGCGAGGACATGCTGCGCCGCGCGGCCGCTGGGCACGGCTTCACCCGCCCCGAACTGGCGGTGCTGCTGTCCAGCTCCAAGCTCGTGCTGCAGCGCGCGCTGGAAGAGAGCACTGTGGTCGACGATCCGGTGCTGGAGGAAATGCTGTTTGCCGCGTTCCCGCCGCAGATGCGGGAGTGTTTCGCCGAGGATATCGCGCACCACCGCCTGCGCCGCGAACTGATCGCGACCAAGCTTGCCAACCGGATTGTCAACGATCTGGGGCCGGTGCATCCCTTCGAACTGGTCGAGGAGGAAGGGTGCAGCCTCGCGCAAGTCGCCGCCGCATTTGTCGCGGCGGAGCGGTTGCTTGATCTGAAGGGCATCTGGGCGCTACTCGATGGGCCGGAGGGCGATGCCGTGCCCGAACAGGTTCGGCTCGCGCTCTATTCCCGTATCGCCGAAGCGCTTCGCGGCCATATCGCGGATGTGCTGCGGGCAAGCCATGGTAGCCTGACGCCGGGCGCGCTGATCGCCGAACTGTCCGCCGGAGTGGCCACGCTGTCCGCGGGCACGGGCGAACTGCTGCAAGGCGAGGCGAAAGTGCAGGCGCGGCGCTTGCTGATGGAACTGACCGAAGCGGGAGCGTCTCCCGAAGCGGCGCAGCGCATCGCGCATCTGGTCGATATGGACGGGGCCATCGGCCTGGCGCATCTTGCGCGCGCGCAGGGCATCGATCCGCCGGCGCTGACGGCCGCGTTCTCCGCGCTCGGTTCGGCGCTGGGGCTCGATTGGGCGCAACAGGCGGCCAGCCGGTTGAGCCCCTCGGACCCGTGGGAGCGGCTGCTTGTCGCGGGCCTGGCGCGCGATTTCCAGCAGATGCGGCTCGATTTCCTGGCGCGCGCGACCGGCGGCGACCCCGGCGGCCATGTGGCGGCCTGGCTCGACGCACAGGCCGCGCCAGTGCGCAATTTCCGGGCGCTGACGGGCCGAGCGCAGGCCACGGCGGCGGTCGCGCCCGCGATGCTGGCACAGCTGGCAAGCCAGGCGCGAACGCTGCTGGCACGCTGAAGGTTTGATCAGAATTGGGCCGGGGCGGACAATCTGACCCCGACCAGTTGACGCGCCGCCCGTTTTCGCCAAATCCGCCTGCACAAGCAGGAGAGCGGTTATGAGTGCGGCAGATCTGGCAGCGGACGTCATCATTGTCGGTGCGGGCCATGGCGGCGCGCAGGCGGCGATCGCGCTGCGGCAGAACGGGTTTGCCGGCACAGTGATGATGATCGGGCGCGAACCCGAGTTGCCCTACGAGCGCCCGCCGCTTTCCAAGGAATATCTCGCGCGGGAGAAGACGTTCGAGCGGATCACCATCCGCCCCGAGGCGTTCTGGGCGGACAAATCGATCACCATGTTGCTTGGCACGGAAGTCACGTCACTCGATGCGGCTGCGCATGAGGCCACGCTCGGGGATGGCCGCAAGGTCCGCTATGGCCACCTGATCTGGGCAACCGGCGGCGATCCCCGCAGGCTTTCCTGCATCGGCCATGATCTCAAGGGTGTTCACGCGGTGCGCACGCGGGCCGACGTCGATCAGCTGATGGCCGAGCTCGATGCGGGTGCGAAGCGCGCGGTGGTGATCGGCGGCGGCTATATCGGGCTGGAAGCGGCGGCGGTGCTCACCAAGCTGGGCTGCCACGTTACGTTGCTCGAAGCGCTGCCGCGCGTGCTGGCGCGCGTGGCGGGCGAGGCGCTCTCCACGTTCTTCGAGGCCGAGCACCGCGCCCACGGCGTCGATCTACGCACCGGGGTGCTGGTGGACCATCTGGAAGGCGAGGGTGGGCTAGTGACGGGCGTGCGACTCGCCGATGGCACGCTGCTCCCCGCCGATCTTGTCATCGTCGGCATTGGCATCATTCCTTGCGTCGAGCCGCTGCGTTCGGCGGGTGCGGCAGGGGCCAATGGCGTCATGGTCGATGCCGAATGCCGCACCTCGCTGCTGGATATCTATGCGATTGGCGATTGCGCAGCGCATGCCAATGCCTTTGCCGATGGCGCGGTCATTCGTCTGGAATCGGTGCAGAACGCCAACGACATGGCGACAACGGCGGCCAAGTCGATCTGCGGCGTGGGCGTACCCTATCACGCTGTGCCATGGTTCTGGTCGAACCAGTATGATCTCAAGCTCCAGACTGTGGGGCTTTCGACCGGCCATGACGCCACGGTGCTGCGCGGCGATCCGGCGACGCGCAGCTTCTCGGTGATCTATCTCAAGGCGGGTAAGGTCATCGCGCTCGATTGCGTGAACATGATCAAGGACTACGTGCAGGGCCGCAAGTTGGTCGAGGCGGGCGCGGTGATCGCGCCGGAGCGTTTGGCCGACGCGGGCACTCCGCTCAAGGAACTGGTATAGCTTCGGCTAGCCGGTCGAGCGCCCAGCTGGCGGCGTCGGCTACCGCGGGATCTGGATCGGCTAGCAGGCGCTGCACTTGGGCCATAAGCGCTGCCGCACCGCTGTTGCCCGCCGCATAGAGGCAATTGCGCACGAACCGGTCCCGCCCGATGCGCTTGATCGGCGATCCGGCGAAGAGCGCCCGAAAACCCGCATCATCGAGAGCGAGGAGCTCGGCGAGGCGCGGCGCAGCGAGTTCGGCGCGCGGCAGGAACGCACGGTTTGCTGCCGCGGCGCTGGCAAAGCTGTTCCACGGGCAAACCGCGAGGCAATCGTCGCAACCATAGATGCGGTTACCTAGCGTCCGCCGAAATTCCTCCGGAATCGGCCCCTTGTGCTCGATCGTGAGGTAGGAAATGCAGCGCCGCGCATCGAGTTGGTAAGGCGCGGGGAAGGCATTCGTCGGGCAAGCGTCCTGGCAGGCCATGCAGGTTCCGCATCGGTCCGCATGGGGTGTATCGGGTTCAAGCGCCAGAGAGGTATAGATCGCGCCGAGGAAGAGCCATGACCCGTGCGTCCGGCTGACGAGATTGGTGTGCTTGCCCTGCCAGCCGATCCCCGCCGCCTCGCCCAGCGGCTTTTCCATGACGGGTGCGGTATCAACAAAGACCTTGAGCTCGGTGCCCGGCACTTCGGCCACGAGCCAGCGCGCCAAGGCTTTCAACGCGCGCTTGATCACGTCATGATAGTCACCGCCCTGCGCATAGACCGAAATGCGGGCGCGCTCGGGCGCTGCAGCCAGCGCCATGGGATCGATTGCGGGAGCATAGCTCATGCCCAGCGCGATGACGCTGTGCGCACCGGGCCAGAGCGATTGTGGGCCTTTGCGCTGGTGGCTGCGCGTTTCCATCCATTCCATCGAACCGTGGTTACCGTCCGCGAGCCACTCCTCGAGCCGGGCGGCGCGCAGTGGGTCATCGGCCGCGGGCGCGATGCCGCAGGCGGCAAAGCCGAGCCGTGCGGCCTCGGCCTTGATCCGTTCGGTCAGAGAGGTTGCGCTCTCGTTAACCATACTTGCTGCCCGCCTCGTTCATGGCTTACGGTTAACGCGCAATTTCATGAAGATCGAACCCTTTAGCAGCTTTAGCGGGATGGCCACTTTGCAGGACGCCACGAATCCCGAACTTGCCATAGAAGCCCGCGCGCTCGTGAAGCGCTTCGATGGCTTCACGGCGGTGGATGGCGTGGACATTTCGGTGCCGCGCGGTGCGATCTACGGGATTCTGGGCCCCAATGGTGCGGGCAAGACGACCACGCTGCGCATGCTGCTGGGCATCATCGATCCCGATTCGGGCTATCGCCGCGTGCTGGGGCACGAACGGCCGACCGAGGTCGCGCGGCGCATCGGCTATCTGCCCGAAGAGCGGGGGCTCTATCCCGCGATGAAGGCGACCGAGGCGATTGCATTTCTGGCCGCGCTGCGCGGCGTGCCGCTCAAGGAAGGTCGCCGCCGGGGGCGCGAACTGCTGGAAGAGCACGGCCTCGGCTATGCCGCCGACCGGCAGATCCGCCAGCTTTCCAAGGGCATGGCACAGCAGGTGCAGTTGCTCGGCACGCTCGTCCACAATCCCGATCTCGTCGTGTTCGACGAGCCGTTCTCGGGCCTCGATGCGCTCAACCAGGGCAAGCTGGAGCGAATGATCCGCAGCCTCGCCGAGCGCGGCACGACGGTGATATTTTCGACCCACGTGATCGCCCATGCCGAACGACTGTGCGACCAGATCGCCATCATCGCGGGCGGCAAAGTGCCGTTTGCCGGGCCGGTAGACGCCGCGCGCGACCGGCTGCGGCCGCAAGTCCGGCTTGAAACCCGCGCTGCGGATGGCCTGTGGCGCACCGCACTGCCGCATGATGCCCGTCATGAGGGCAAGTTCTGGAACTTTACGCTCCCCGAAAGCGGGGTGGAACCGCTGCTGCGCGCGCTGATTGAAGGCGATGCCGGCATTCTCAGTCTCTCGATCGAGCGGCCCGGGCTGCACGATGCTTTCGTGGCGATTGCTGGTGAGGCTGCCGCCCGTGCGCTCGAAGAAACGCCTGAAGCCCCGGTTGAACGAAAGGGTCGCCGCTGATGCTTGCTCACCATCTTGCCGCCGCATGGGTGGTGGCGCGCCGCGATTTCTGCGCGGTGATCTTCTCCAAAACCTTCATCTTCTTCCTGATCGGGCCGCTGTTTCCGGTATTCATCGGGGCGATGGCCGGAATGATCGGCGCACAAGTGTCGCGCGATCTGGACAATCCGCAGATCGGCTTGGCCATGCCCGCGCACCAGGGCGATGCCCTGATCGCCGCGCGCGATGCTCTCGCCCCGCGCATGGCCGGCGGTGTACCGCAGTTTGTGGTGCTTGAACGGCTGCAGCCGGGCCAGACCTTCGATTCGCACGCCGCATTGAAGTCTGGGGCGCTGAAGCAGGGCGCGGGCCGTGTCGCGGCGATCGTTTCGGGCACGCTCGAAGCCCCGGTGTTGACCGGGACGCCCGAGCGCGTCGACCAATGGCGCGGCCAGCTTGCCCTGTTTGCTTCCGAGGCATTCGCGGCCGAGGCGCGGCAGGGCGGGGGCCGGACCTTTCCCGATGTGACCGCCGACAAGATCGCCTCCAGCGCCGCAAAAACGCACACTGATCAGGCGGTGACGGCACAGGCCGGGCAGGTGCTGCTGTTCCTGCTGACGATGCTGCTCGCGGGCATGGTGCTGTCCAACCTCGTTGAGGAAAAGGCCAACAAGATCATCGAGGTGCTTGCCGCCTCGATCCCGATGGACGCATTGTTCCTCGGCAAGCTGTTTGCCATGCTCGCGGTCAGCCTCGTCGGCATTGCGGTGTGGGGCTCGGTTTACGGCCTGCTGATGGTGTTCGGCATGAAGTCTATTCCGCTTCTGGCGACGCCGGCGGTGGGTTGGCCGATGTTCATGGCGCTGGGCTTCCTCTACTTCGCGATGGCCTACCTGCTGCTCGGCTCGCTCTTCCTCTCGATCGGCGGCATGGCAACCACGGTGCGCGAGGTGCAGACGCTCTCGATGCCGGTGACGATGATGCAGCTCATGGTGTTCTTCTTCGCGAGCTATGCGCTGGCGCGGCCGGGCACCTGGATCGAAACGCTCAGCCAGGTCTTCCCGGTGAGCTCGCCCTTCGCGATGCTGGCGCATGCCGCGCAATCGGCGGAGCTCTGGCCGCATATCGTGGCGCTGGGCTGGCAGGCGCTGTGGGTGGCGGTCATCATCCGGGTCGGCGCGCAGCTTTTCCGCCGCACCGTGATGAAATCGGGACCGGCGCGGGGGCGCCGGTCCTGGTTCAGGCGCCCAGTGGCAGCGCCTGCTCGCTGAAGCTGGTCCGTTAAGAAGTGTAGCTGGTCGATTGCTAATTGACAGTCGTGTAGGTTGCAGAGATAGTACTTGCCGATAGACAAGGGGGCTGCCCTGTTCGAGCCTCCCGCATCGGAGGATTGTCATGGCTACCCAGCTCGCACCCGAAGCCAATTTCACGTACCGCACATCGCCCACCGCGATCGCAGCGTTTGAGGGTTGGCTGGCCGCGAATCCGCAAGCCCGCCCGGTGCACACGCACCCTTGGGATGTCAGCCGTTCGGACATTTACGTTGAGGACCGGTGGGGCCCGATCTTTGCGGAAATGCGCGCCAAGGCACCGGTCAACAAAGTCGTCGGATCACCCTATGGCGATTACTGGAACGTGGTTTCGCACAAGGCGATTCAGCATGTCGAATCGCTGCCCGAGCTGTTCTCCTCGTCATGGCAGCATGGTGGCATCACCATCGGCGATCCGCCGGGGGGGATGGATCCGGCCAAGTTGGCCGAGCGCCAGTTGCCTATGTTCATCGCCATGGACCGGCCCGAGCATACTGGCCAGCGGCGCACGGTCGCGCCGGCTTTCATACCGACCGAGATGGCGCGGATGGAAACGGAAATCCGTCGGCGCACCGGCGAAGTGCTCGATAGCCTGCCATGGGGTGAACGGTTCGACTGGGTCGACAAGGTCTCAATCGAACTGACCACAGGGATGCTCGCGATTCTGTTCGGTTTTCCCTATGAGGATCGCCGCCTGCTCACCTTCTGGTCCGATTGGGCGGGGGATGTCGAGCTTGGCTTGGCAGAAGAGCTGGCTGACCAGCGATTCGATATCCTGAGCGAGATGGCGCGATATTTTCAGGGCCTGTGGATGCAGCGCATGGGCGCTGCCCCGACGCCCGACCTCATTTCGATGATGATCCACTCGCCCGCGATGGCCACGATGAGCCCGCAGGAATTCATGGGCAATCTCGTCCTGCTGATCGTTGGTGGCAACGACACCACGCGCAACACCATGTCCGGCATCATCCACGCGCTCGATCAGTTTCCGGATCAGCGCGTGCTGCTCGAAGGCGATACTGCGCTGATCCCGAATGCCGTGCAGGAATGCCTCCGCTTCGTCACCCCGCTGGCGCACATGCGCCGTACGTGCACAGCAGATAACGAGCTGTTCGGCCAGCAGATCAAGGCGGGTGACAAAGTGGTGATGTGGTACCTTTCGGCCAACCGCGACGAGACGGTGTTCGAAAACCCCGACAAGCTGATCGTCGATCGGCCCAATGCCCGTCGGCATCTGGCGTTCGGATACGGCGTTCACCGCTGCGTCGGCGCGCGCCTTGCCGAGTTGCAGTTGCGCGTTCTGCTCGAGGAAATGCATGAGCGCCGCATGCGGGTGCGTGTGGCGGGTGAGGTCACACGGGTGCGCGCCAACTTCGTGCACGGGTTCCGCAAGATGGAAGTCGAACTCGAACGGCGCTGATCCGGTCATTTGCCGTTCAGGTTGCAAAGTCTATTTTTCAATTCGTCCCGCCGGTGGGTTTACCCCGACCCCCAACCCCGGCCCACCGTGCGGGATTGCCCCCAGCTAGCCGCCTTCGTCTGCCCGTCAGTCTGGTTGATCGGATCTGCCGACCGGGGGATGTAACTTATTCTTACTCCAGCACGAACCAGGGGCCATGATGCCATACCGCCGCAGTTTCCTAGCGTTCCTCAGCGCCACCGCCGCCATGACGGCCACCTCAGCATGCGGCGCGCCTGCCGCGGCCTCGCATAAGGGCACGTTCCCACTGCGGCACACCGAAGCGGAATGGCGAAAGCTGCTGACGCCGGCGCAGTACTATATCCTGCGCGAGGAGGGGACCGAGCGGCCCTTTACCTCGGCATTGCTGGATGAGCACCGCAATGGCACGTTCGTGTGCGCGGCAGACGGCACCGCGCTGTTTTCCGCGAAGACCAAGTTCGACAGCGGCACTGGCTGGCCAAGCTTTTGGGCGCCGCTCAAGGGCGGGACCGCCACATCGATTGACCGCTCCTTCGGGTCGACGCGGACCGAAGTGCACTGCACGCGCTGCGGCGGCCACCTCGGCCATGTGTTCGATGATGGCCCGCAGCCCACCGGCAAGCGCTATTGCATGAACGGCGATGCGCTGAAGTTCACACCAGCCTGATTTGGGGCGCCTGATGGCGCTTTCGCTATCTCTCTGCGACGCGCTGTGGCAAGCGGCGCGGCGATGCGTGCGTTCAAACTGGTCCTGTTGATCCTTGCGCTGATACCCACGTTCTATCTTCGCGCACCCACCCCGCCGCCCATCCCGGTTCGCCCCATCGACCTGACCGACCTTATGCCTGCGCTGCGCGCGGCGGGGCCGCTGCCCGCGACCGGCCGTTTGCAGCTGGTTGGTGCGTGGCAGCTCACCAGCGGGCACAACGATTTCGGCAATTTTTCAGGCCTTGCGCAAACTGGCGGGGGGTTCGTCGCGGTCGGCGATCGCGGCGGGGTCTTGTCGTTCTCGCGCCCGGATCGGGCGGGGCCGTGGCGAACCCGGCTTGACCGGATGATCCATCTGGAATGGCGCAAGTACCAGTTCGAGACCGACGCCGAATCGGTCGCGGTGGGACCGGATACCCGTGATCTGCTGGTCGGTTTCGAAGACGCGCAAATCCTCGAGCGCTTCAGCCCTGACCTTGCCGAGCGCACCCGCATCCCGCTGCCGGTGCTACGCGAATGGCCTGGCAACCAGGGTGCCGAGGCAATGACCCGGCTGACGGATGGGCGCACGGTTATCGTGGGAGAGGTCTATGCCCGCTGGCTGGACCGTACACTTCATCCTGGCCTGATCTTTCCAGGCGAGCCACGAGCCAATGAAGTGCCTGCGCGCTTCACGGTGCGGATGCCGCCCGGCTTTCGCCCTACCGAGCTGGCGCAGATGCCCGATGGCCAAGTGCTTTTTCTGGGCCGAGGCTTTGGCCTGTCCGGCTTTCGTTCGGTGATCGCCATCATTCCGCAGGCCGCCGTCCGCCAAGGCGCAACAATCACGCCGCGCGTCATAGCGCGGATCGAAGACCCGCGGATCTGCGAGAACTATGAAGGAATGACGGTCACACGCGAACCAAACGGCAGCGCGGCGATCTGGTTGATTTCAGATAGCAACCGGATGGTATGGGCGCAGCGAACCCTGTTGCTCAAGCTGCGCCTCAACCAGTAGCGGCAGGCCGGTTTCCCCGCCCAACCAATTTTCAGGCAGCGACTGCCTTGGTGAGCTCACGCTTCACTTTGAGTGCGCGCGGGCTGAGCTTGATGTCGGCCTGCTTGAGCAGCCAGTTATCCAGACCGCCGTTGTGCTCGACCGAGCGCAGGCCGTGTGTCGACACGCGGAACTTGAAGCTGCGGTCCAGCTTTTCAGACATGAGCGTGACGTTCTGCAGGTTGGGCAGAAACAAACGCTTGGTCTTGTTGTTGGCGTGGCTCACGTTGTGACCGACTTGGCGGCCCTTACCGGTCAGTTCGCAGATGCGCGACATGGCTGAAAACTCGCTAGAATGGGTTCGATCATGGATCGGGAAGCGCGCGCTCTTGCCGATCTTGTGGGCGAAGTCAAGGATTCGCATGCCAGGCGTCGGACTTGCTCTGGAGCTGCGATCCGGTTTAGCGCACTGGCATGACCCGCTGGCCCCTGCCCGAACCGATGCGCGCTGCGCTCGATGCCGCCGCACAGGCCGAAACTGCAGGTGAAGTGCCCATCGGGGCGGTTGTCGTCAAGGACGGGGTGGTGATCGCGTCCGCTCATAATGCGCCGCGCGGGGACCGCGACCCGACTGCCCATGCCGAAGTCCTGGCGATTCGCGCGGCGGCACGCGTGCTCGGGCAAGAGCGGCTGACGGGCTGCGACTTATGGATCACGCTGGAGCCTTGCGCGATGTGCGCAGGCGCGATTGTCCATGCGAGGCTGGACCGGGTCTACTACGCGGCGAGCGATCCCAAGGGCGGCGCGGTCGAGCACGGTGCGCGGGTGTTCGATGCGCCGGGGTGCCTGCACCGGCCGGAAGTCTATTCGGGCATCGGCGAGACCGAGGCGGCGGAGCTGCTTAAGGCGTTTTTCAGGGAAAGACGTTAGGAACCACGCTCGATCTTCAGCGCATCGCCGTCTTTCACGCCGCGATTGGCGCACGGTGCGGGCAGGAACTCCTTGCCATAGCAGATGTGTACTTCCTGCAGCCAGCCGCGGTCATTGGCCGAGACGCGGATAGCGCTCGCTGGCAGGAACGGCGTTGCTTTGCGCAAGGCTGTGCGCAGATCGCCTGCAGTCAGGTTTGGGCGGCGCGAAAGGTCCGTCATGTCGGGGAAGCGCAGCGAGCCGAAGAGCGCGGCTCCGGCCTTGAAATAGCCCTCTGGCGAGCGCGCCATGCAGCTGCCGTGCTTGGCCCATTCGTGGGTGAGGAGTATGAGCGAGGGGGTCATGCACAGATTGCGGCGCAGCGTTTCGGCGGAAATCGGCTTGTCGCTGCACCACTGCGGCCAGCGCCCCGGCTCGGCTTCGGGCCAGAGGCCGTGGAGGATAAAGCCGAAGCGGCCCATCTGCCCGCTGCATTGCAGGGCGGAGCGGCCATCGCGCTGGTGGCCGCGGCAGAACTCTGGCGACCAGCTCAGCGCCAAGGTATAGCCTCGGATCAGAAGTGCGCGGCGCGGGCCGTCGGGCGCAGGCGGGGCGGGGGCTTCCACCTGCGGCGGTACACGGCACTGGAGGGCCTGGGCCTGCACCGCCATTGGGAGCGCTACGAGCGCGCCTGCAAGGAGCGCCCTGGAGATCACAGCTCCCCGGTTCCAAGGGGCGTGAAATCCAGTCCGATATCGGCTGCGGGCGCGCTCTGGGTGAGGCGGCCGACCGAGACGTAGTCCACGCCCGAGGCGGCGATTGCGCCGATGGTATCGAGCCGCACGCCGCCCGACGCCTCGCACGGCACGCGTCCGGCCACGAGCGCGACCGCTTCGCGCAGCAGGTCCGGCCCCATGTTGTCGAGCAGCAGGCGGGTGGCGCCAGCCTGCAAGGCGGGTTCGATCTGGTCGATCCGGTCAACCTCGCAGATCACGTCCGCGACGCCTGCGCCCAGCGCGCGCCGCACGGCTTCGGCGACGCCGCCTGCGACGAGCACGTGGTTGTCCTTGATCATCGCCGCGTCCCACAGCCCCATCCGGTGGTTGTGCCCACCGCCGGTGCGCACCGCGTACTTCTCGAGGTGCCTCAGGCCCGGGATCGTCTTGCGCGTATCGAGCAGCCGCGCGCGCGTATCGCCCATGGCGTCGACATAGCGGCGGGTGAGTGTGGCGACACCGGAAAGGTGTTGCACGGTGTTGAGCGCGCTGCGCTCGGCGGTGAGCATGGCGCGGGCATTGCCGGTGAGCCGCATGAGCGCTGCACCGGGCGCCACCTTTGCGCCTTCCGGGGCGAGAATTTCAATGGCCATCGCCGGATCGAGCACGCGAAAAAACGCGGTGGCAATCGGCAGCCCGCAGACGGTTATGGCATCGCGGCTGTCCATCACCCCGGCAAAGCGAGCCTCTGCCGGGATCACGCTCTCGCAGGTCACGTCGCGCCCGCCGCCGGGGAGGCCCTCGCCGAGATCCTCGGCCAGCGTGGCAGTGACAAAGGCGTCCAGATCGAAGCCGGGGATGGTAAAAGCGGTCATGGCTTTGGCCTAACCACGGCAGGCGTGGCTGTCGAGTATCCCACTCGACTCGGCCCCTCTCGATTTTAGTGGACGAAGCGCGCCACCACATCGCGGTAAGAGCGCGAGACTTTCACTTCCGAGCCGCTGTCGAGCACTAGGAAGCATTCGCCATTGGTGTGGGGTCGCACCTGACGGACGCGGTCCAGGTTGACGATTTTCGAGCGGTGGACACGCTGGAACACGCGCGGATCAAGCCGGCGCTCGAGGTCCTTCATCGTCTCGCGCAGGATCAGCGAATTGTCGCCGGTGTAGATGCACATGTAGTCGCCCGCCGCTTCGATCCGCTCGATCGTATCGACATCGACGCGGAAGATCTGGCCGCGGTCCTTGATGTTGATGAGCTTTTCAAAGCGGCCGATGGCTGGTTCGCTGTCGTCCGGCATTGCGTCCATGGCATCGGGCGCGACTTCGGAGAGCACATGCTTGAGCTTCTCGACCTCTTCCAGTCCGCGCTTTTCGGCGATGCGCGTGCGCGCCCGGTCGAGCGCGTCGGCGAGCCGTTCCGGCTCTACGGGCTTGAGGAGATAGTCGACCGCATTGGCCTCGAAGGCTTTCACCGCGTGTTCGGAATAGGCGGTTACGAACACGAACAGCGGCGGTTCTATCTCCATCACACCCTTGACCACACTGAACCCGTCAAAACCCGGCATCTGAATATCAAGGAACACTAGATCGGGCTTCTCGGTCTTGATCTTGCGGATCGCCTCGCGTCCGTTGGAGCACGTGTCGATGATCTCGACATCAGGGAAAGCCTCGAGCCGCAGCTGGAGACCCTGGATGGCGAGCTTCTCGTCGTCGACGAGGATCGTGCGAATGGTCATGAGCTACCTTTGCTTGATGGCGTCGGATGTGAATGGGCGTGCGGATGGGGGCATCATTGGGCCGCCTGCAAGGCGCGAGTCTGCACCTCGCGCGCTTCGAAAGGCAGTTCGATCACCACCATGAAGCCTCCCCCCGGGCGTTCGCCGATCTCGAACCGCTGGTTCTCGCCGTAAGCCTGGGCGAGGCGATCACGGATATTGGCGAGCCCGACCCGCGTTGAATCCGAAGTTGTGCTGGTCACACCAAACAATGTCGAAGGGTCGGTGCCCGGTTGCAACCCCGGCCCGGTGTCGGACACGCTGACCCGCAGCACCGGACCGATGAGTTGCGCCGAAATGATGATTTGGGCACCTTCCTCGAGCGGACTGACCGCATATTTGATCGCGTTTTCGACCAGCGGCTGGAGCAGGAGCGACGGCATTAGCGCCTCGCGGGTGTCGTCATCGATGCGGAACTCGGTGGCGAGGCGCTCCTCAAAGCGCATCCGTTCGATATCGAGATATAGCTTCAGCGTCTCCACCTCCTGCGCCACGGTCACCCGCCCGGTAGGCTCGTTGATCAGGGTGTAGCGCAGGAAGGCGGAGAGCCGGCTGAGCATGGCATTGGCCGGCTCGGTCTGCTTTAACAGCACGAGAGTTGAGATCGAATTCAGCGTGTTGAACAGGAAGTGCGGATTGAGCTGATAGCGCAGCATGGCAAGCTGCGCGGAGGTTGCCTGGGCCTCCAGCCAGATCAACTGGTCGTTCTGCTCCTCGACCTGAATGTAGAAATTGATCGCGTAATAGAGCGCCGACCATGCGCCGAGCAGTGTGAGATCGAGATAGAACACGCCGAGAAAAAGCTGCGCGAAACCGGAATCGCTGCCTGAGCGGTAGAGGCTGATCACCCACGAATCGATAAAGGCATACAGGCCCACGGCAATGGCCAGCACCACTGAGGTCACCCCCCAAGTGATAAGCGGGCGGCGGTTGATCAGTGCGCGGTAGATAACCGAGAGAATCAGCGAGATCGAAAAGCCGGTGATCGAGGCGATCAGCACGATGATCAGGAATGACCACGGCTGCGCGTTGGCGAGGCTGGAGAGCGCGCGCAGCAGCATTGCGCCGCCCCAGCCGAGTAGCTGCAGGCGCCAGAAAGCGCGGTTCTTGTTGCCGAAAAACGGCGTCGGGCGGAGCGGCAGCTTCATTGCCATGCTGAGTTCCTACCCTGTTGCGGCGCATTGCGCCACCACGACCACTACAGCTGCGGGACTACCGACCGGTCACGGCTCGGGCTGGAAGCGGCTGGGCCAGTCGGCATCGGGTCCTGCGCGCAGGACCATGATTTCCGCGGCGATTTCCCGCGCACGGGTGCGGTTGCTGCCGTGGGTGGGTGAGGCGACCATGAGTATGCCGCGCGGGCCGATCCGTCCGATCATGCCGACCGCCGCCTCCGGATCATACCCTGCATTGGCCATGAGCCAGACCGAAAGCCGGTCCGCCTCGCGCTCGGTGCGGCGCACGCTGGCGACCGATCGGTGCCCGGTGCCCAGCACGGTCTCGTGGTCGAGCGCCGCATGGGCCAGTTCATGGGCGACAAGCGCAGCGATCATGGCCTCGTCGCCGCCAAGCTGTGCGAGCGCCTTGCGCCCGACCCGAACTTGCATGCGCGTGGCTCCGGCATTGCCCCTGCCGTCATCGAGTATGAAACGGACGGCGCAGGACGGCGCGGCCACGATCGTCACCAAGCGCCCGTCGGACAGTGTGAGCGCCACAGATCCGCTCGTGGCTGCAGCTTGCTCCAGCTTGGTCTGCAGCGCCCAGACGCGGTCCCAGCTGCCTTGGCGCGCCGGCAGGCCTACGGCCTCTCCCGCCACGGCGATGATCGCCATGTTGGCATCGAGCCCGGCCCGCGCGGCAGGGCTGTCCACCGCGACCGCCGCCACCGCGATATCGCCGGCAAGGCCATAGGCGGCGCGCGCGGCGGCAGGGTCGTGATAGGTCTGGGCGTCGCCGAGCAGTAAGCCGATGCCGGGTGCGGCACGCGGGCAGAACCGCGCGTTGGCGTGGCTCAGCCGCCAGCCGATCGATTGCACCAGCGCATCCGCGCGCTGCAAGTCATCGACCGGCTGTGCAGAAGCAGACGTCGCAGTCGGGGCCGCCAAGGCCAAAGCCAGCCCAAGACCGGCCAGCCAGCGCATCTCAACCCTTCCGGGCGTCGTTGATCGCCTGCTGCAGCTTTTCGCGCCCGACTGCGCCCGAGATCAGCTGTCCGCCGACGCTCCAAGCCGGTGTGCCGCCGATGCCGAGCTGGCGCGCCAAGCCGAGATTGCGTTCCAGCTCCTGATGGACGCCAGACTCACGGATAAAGGCATCGGCGGCGCTGCCATCGAGCCCTGCCGCACTTGCGGCCGCCGCGATGCTGGCGGTGCTGGGCCGCTCGCCGGTGAACATGGCTTTGTGGAACGCAGCATATTTCCCCTGCGCTGCTGCCGCGAGCCCCATGCGCGCGGCGGGCTCACTTTCGGGCGCGATGATCGGCAGCTGGCGGACGACCACGCGAAGATCGGGATTGGCGCCGAGCAGGGCTTCGACATCGCCCACACTGCTGCGGCAATAGGTGCAGGCAAAATCAGTGAACTCGACCAGCGTCACTTTCCCCGCCGGGTTGCCGAGCACTGCCCCGGGGAACGGAGTCTCGATCGCGCCGCGCAAGGGGACAAGCCGCGCCTCGGCCTCACGGGCCTGCAACTTGTCCATGGCTTCGGGCAGAATCTCGGGGTGATCGAGGATGTAGGCGCGCACAAGCGCCTCGATCGCGCCGCGCTGCCGTGCGTCGATCCCTGCGCCCGCGAGCTGGCTGGCCAGCGCGCTCTCGCGCTTACCGGCATCCTGCGCGCTCGCTGTCTGCGCGTCGGCCTCGCGGGAGTGCATGACCCACCAGCCGCCCGCAGCGCCAAAGGCGGCGACCACCAAGGCGAGCAGCAAGAACGGTCGAAAGCGCATGGTATTCACTCCTTGAGGCCAGCGGCTTGGCTAGCGCGACTTACGCGCGCGCTCAATCATCGCGCGGGCAGACATTGCAATGTCCTGCGCACGCAACCAATCGGGTGAACCCTTGGGGAGCGCGGTTTCGGCAGCTTCCGCGTTCTGCAGGGCGTCGGGCAGCCTCAGCTCGCCCAGCTGCTGCTCCGCGCTGGCGAGCCGTGCGCGGGGCGTATCGCCTTGCGCTTCATAAACGACGCCCAGCTGGTACCACGCAAACGGGTTGTCGCGGTCGCGGGCAACGGCGGTTTTCAGCACGCGCTCGGCCTCGGCGAAGTTCGCTTTGTCTTCGGTGGCCAGCAGCGCATGGCCAAGCGTGGTCGCAATCAGCGGGGTGTTCTGCGTGAGCGCAGCCGCGCGGCGCAGCGGCTCCAGCGCCTCGCCCGGCTTGCCGGATTCGAGCAGGACCTGACCCATGAGTTCGAGCGCATAGGGATCGTTGGGGTCCTGCTTGAGCAGCGCATCGGTCTCCGCCAGCGCTTTGTCCATCAGCGCCTCCTTGTGGAAGGCATACGCGCGGGCCATGCGCGCGGGCGCATCGGTCATCCACTCGGGATAGGCGGCGAGCGTGGCCGAGGGTTCCGCCAGATAGCCGACCAGCTTGGCCTTTACCCGCAGAAACCGCGCCTGCAGCGCCGAATCGGCTGGCCTGTTCCACGCCGGGTCTTGCTGAAAGGAATCCTGCAGCGTGGTCAGCCGGTCGCTGGTCATCGGGTGGGTGCTGTAGAACTCGGCATCGGCATCGCGGTGGTAGCCGTAGCGAAACTCCTGCGATTGCAACTTCTTGAAGAAATCGATCGAGCCCCTGCCCGAAATTCCGGCCTTGGCCAGGAATTGTACGCTGGCCGCATCGGCGGAGGATTCCTGCGCGCGGCTGAAGGCGAGGTACTTGCCCAGCGCCGCCTGCTGACCAGCCATGAAGATGCCCAAACCGGCCTCGGTCGAGCCTGCCGCCGCAGCTGCAGCGCCCAAAAGCAGGCTCAGCAGTGTGATCCCGGTGGCAGGTTTGGCACCTTCATCGCCGCGGATCACATGCCCGCCGGTGATATGGCCGAGCTCGTGCGCGATCACGCCCTGCACTTCCTGTGCATTGTCGGCCGCGCTGATCAGGCCCGAATGGATGTAGATCGCTTGCCCGCCTGCGACAAAGGCGTTGATCGAGGGATCATTGAGCAGCACCAAATCGATCGCCTTGGGATCGAACCCACCCGCTGCGACGATCGGCGCGGCCATGTCATGAAACAGGGCTTCAGTCTCGGCATCGCGCAGCACCGACTGCGCGGCGGCTGGAGCATACGACAGCGCAAGCATGAGCGTCGCCGCAATCGTGCGGCCCAACTGGCGGAACGGAGAGGTCAAGGGCACGATGAGGCAGCTTATCCGCCATGCGCCTGAACTGGCGGTGAAGCGGTCACCTTGGCCAGAAACGGCAGCACGGCATCAAGTACGCGCCTGTCGCGGTCAAACGGCTTGGCAAACATCATGATCATGCCCTCATGCGTCACATCCTTGAGCAGCGTTGCATGGGTCGGCGCGCCGGCCCGGGTCAGGGTACGCGCCAGTTCAACTGAATTGCGCGGGCGCACGGTCGTGTCGGCGGTACCGTGCACCAGCAGCATGGGCGGAGCGTCGCTGCGGGCGAATACCACCGGCTGGGTATCCTCGGGCTGGGGTGCCTGCCCGAAGCTGTTGATCGAGGAGGTCGTGTCGAAAGGATAGAAATCATAGGGTCCGGCCAGGCCGACCGTCCCGCGCAGCGTGTCGGCGGAGAGCCGCTCGTGCGCCAGCCAGCGCCGGTCCAGCATGAGCATGGCCGCGTTGTAGGCTCCGGCCGAATGCCCCATCAACACCATGCGGCTCGGATCGCCGCCAAGCGCCGCCGCATGGTCCGCCACCCAGCGCAGCGCGCTGGCGCCATCTTCGAGCATGGCCGGGAAGCGTGCGTGCGGGAACAGGCGGTAGCCGGCGAGGACCACGGCATAGCCTTTCGGCGCGAGCGCCCGCGCCATGAACCGATAGTCGTGCGGATCGCCCGTCGACCAACCGCCGCCATGAATGAACACGATCACCGGCAGCGGCGCGTGCGCCGCGGTGCCTGTGGGCACGAACATTTCGAGCTTCTGCGCGGGGTCGGTGCCATACTGGACCGCGGCGACCAGCCGGATCGGTCCATCACCGTGGCGCTGCAGACGGTCGATGCGATCAAGCAGCGCGACCGCATTGTTCGCGAGCGCATAGCGATAGATGGCGAACCCGCCGATGCCAAACACCGCGAGTACGATCAACGACCACGTGATGAAGCCCCATCCGGCCATCCTTGTGCGTCGCCTTTTCTGTCCGTCCTCTGTCATGCTGCATCGCTAGCAGCTTGCGTTGGCAGCGCAACGGGGTGTTGGGGTCAAGCCAGCAGGCGGCGGGCTGCGCGTTCGAACAAGGGCTGATCATCGGCGATCTCGCCGAGCAGAACTGCCGATCCATTCTCCAGCCGGCGGACAAGGACCAGCGCGAATTCCGGCCCCTCGGGCTTCAGCGCATAAAGCGGCTGGTGCGCCAGCGCGCGCAAGTTTTCCAGCAGCGGTGCCGGCGCTGCTGGCGCGGCCTTGCCGCTTTCTTCGCGGCGCAACTTGCGCTCCAGCGCGACCACACCCTTGAGCCCGCCCGGCGCATGGGCAAGGAACGCGCCCAGCTCGCCATACCCCAGTCCCAGCCGCTGAGCATGACTGAGCGCCGCAGCATATTCAGTGATGCGCGTCTTGTCGTAGCCCGCGCCGAACACGAGCTTGACCAACGGCGTCAGCGGCGCGCGCTGCTGCATTGTCAGCCCGGCATCAACGATCATGTCGGCAAAGTCATCGGGTGCATCCTGCGCAGCCTGCGCGAAATCCCACGCGCGACCAATGGCGGCGTAGAGCGCACTTCGGGTCCGGTCCTCGTTGGAATGGGCGATATGGGCCAGGTCGCGGGCCGAGGCGAGCCAGTCTGCAAGGCTGGCAGGCGCATCCGCGACAAGCCCGAAATCAAGATCGAGCCCGGAAACAGAAGGTGCCATGCTCGCATCGACGACTGCGCCGGGTTCACCAGTGACAAGAGTTTCAGCTTCAAAATCAGCAAGATCGAGGGGTTCGCTGGGGTCGCCAAGGCCAGTATAGCCTTGACTGTCGGGGCCGTCAGCCCAAGCCTCGAGCGGACCTGCCGAAACACGGCGCTGCGGGCCGCCAGCTTCGATGTCCGTATCCAAGATACGGTCTATGGCAAGCAGCAGCGCGTCGGTGGTCTGCTGGTCGGCCAGCTCCTTCCAGTTGATCACACCGTAGATGTAATCGATCGCGGTGTTGTCGGTCGAAAACGGCAGCAGGATGCCGCGATAGAGAATCGTCCGTCCGCGCTGGTTCACGAACTCGGCCTCGAAGCCGATCGGCGCCTGGTTGGCGATGATCTGAAGATAGTGGTCGGTGATGCGTGACAGCAGCGAGCGGCCCGGAACGTCGCTCAGCCGGCGCAGCGGGCTGCCAGCCTCGCATTCCTCGGCCAGCACGCTGCCCAGAAACGGAATCGCCGGATCATCGATGCCGCTGTCGAAATGCAGCAGTACCGAATGGTCGGCAAAATCGGGGTAATTGCCATCAAGCAGCGACTGGACGGGCGGGAACTGGCCCTGATCAAGCAGGCTGGCCCAGAAATTGTAGGCGCGCACCTGCATGCGGCGCTCGTCCTGCCCGATCGGCGGCGGCGGCGCGGAAGCCGCCCCCTGCTCGTCGACCGTGGCCTCGTAGCCATCAAGCTCGATATCGTAGCTGGCAGCGTCATCGCCCTCCGAACCGTCCGTGCTGAAGCCGCGATAAGTGTCCATGACCCGATCCCCATGGTCGTTCGATGGGATGGGTAATGGCGCAACATGGTAAAGAACTGCTTAAGTTGCGCTGCGACTTTGTGGCAATGCTTCCGATTTGGCGCTGATTTCGCGAGATGGCCCAGGTGCTGACCCTATCGCCCGGCAATCGCCGCAGCTTTGGCCAGCAGTCGCTCGGCCAGATCGCGGTGGAGCAATTCGGCCATCTTGCCTTCCACCTTCAGCGCGCCTTTGCCCGCATTGGCGGGATCGGCGAACGCGGCGACGATCGCCTGCGCCTCGGCAATCTCCGCCGGCAAAGGGGCAAAGACCTGGTTGGCGGTATCGATCTGCGAGGGGTGGATCAGCGTCTTCCCGTCGAAACCGAGATGGCGGGCCTGCGCGCATTCGGCCTCGAGCCCCGCAGGATCGGCAATGGCGTTGCACACGCCGTCGAGCAGCACGAGCCCATACGCGCGCGCCGCCATCAACGCCTGGACCATCACCGGCACGAAGCCCGCACGGCCGGGCAATTGCGCCATGCCGGTATCCTTGGCGAGATCGTTGAGCCCGAGCACGAACCCGGTCAGCCGTGTGGTCGCAGCCGTCCCGGCGATCCGCTCCAGCGCGAGCACGGCGCGCGGCGTTTCGATCATAACCCAAAGCGCGATGCCGGGCGCAAACCCTGCTGTGTCCATCGCTTCCGACAGCGCCACGACGTCTGCCGCATCATCGACCTTGGGCGCGAGAATGGCATCGAGCGGAGCCTTCACAAGGGCTGCCAGATCATCATGACCCCATGGCGAGGCCAGTGGGTTGATCCGAGCGAGCATGCGGCGGTGGCCGAAGCCCCCGACCGCCAGCTCATCCACAAGCGCCGCGCGTGCGTCGAGTTTTTGTTCGGGCGCGACCGCATCTTCCAGATCAAGTGCCACCGCATCGCAAGGGAGGCTGCGCGCCTTGTCCACCGCGCGGCGATTGCTCGCGGGCATATAAAGGAGCGAGCGCAAGGGGCGGGTATCGGTCTGGGGCACGGGCAATCTCCGCCGAGGCGTGAACCTGCCGGTGCCATTCCCGAACGGAGCGCACGGCGCAAGCGCGATTGGGTCTATTCCACGTTAGCGGAAACAGTCTCTAAAGGAGATAGCGGACGTGGATCTCGGTGTGGACCTGAGCGATGCCGACCGGGAATGACGCCGCGCCAAACTTCGGCGGGCCGAACTGGATCGGCGCATCGCGCGAAAAGCCATAGCCTTCGCGCGGAACCATCAGCATCTTGTCCATCCGCCCGTTGCCATTCTCGTCATGAAACAGCGCGACG
>JBJXEK010000192.1:0-2629 GCA_046155055.1 Novosphingobium sp. | reverse complement strand
GACGACATAGCTGTCATCGCCCAGCCCGCCGATCATCGTGTCGTTGCCCGCGCCGCCATCGAGCAGATCGTTGCCGCCAAGGCCGGTCAGGCGGTCGTTGCTGCCCAGCCCGAGGATCTGGTCGTCGTCGGCGGTGCCGGTCAGGGTGTCGACCCCGGCCGTGCCGACGATCGCGTTGTACGCGCCGTACCCGTAAACCTGCGCCTTGATGCTCGATCCGTCGGCATCGCCCAGTGTCCCGCTGGTATCGCCCCAGGCCACGACAAAGCCGCCGCCGAGGAGGCTGCTGATCACCGGCCGCTCCTGATAGCCAGCCGTGACCGTGTTGAGCACGAATTCGCCGCCAAATTTGCTGCCGTCGGCGCTGAATATCTGCGCCTTGATGTCGCTGTCTTCGGGGGTGACGAAGTGCTGCCAGGTGACCACGAACCCGCCGTTCGCCAGGCTGGTGACGGCGGGGAAATCGCGCTCACCGTCGGTTACGCTGCTCACCGTCACCGCCGCGCCCAGCTTCGCGCCGGCGGCATCGAACGTCTGCGCACGGATCACCGTGTCTGGATCGCCCGTGCCGGGGTTGGAATCGAGCCAGGTCACCACGAAGCCGCCGCCGTTCAGGCCGGTGACGGTGGGTAGACTTTGGTCGTTGAGAATTTTGGCGTCGACCGCCAGTTCGCCGCCAACTTTGGCACCCGCTGCGGTGAACAGCTGCGCTTTCATCGTCGCGGCAGGAAAGCCCGTCACCGGATCGACCGCGCTGTTGTCGATCCAGCTGACCACGAAGCCGCCGCCCGAAAGGCTGGCAATGGTCGGCTGGCTCTGGTCCTGGCTCGTCTGGGTGTTAACGCGGAAGGCGCTGCCGGTGGGCGCGCCGCTCGCAGTGTAAAGCTGCGCCAGCACGCCTGCGCCGCTGCTATCGCCCGCAGAGCCGCCATAGTCCTGCCACGTGATCACGTACCCGCCGCCGGCAAGGCCGGTAATCGTGGGGTTGTGGTTGCCGGGCAGGTTGTTGCCGCCCTGCTGCGTCCAGGTCTGGGTGTTGACCAGATAGGGCCCGGTCACCACCGCGCCGCTCGCGCTGTAGACTTCGGCCTTGATCTTGTAATCCGCCTGGTTGCCCGCCTCGGTCCAGGTCACCACGAAGCCGCCGCTGGCCAGGCTGGCGACAGTGGGAAACGATTGCTCGGTCGCCGCCCCGCTGCTGATCGCGAATTCGCCGCCCAAGGCATTACCGGCCGCGTTGAAGATCTGCGCCTTGGCCACGCCGAGCCCGCTGGCGCCCGAGGTGTCCATCCACGTCGCGACAAAGCCGCCTCCGGCAAGGCCCGTGATCGAAGGTACGTCCTGAAAGCCCGCCCTCTGGCTGTTGACCACGAACTCGCTGCCGACTTTGACAAATTCAACCATGCTGGGCCCCCGCCTGCCCCATCCGCTGCGCTAATCGTTGCAAAGCGCGCTGGCGCTCTCAACCACAGATGGTGCAATTCACCTTGTTCAACGGGGAATTAGCCAAAGATCGTTAAATTTTCGTCCTGCTGCATGGCACTGCCTGCGAGTATCGCGGGGTATTCGCGCGCTGAACTCCGCGAGTTATTGGCGCAGCCAGCGAAACAGGCCCGCACATTCAACCTTTAAGCGATAATCAGGATATCCACGTAGGACAGCTTGGGGTGCCCGGCATCGCCGAGCGTGGCGATCAGCTGCGCCGCCTGCGCGCCTGTGCCGTCCCCGTCATACCACAGCGCGCCGGTGGTCTTGTTGTAGATGATCCGGTCGCCGGCATCGTGCGCCGCATCGGCCCCGTCTGCAGCGTAAAACGCATCGGATGCAAGCACGCCCGTCGCGCCCAGCGCGGTGAATGCTGCTTTCGAGAGCCGGAGCGTGTCGCCTTCGGTGCGATAGAAATCGGTGATCGTGTCGGCATCGGGCGCAGTGGTGAAATAGAACGAATCCTTGCCCGCACCGCCGCTCAGCGTGTCCGCGCCGGTCCCGCCATAGAGCCAGTCCTTGCCGTTGCCGCCGCGCAGGATGTCATCGCCGTTATCGCCGTAGAGCTTGTCGTTGCCGCCATTGTCCTGCACCGTTTCGTCCAGCGTATCGTTGCCGTTGCCGCCGCGCGCAATGTCAGAGCCGAACAGGCCCTGCAACGTGTCGTCGCCGTCACCGCCGTTTAGCTGGTCATTGCCGGCAAAGCCCGCGAGGAAATCATCGCCCACCCCGCCAAACAGCACGTCGACATCGCTGCCGCCCGACACGGAATCGTTCCCGCCATCGCCATAAAGCGTATTCCGGCCCGCCCCGCCCTGGACGTTGTCGTTGCCGTCCCCGCCAAAGATCTTGTCGGCCCCGACCCCGGCATAAAGCACGTCATTGCCAGTGCCGCCCTTGATCAGATTGTTGCCATCAGAGCCGCTGATGTTGTCATCCCCGGCATCGCCATAGAGCCGGTCGTTACCGCCTGCGCCGTTGATGATGTCATTGCCATTGCCGCCGTAGATCAGGTCATTACCGAAGCTGCCAAAGTAGGAACCACGGAAAGGTTATCATCGCCGTCATTGCCATAGATCCTGTCGCTGCCTGCGCCGCCGTCAATCTGATCGTATGACGCACCGCCTGAAATGTAATCGTCTCC
>JBJXEK010000191.1:0-7473 GCA_046155055.1 Novosphingobium sp. | reverse complement strand
TGGTGACCCCTACGGGAATCGAACCCGTGTTTCAGCCGTGAGAGGGCCGCGTCCTAACCGCTAGACGAAGGGGCCTTGGCCAAAGGCCGGGCATTGAAGCGTGACTGGCGAACCGGTCCTGCCCCTGCGCGATCCAGTGGTGACCCCTACGGGAATCGAACCCGTGTTTCAGCCGTGAAAGGGCCGCGTCCTAACCGCTAGACGAAGGGGCCATTGGGCTGGGCCGCATGGCAGGAACGCGCCATTAGGGCGGCGTGGCAGATAGGTCAAGCCCCTGCCGGTCCGAGCCGGCCACCCCTGACCCATCGGGCAGGTCAATCGGCGAAAGCGGCGTCCTCGACATGGAGTTCGGCGGCGGGGCGGCTGCCCCAGTCGTCGATCTTCGCGCGGCCCGCCAGCCACAGCTGCCGCCCGCGCGCGGCATGGAGCAGGGCCTGCCCCATCTCCGTGGCGGCGGCGCGGAAGGCAATCGCCTTGAACGAGCGCCCGTCGTTGCCGCCGGCCACCATGCGCACGTGATCGGCCCCGACCAGATCGCACTTGATCAGCCGCACCGGCCCGACCGCAATGCGCGGGCCGGGCCAGCCGATGCCGAAGGGGCCAGCCTCCTCGAGCCGCGCGACCAGATCGGGCGTAAGCCCGCCGGGGGCCAGCGAGAGATCGAGCAGCAGCGACTGTCCGCGCCGCGCGCCGGCGACCTCGCGCGCGAGGTGCTCCTCCAGCCAATCGGCCAGGCGCGGCAGCTGACCGGGCGCGACCGTGAGCCCGCAGGCCATGGCATGGCCGCCGCCCGCGATCAGCAGCCCTGCGGCGCGCGCCGCGATGATTGCGGCACCCAGGTCCACGCCCGCAATCGAACGCCCGGAGCCCTTGCCGTTCCCTTCGGCATCACCGTCCTCGGCGATCACCAGTGTCGGCTTGCCGGTCTTCTCCTTGATCCGCCCCGCGACAATGCCGATCACGCCCGGGTGCCAACCCGGCCCATGGACCACGATGACTCCGCGATTGTGTTGCGCGTCGACTTGCGCGTCGGCGGCTTCCTGCACGGCCTGCTCGATCGCGCGGCGCTCTTCGTTGAGTTCGGAGAGGCGGGCGGCAATGGTTCGCGCTTCCTCGGCGTCCTCGGTGGTCAGAAGCCGCACGCCAAGCCCGGAATCGCCGATCCGTCCGGCGGCATTGATGCGCGGGCCGAGCGCAAAGCCGAGATCGCTACACGTGGGCGCGCGGGTCAGGCGGCTGGCATCGATCAGCGCGGCAAGACCGACATTCTCGCGACGCGCCATGATCCTGAGGCCCTGCGCCACATAGGCGCGGTTTAGCCCGCGAATCTGCGCAACATCCGCCACTGTGCCCAGCGCAACGAGATCGAGCAGCGCCATCAGATCCGGTGGGCGGCGTGAGACTGTAGGGCTGTCGAAAAAGCCCCGTCCGCGCAAGGTGCGCAAGGTCGCGACCGCGAGCAGGAACGCGACACCGACAGCGGCCATGTGGCCATGCGCGGCCGCCTCGTCGCTTTCGTCGAGCCGGTTGGGATTGACCAGCGCGGCGGCGGGCGGAAGCACTTCCGCGCACTTGTGGTGATCGACAACGATCACGTCGACGGTTTCGGCCCTCGCGGCCTCGAGCGCCTCGTAAGCCATCGCGCCGCAATCGACGGTGACGATGAGCTGCGCACCCTCACGCGCCAGCCGCACCAGCGCTTCGGCCGAGGGACCGTAGCCTTCGAGTAGGCGATCGGGGATATAAGGCCGTGCGGCGATGCCAAGACCGCGCAGGAACCGGATCAGCAGCGCGGCGCTGGTCGCTCCGTCGACATCGTAGTCGCCGTAGACGGTAATCGCCTCACCGCTGGTTATGGCATCAGCGAGCCGAGCGGCGGCCTTGTCCATATCGCGGAAGATGGAAGGATCGGGCAGGAAGTCGCGCAAAGTCGGGCGGCGGTGGCGCTCTAGGTCGGCGCGTTCGACACCGCGCGAGAGCAGCAACTGGTCGATCAGTGGGTCGAGACCGCCGAGCGGGCTGCCGCCCTGATCGCCGCCCTGATCGTGCCCCAGGTCCATGTTGCCGCCGCGCCAGCGCCAGGCCAGGCCCGAAAGCGATTGGGTAATGGCGGTCACGGGGATCATGCGCAGCGGGCTAGACGATCCCGGCATGGCAGGGAAGAGCTTGACGGGATGGGCCGGGGGAGAAGGGCCAGCGAAGACGTTAGGGACGCAGAATCCGGTTTCTACTATGCGCAAGATCACCGCCTTGCCGCTGCGTGATTGACAGGATGCATGTGGATATGGTCGCATGGTCGAAAGAGAAAATTGGTCGCGCGTCGAGGCACCGGTCGAGTCATGGCCGAACAGAGGGATCAGAGCCGATGACCAGAAGAACTGCCGGACAGATCGTTCGGCTTGTCGCGCTGACAGGTGCTGCGGGCGGCGTGATCGCCGGTTTCAGCGCGGCCCAGACCGCTCCGCCCACCGCGCGCTATGAAATGCGCGCCGGCACCACCGCTGGGATGATGGCGGGCATGGCCGGCATGAAAGGCGGCGGCATGGGCGCTGCGATGAGCATGGCGTTCGGCGGCAAGGGCAGCGGACCGCAGCACGAATTGTGGCTGGAGCTCGGCAGCAGCCGCGCACCGGCCGGTCAGCCGCCCAAGGCAGATCATTTCATGCCTGCCGTGGCCAAGCTCGGCGCTTCGGTCGCGCTCAAAACCCCGGTCAGGAGCAATACCCCCGTCGGTCCGGTCGAGCCGCCTGAAAAGCGCGATTTCCAGCGGCCCAAGGGGCGTATCCTGATTTTCTGGGGCTGCGGAGAACACGCGCCCGCCGGGCAGCCGATTGTGATCGACTTCTCCAAGATTGCCGCCGGCCAGATGCCACCGGGGCTGTGGAGCAGCGCGGTGCCGATGGAGCGCTCGGTCAGCCCGGGCAGCAGCAAGACGTATGGTTCCTGGCCGAACGATGACGGCAAATCGGTCAAGACCGACAGCTCGCTGCTTGGTGCGCACCGGGTTTCGGGCAACTACAGCCCCGATATAAACTTTACGCTCACGCACGATTTCATGGGCGCGCTCCGGCCCACCTCGTTTGCGCAGCCGAGCGGGGCGACCTTGCTGCGCTGGAACCCGCTGCCCGATGCGACCGGTTACCATGCCTCGCTGATCGGCGCGAAATCGGCAGGTGGGCAGATGGGCGATATGGTGTGGTGGTCCTCCAGCGCCACGCGCGAGTTTGGCGGCGGCCTGTCAGACTGGCTCTCGCCCAAGACAGTGGCACGGCTGGTGACCTCGCGCACCGTGCTGGCACCGGCGACCACTACCTGCATGATCCCGGCCGAGGTTAAGGCCGCCGCGCCCGAGTTCCAGATGGCCACGCTCTACGCCTATGGGCCGGAGGAAGACTTCGTCTTTCCGCCGCGCCCGGCCAATCCCAAGACACTGTGGAAGCCGGAGTGGACGGCGCAGATCCGGCACCGTTCGATGAACGGGTTCCTGCTGGGTATGCCGGGGATGGACGACGAGGCCAACAATGGCGCTGGCAAGCGCAACGGCGACAAGCAGTCGCCGTGTCCGCCGAAGCCCAAGAAACGTGGATTGGGCGGCCTTGGCGGGCTCGGCGGCCTGATCGGTGGGGCGCTGGGCGGGGCAGCGGGCGGCGCATCTGGCGGCGGAGACGGTTGCTGACGCGCCCATGCTGCTGATCGTCTGGCACAGCCGGACAGGCGCTGCGCGGGCGCTCGCGGAAGCGGCCTATCGCGGCGCTGCGGCGGAAGCACCCGCGCGCCTGCTGGCTGCCGAACAGGCTGTGCCGGACGATCTTCTTGCCGCCTGCGGCTATGTGTTCGCGTGCCCCGAAAACCTTGGCACGATGGCGGGATCGATGAAGGAGTTCTTCGATCGCTGCTACTATCCGCTGCTCGGGCGGATCGAGGGCCGTGCCTATGCCACGCTGATCGCTGCCGGTTCGGATGGATCCGGTGCGCAGCGCCAGTTGGATCGGATTGTAACAGGCTGGCGGCTGCGGCGAATCGCTGATGGCTTGATCGTCAACCTCGGCGCGCAGACGCCCGAGGCAATTCTTGCGCCAAAGACCGTGCCTGCGGCTTCGCTGCAAAAGTGCCACGAATTGGGACAAGCTATGGCGGCGGGCCTAGCCTTGGGGGTTTTCTGACGTTGGCTACTTGCCGATGGTCCGATTCCGATCCGGTTTGGCCGCACGGGACTCGACGCACAATCGACTTTGGTGCCAGAGACCTCATGAGGGAACGGGGGGCGTAGCAGGTGGTGATGGAGCGTGCAGCGGGGCAGGAGCCCCTCGCCGCGCTGCTGTTCGGCGAGACGGGCCGGCCAGCTGCTGCGAAGCTTGCCGCGCTTGCGGGCGAGAGCGATGCGTTCAACCTGATCAACACTGCCCACGCCGCGCCAGGCTGTGCCGAACTCTTGCGCGACGGCTTGACCTTCGATGTGACCGGGCTTGCTCCGGCAGAATCGCTTGCCGTGCCCGCGGCTGTTCACCGCGTCGCTTTGCCACCCGATTTTGACTTTAGCGAACTCGAAGCCGCCTGGTTCTGTGTCGGGCCGCATCTTGCCGGGGCGGAACATCTGCTGCCGGTGCTGCGCTGCGCGGCGGCGATCCTGCGCCAGCTGACCCTGCTCGACGGGATAACGGCGGTGGCCTGGCGGCCGGCCCGGCTGGTCATGTCGCCCGCCTGGTTTGCGGAGGCTGTCGGCGTCTGGCTGGCAGGCGGACCTTTTCCGGCGATGGCACTGACCGCGCTTACCCGCACCGAGCAGGGGCTCGCCAGCGATGGGCTGGCCTTTCTGATCGGGCAGGAGTTCACGCTTCAGACCAGGGACGGTGCGCCTAGCCGGGAAGACAGCCGGATCGCCGTGCGGCTCACCGATTGGCTCGTCGCCCATGGCCGGATCGAGACTGCGCGCGAGGTCATTCTCGCCGGAACGGGCGCGGTCTGGCTGGAGCCAGATGGACCGAACAGGCTTAACGCGCGCATCCGTTAGGTTCACGCTGCCTGTTGAGCACGCTTTCAAGCACCAAGTTGACGACGATTGCGAGCGCGCCGTTAAGGCCGTGCCGTGATCTTGGCGGGATGGTTCCCACTGGCTCCCATGTACGGGCGTACATCCCGTTTCGCTCGGTCAACGCACCGGGAAAGCCTGGCTATCATTCCGGGCTGCAGCGCCATCATCTGCTGCCGCGTGCCTTGCTCGGCCGCCGCGCTTTCGGTCCGATGATCACTGCGCTTGGTACCGAACGGATCGGCTTCCACAATTTTCGCAGCAATGGCCTGCTCCTGCCAGCCACGGAAAGCGGGGCGGAGCGCATTGGCCTGCCGCTGCACCGGGGCCCGCACAGCACCTATTCGGAGATGGTGACCGAGCGCTTCGGCCAGATCGAGTTGGGCTGGAGCCGCACACGCCGCTACGACACCGAACTGGCCAGCATGGAGGCACTGATGCGGCTCGACCTGCTTCAGCGCGCGCTGCGGCGACGGTTGCTCAGCCCGCCCAAGGGCGAAGAGGTCGTGCTCAATCGCCGCGATCCCGCGCTCGTGCAAAACGATCCGACACACGATTACAGCCACCTCGACCGCATGGCCGAGATGCTGTGGCAAGCGACTGAGAGCAAGCTTTGACTAGGGACTGTCCCTACTTATCGGAACGGCGCGCTGTCAGTATCGAGCCCGGCGGCGGCCTCGCGGTACTGCTCGGTGAGGGTTGCTACGCGTTCGGCGACGGTTTGCACTTTCTCGACCGCGCCAATGCCCTGACCCGAACCCCAGATGTCTTTCCAGGCCTTGGCCTCGGTGTTGCCGCCCGAGCCGAAATTCATCGCGGCGGGGCTACTTTCGGGCAGGTTGTCCGGATCAAGTCCGGCCTTGACGATCGAGGGGCGCAGATAGTTGCCGTGGACCCCGGTGAACAGGTTCGAATAGACGATGTCGTCGGCATGGCCTTCGACGATGGCGTCCTTGTAACCTTGGACCGCACGGGCTTCCTCGGTGGCGATGAAGGCCGAGCCGATGTAGGCGAAATCGGCGCCGAGCGCCTGCGCCGCCAGAATCGAACGGCCATGCGCGATAGCGCCTGACAGTGCAATCAGGCCATCGAACCACGTGCGGATTTCCTGCATCAGCGCAAACGGCGAAATTGCGCTGGCATGGCCGCCCGCGCCCGCTGCGACCGGGATCAGACCATCTGCACCCTTTTCGATCGCCTTGTGAGCAAACCGGTTATTGATCACATCGTGCAGCACAATGCCGCCCCAGCCGTGCGCGGCCTGATTCACATCCTCGCGCGCACCCAAGGAGGTGATCAGCATCGGCACCTGCCACTTGGCGCAGAGCGCCATGTCTTCATCGAGCCGGTTGTTGGTCTTGTGGACGATTTGGTTGACCGCGAAAGGGGCGGCCGGACTTTCCGGGTGGTCGCGGTTGTGCGTGGCCAGAGTTTCGGTGATCTCATGCAGCCATTCGTCGAGCTGGCTGATCGGCCGCGCGTTGAGCGAAGGGAAGCTGCCGACAATGCCCGATTTGCACTGCGCAATGACAAGTTCGGGGCCGGAGATGATGAACAGCGGCGAACCGATGACGGGCAGGCGCAGGTTCTTGAACAACGGGGGCAAAGGCATCCATCAGGCTCCGGTTTTAAGCAATCGGTTAAATGGCCTTTAGCAGGCATGACGGGGCTGTCAAAGGCGATTGATGACCCAGAAGTGCTGTGCTTTGGACGGCCTGCCCCACCCCTCCCGCATGCGGGGGGGGTGCGGTTGCTCAGGTGGGGAGCACACCCTCGATGCCATAGAATCGCGCGGCATTGCCTGCAAAGAGCATGTGCTTCTCTTCCGCCGACGCTCCCGAGGACAAGCGCTTGAATACGTTCCACAAGGTCGCGTAGTCCGCGCCCCAGCGGTCGACCGGGTAATTGCTTTCGAACATCCCGCGCTCCGGCCCGAAGGCATCGATGCAGGTTTCGATATAGGGCCGCCACATGCCCGCGAGCGTTTCCGACCCGATGCCCGCCGCCGGACCTTGCTCTGGCATGCCGCAGAACGCCATGGCAAGGCCGCCAAGCTTGACCGAAACATTGGGGCACTCGGCCAGCGTGCGGATATTGTCGCGCCACACATCGAAGCGCTCGTGCAGCTTGCCCTTGTAGTTCGCGACATTCAGCGGCGTGCCGCAGTGATCGAGCACGATCGGCTGATCGGGGAAGGCGCGCGCCAGAGCGATCACATCGGGCAGCTGCGGTTCGAGCAGCCAGGCATCGAACGTCAGGCCCATGGCGCCCAAGTGCTTGAACCCGGCGCGGAAGGCATCGCTGGTGTAGAGGCCTTCCTTCGCGTGGAACGGGGGGCCGAGCACGTCCGGGTTTGCATCCCAGGCGGCTTGATGGCGAATGCCCTTGAACCGGCCGTTTCCGGCGGCAATCAATGCCTCCAGCACCGGCACCGCGCCGTCGCC
>JBJXEK010000190.1:0-6741 GCA_046155055.1 Novosphingobium sp. | reverse complement strand
CGCATGATGCCGTTTGCCACCTACACCAAGCGCGGCGTGCTCTACAGCGATGGCTCGGACTATCCGGTCACGCCCTATGCGCCGCGCTACGGCCTGTGGTCCTCGGTCGCGCGCGAGCCCGATGGGGACCGCTTCGGCAAGGCTCCCTTCGGCACGGCTGAGGCGGTGGACATCCACACCGCGCTGCGCAGCCACACGCTCTGGGCCGCGCGGCAGCTGTTTCTGGAAAAGCAGACCGGCTCACTCGAAGTGGGCAAGCTCGCCGATATCGCAGTGTGGGACCGCAACCCCTATGCCGTGCCGACCGCCGCGCTGAAGGACATGCGCTGCTTGATGACGCTGTTTGGCGGCAAGGTGGTGTTTGTTCGGAAGTGAGCAGGAACATCAGGCGATGATAAGAATATCGTGGTAATCCAGCGTGGGATGTCCGGCCAGCACCGCCACTTCCACCGCCCTGCCCTTGCCCGAGCCATCTGCATCGTACCAAAGCGCGCCAGATACGGTGTCGTACACCAACCGGTCGTCTGCTTCGTGAGCCTTGGTCACCCCCGCGCCTGACCAGAATGCGCCCGCGCTCAATCCGCCGGTTGCGGCAAAGCCGTTGAACACGGCCAGAGCAAACGCCAGCGTGTCAGCACCCGATTTGAAATCGGTGATCGTATCGAGGTTCAGGGCAGCGATGGGCCGTGTGTCAAACACGAACCGGTCGTTGCCCGCGCCGCCCGTCAGAAGATCGTTGCCGGTGCCGCCAGCGAGAACATCGGAGCCGCTGCCCCCGCTCAGCCTGTCCTCACCGCCGAAGCCTTCTAGCCGGTTGGCAGCGGTGTTGCCGACAATGCGATCATTGCGGCTGGTGCCGTGGACGTTCTCGATGCTGACGAAGGTATCACCTTCGGCAGCGCCGCCATGCGCGGTGTTGCGGCCCAGATTGACATTGATGGCGCCGAAGCCATTGAGATAGCGCGCGGTATCGCTCCCGTTGCCGCCGTCGAGCACATCGGCGCCTTTGCCGCCGAACAGCGCGTCGTTTCCGGCACCACCGTTGAGCACATTGGCAAGTTCGTTACCGAACAAGAAATCATCGCCGCTGCCCGCCTTGGCATTCTCGATCAGCGAGCGCTTGCTGCCATGATAAAGATCGGGGTTTGCCAGATTGCCACGCGCGGTGAAGATCTTGTCCCGGCCATCGCTTTCGAGAATCCGCTGTCCTTTGGAATCGAGCGCATAGAACCCGCCGCCCAGCAGGGCTGCTGAAATTGTCGACCAGCCGCTGGCGCGCAAATCGATCACCTGATTGGTCGCGAAGTTGCTGAAATCATAGGTGTCGTTGCCGCCGCCATCCCAGATGGCGCGATAAATCTTGCTGCCCAATGTCGCTTGCTGCGCATTGCCGTTGACGAAGAAGCGGCCGGTCGCATCGAACGTGTAAACTGTATCGCCGGCATTGGTGCCAAAATTGGCTCCGTAAAGGCTTTGCAGCGCGGCGATGTCCGAAATCATGTACGTTTGGGCGAATTCATCGGGCGACGATGTTCCGCCGTCGAAGATGCCGCTCCCCGGCTGCAAAAGTGTGTTCTGGGTATAGGACATGAGCGTGAATTCATTGGAGTCCCGGTCGAGCGGACTGACGACCCCGCTATCGTGCGGGTGCTTGAGCCCGAGTTGGTGACCCAATTCATGCGCGATGACGTACGCGACAGCAGTGCCCGGTATCGTTCCTCCATAGTTCACGAAACCGAAATAGGCATCTCCCGCCGCGGGACTGTCGCTGGGAAGATTGGCCGCTGCCCCGACACTCGAATCGCTCGACAGACCCCAGCGCAGCGTCGCCGTGGCGGCGGAACCGGCCACGAACTTCAGGTTGGTAAAGCTTGAGACCTGCTCCAGCCAGTATTTCGCTGTGTCCTGAAAGCTCGCAGGGGCCGCAGTGAACACCTCGGGCCTTGTAGCCCAAGGGTATGTATCGGGAAAGAAGCTCGCAGCCTTAGGGAAGGCGAAGGTGATCGTCCCTCCGACCCATTTCTGGCCGAACAGCAAGCTGTCGACGTAGACGTTATGAGTCAATGTAGCCGCACTGGATCCATTGTCCTTCACAAACTTCTCCCCGCAAGCCAGAAAACCTGTGCAGGCCGCAGAACTGAGCAAGTGCTGGTCAAAAGATCAATGCCGATTGCCAATTGCGAATGCGGGCAACTGCTCACCCGAAGATTACGCGCTCCTCGCCCAGCCACAGCGGTGAGCGCGGGAGATCGATGAACTTGCGTTCGTCTTCCAGCAGCAGCGCACCGGCGCGGATGGCTTCGGGTGTGCTGCTGGCGAGGTCTTCGAGGCTGTCCCACCACAGCTGCGCCACGCCGTCGTAGGGTTCGGGCGCGCCCCGGGCTACGGCGAAGGGGGCGTCCTCCGTGTCGGGCAGCGAGTGCAGCTGGACATAGTTGCGGATCTTGAGGTCCTCGCGCACGCTGGCGACCAAAGGCGCGTGCTGGTTGAACCAATAGTCCTGGAACTCGGCGCGGCTGAGGTGCGGCAGGCGGTGCAGGCAGAAGGTCAGCTTGATCATCGTGGGTCTCCCGTTCAGCCCTTGCGGGCCTTGAGCCAGGCCTTGCCGGCCTTCTGGATGCTGAGCAGTGCGGCAAAGGGCGAGATGCCGATATTGGCCTTGCCGGTGCGGGCGATGGCGTCGATCTGGGCGTAGTACCAGTAGGTGACTGCAAAGCCCTCCACCGCGCGCATCATCTTGAGCCCGCCGAGGAACGACAGCCACGGCGGCAGGAGCTTCAGCTTGTTTTCCCAGCGGTCAAGCTCGTCCGCCCCGGCGAGCAGCTTGGCGGGGCCTGCTGTGTCGACGCAGAGCGGGCGGCCGAGCCCGATCACGTCAGCCCCGCCCTGCTCCAGCGCGGCGTTCATCGCGCGGCGGCTGCGGAAACCACCGGTGACCAGCAGCGGCATGGTGAGCGAGGCGCGCATCGTCTTGGCGAAATCGACGAAATAGGCCTCGCGCGCGATAGTAGAGGCCTTTTGCGGGGGCGCATCGGGGGCTTCCATGCCCTGAATGTCCATCATCGCGGGCTGCTCATACGAGCCACCGGAGATTTCGAGAAGATCGACACCCGCATCCTGCAGCCAGCCCGCCACGATCACGCTCTCTTCGAAAGCGAAGCCGCCCTTCTGGAAATCGGCCGAGTTGAGCTTAACGCCGATGGGGAACTCCGGCCCCACCCCGGCCCGCATCCGCGCAACCACAGCCATCAGCATCCGCGCGCGGTTTTCAAGGCTGCCGCCCCATTGGTCGGCGCGCAAGTTGGAGCGGGGGCTCAGGAACTGCGAGAGCAGATAACCATGCGCAGCGTGGATCTGCACACCGGTATAGCCGGTGGCCTGCGCCACTTCGGCGGCCACGCCGAAGCGTTCGATAAGGTCGAGTATCTCCGCCTCAGTCAGCGCCACGGGCAGGCCGAACTGCTTGCCGGGCAGGCCAACCGCCACGGCGGAAGGTGCTTTGGGGTGCGGATTGACGGTAACCTGCGTCTGGCGGCCGGCGTGCGCGATCTGCATCCAGATGTGCCCGCCCGCGCGGGTGCCCGCGCTGGCCATCGCGCGAAGTCCTGCGAGCGCTGCGGCATCCTGCGGGCCCTGGATGATCACATTGCCCGGCCGCTCCAGATGATCGCCGTCGATCTGGACATTGCCGGTGATGAGCAGGCCTGCGCCGCCATCGGCCCACAGGCCATAAAGCCGCGCCAGTTCGGGCGTGGCGCGCCCCTGCGGATCGGCGAGGCCTTCGGTCATCGCCGACTTGGCCAGACGATTGGGCAGGACCGCCCCGCAAGGCAGGGCGAGGCTGTCGGCGATAGAGGGCATGGAACGATTTCTCCCGGGCTTGTTTTATGCCGTCCTTATTGACTGGCAGTGCAAGACGAACAACCCCGGATGCAGCCGGGAATGTGCGGACAGGGTCTATCCCGCAGCCAGATGCCGGAGCGCGGCCGGCGCAGGCCCGCCCGCGGCCCAATCGAGCAGCTCGACGGTGTGCACCACCGGCACTCCGGAAAACCGCGCGATCTGAGTCGCACAGCCGATGTTGCCCGTGGCGATGACATCGGCCTGCAGGACATCGAGATGCTCGGCCTTGCGTGTGGCGAGCTGGCTTGCGATTTCGCTTTGCAGGATGTTGTAAGTGCCCGCCGAGCCGCAACACAAGTGGGCTTCGGCGGGGGTACGCACGGTGTAGCCGGCCTTGGCGAGCAGCCGCTTGGGGGCGTCGGTGACTTTCTGGCCGTGCTGGAGTGAGCAGGCGGGGTGATAGGCGACGGTGAAGCCGCGCGGGTCGCTTGCCGGGATTTCCAGCCGGTCGAGGTATTCGGTCACGTCCATCGCAAGCGCGCTGACGCGGGCGGCCTTTTCGGCATACTCGGGGTCATCGCGCAGGAGGAAGCCGTAGTTCTTGATGGTGGTGCCGCAGCCTGAGGCGGTGACGAGGATGGCGGCAAGGCTCCCTCCAGATCCGTTGGGGCCCTCGATCTCGGCGGTCCAGGCATCGACATTGCGGCGCGCGGCGGCGAGGGCATCCTGTTCGCGGCCCATATGGTGGACGAGCGCGCCGCAGCAGCCCTCACCCGGCGTGAAGATCACATCATGGCCCAGACGGTTCAGCAAGCGGACGGTGGCCTCGCGGAACTGGGGGCGCAGGACAGGCTCGGCGCAGCCTTGGAGGAGCGCGACGCGGGCTTTGGGCTGAGGGATGCGGGTGGATTGTGTGCTGGTGGGGTTGGGGATACGGCTTGGCGCAAGGTCCAGCATTGCGGCGAGCGGACGTAGTGCGGGGATGCGGCGCAGCAGGGGGCGGAAGGGTTTGGCGAGCGGGGCGAACGTCAGCGCCCAGCGGAAGCGTTCGCTGTAGGGGAGGATAAAGGCGAGCAGGCGGCGGATGAGGCGTTCGCTGCGCGGGCGCGTGTAAGTGTCGTTGATGTACGCTCGCGCGTGATCGACGAGGTGCATATAGTTCACGCCCGAGGGGCATGTGGTCATGCAGGCAAGGCACGAGAGGCAGCGGTCGATGTGCTTGACCACTTCGGGCGTCGGTGCACGCGCGTTTTCGAGCATTTCCTTCATCAGGTAGATGCGGCCGCGCGGGGAATCGTTCTCGTCGCCGAGGAGCACGTAAGTCGGGCATGTAGCGGTGCAGAAGCCGCAGTGGACGCATTTGCGGATCACTGCTTCAGAGGCACGCATGGCCGGATCGGCAAGGCGCTCAGGCGGGAAGCTGGTCTGCATGCATATCCTCTGCGAAACGCGCCGTAGCGAAGACGCCGAGGGGATCGAACGCGCGGCGCACGCGTGATTCCAGCGCGGCGACGCCGGGCGCGCGGGGGTGGAAGGCGGGGACGCGGGCGCGCATTTCGGGCGGGGCCTGCAGCAGCACCGCCTCTCCACCGAGTGCAGCGGCAGCGGCTCGGACGGCGATCCCGGTGTCGTCGAGCGCGATCCAGACCTGGCTGCCGCCCCAGTCCATCGCCCATTGGGCGCCGAATTTGGCGACAAGTTCGGGCGCGCGCCGCGGCGGCAGGTGAACGCGCCAACGCACTGCGCCAGTCAGGGCGCTGCCGGTCATCGCTTCATGCCACAGCGGGGCCGCTTCGACGTCCTCAAGACGGCTAAGGCCACAGTGCGCGGCGAGCAGGCGGGGTAGCGCATTGCAGCGGTATTCGACTGAGGGTGCGAAACCGGCGACACGCAGCAGCGTTATGCCGCGCCCGAGGTGAGCAGCAGCGGAGACATCGGCGTTGCTGCCGAGCGCGGCGGCCATCATGGCGTGTGCGGCTTCCGGCGTCAGGCCCTCTGCCATCAGCGTGACGGTGCAGCGCGGGGCGGGCAGGACCTTGAGCGTCAGTTCGGTCATCGCGCCGAGGCGGCCCCACGATCCGGCCATGAGCTTTGGCAGATCATAGCCGGTAACGTTTTTCACCACCTTTGCGCCGCCCACAAAGCTCTCGCCGCGCCCGGAAATGGCCGTGAAGCCGAGCAGGTGATCGCGCGCGCTGCCCGCTGTCACACGGCGTGAACCAGCGACGGCTGCAGCGATTGTGCCGCCGATGGTCGCGCCGAGTGCGCCATACGGCTCGAACGCCAGCATCTGCCCCTGCGCTGCGACCAGCGCCTGCACGTCTGCCAGCGGGGTGGCGGGGCGAACGGTGAGCACGAGTTCGGCGGGGTCGTAATCCGCTACGCCGGTGAGCGCGGCGAGCGAGACCACTTCGGCTTCACGCGGCGCGCCGAAATCGGCCTTGGTGCCGCCGCCGCGCAGTTCGAGCTTGGTGCCGTTTGCGCCCGCATCGGCGATGATCTGCGCCAGATCCGGCGCGTCCCTCGGCTCCAGCATCAGAAACGCGGCAGATCTGGGAACGGCAGCGCGCCGTGGTGGACATGCATGCGGCCCAATTCGGCGCAGCGGTGGAGCGTGGGGAAGACTTTGCCGGGATTGAGCAGCAATTCCGGATCGAACGCGCATTTGACGCGCTGCTGCTGCATCAGGTCGGCTTCGGTGAACATCACCGGCATCAGATCGCGCTTTTCGATGCCGACGCCGTGTTCGCCCGTCAGCACGCCGCCGACTTCGACGCAGAGGCGCAGGATGTCGCTGCCGAACGCCTCCGCTGCGTCGAGCTGGCCGGGGATGTTGGCATCGTAGAGGATCAGCGGGTGCAGATTGCCGTCGCCCGCATGGAACACGTTGGCGACACC
>JBJXEK010000189.1:0-4237 GCA_046155055.1 Novosphingobium sp. | reverse complement strand
GCAGCACGAACAGGCCCGCGATATCGGTGCCGATGATGCAGTCCTCAATCGAAACGGAAGGATCGGCCAGCGCGTCCATCAGCCCCGGGCCGCCTGGCAGGCCAAGCGCCGAGAGCACGCTGGGCTTCGCGAAATCGGCATCCACGAGCAAGACCTCGGTGTCCTTCTCAGCCGCCATTGAAAGCGCGAGGTTAACTGCACAGAATGTCTTGCCCTCACCCGGATGGGCCGAACAGACGAGGATGTGCTCGCCATGCGCCGCGCCGCGTCCGGCGCGCGATTCCGCCGCCGTCAGCAGCAGCTGGCGCTTGACGATGCGGAACTCCTCGAGAAGCCCGGTTACCGGCCCCTCAGGCTCGATCAGGCACTGTTCGCGCAAATGCCGCCGGTCGATCGTGTGGAAGCTGCCACGAAACGCCTGCCGAGCCGGGATGCCCTCGAACGCTGGCGGCGCCAGCTTCGGCTGCACCGCCGCAACTGGCGAGGGAGGCGCAGCTGCGGAAGGCGCAGCGGAGGCCGCAGCTTCTGGCGCTGTCGGCATCTGAAAGCCGCGCAAGTCGAACGCGCCCGCCGCACGCTCGATCAGCGAGGGTGTTGCCGGGCCATGGACAGAAGTGCCGGGCACGGGGATCTTGGTCTGTTCGGTCATGATCTCTTGCGCTCCCTCAGGCGACCATGCCGCGTTTCATGAATTCAACCGCGAGCAGCACAACCAGGACGAGCCCGAGGCTGGCGACACCGCCGGCAAACCACTTGAGATGGCGCCAGTATTCGGTGCGCGCGCGGCGCGTCATGGTGAGCGAGACCGAGCCGATCACCTGCATGCCGGTGGCACGCTCAAGCTGGCCGGTCGTGGCATAGGTCGAGCGCAGCTGGCCTACCGCGAACGCCAGACCGCAACCGGCGCCAACGCCAACGATCAGCACGAGCATGAGCAGCATCGGCCGATCGGGCGCAGACGGGCTGCGCGGGGTTGTCGGCGGATCGATCACTTCGAACTTCACTGCATTGCGTTCGGTTTCGACCTGTCCGCGCAGGCGCAGCTGTTCGCGGTCGCGCAGGAGCTTGTCGTATTGCTCCTTGAGCACGTCGTAATCACGGTTGATGCGCGCGGCTTCCGCAGCGAGGCCCGGCTCGTTGTATTGGCGGCCGGTGAGCTGCGCGATTTCCTGTCCGAGCGAAGACTTGCGCGATTGCAGCGCGATCATGCTGGCCTCGCGGTCCGCCTTGATCGACTGCAGCGAGGAATAGGCGGGATTGGGCATGCCGCTGGGGCCGCTTTCACCCGCCGCGCTGCGCGAAAGGCTGGCGATCTGCGCCTTGAGCGCGATCACGTCGGGGTGACCATCAGTGAGGCCGCGCGCGCGCATCGCGCCGAGATCGGCCTGCGCCTGGGCCAGCGAACCACGCGCCCCGCCCTGAGCACCGGGGACCATGATCGTCGGCGGCGTTCCCGATAGCTGCCCCCGGATCGAGGCCAGCGCGCTTTGTGCGGCGAGCAGATCGGACTCGATTCCGCGCAGTTCCGCGCGCGCACCCTCGATCTTGCTGGTGAGCGAGCCATTGCCGGGCATCATCTCGGAATTCTTGGCCTCGAACGCCTGGCGCTTCTGTTCGGCCGTCTCGAGGTCTTTCTGCCGGTCGGCCAGTTGCTGGTCCATGAAGGCAAGCGTGTCGCTCATCTCGCCGCGCCCGCCAGCAAGGTTCTCCTCGCGGAAGATATCGATCATCTTCTGGACGATATCCTGCGCCAGCTTGGCATTCTGGACGTCGGAAAAGGCTTTGCTGCCAGAAAAGGCACTGATCTCGAACAGGTTGTCCTGCTGGCTCAGCACCTTGATATTCTTGCCAAGGCCCGCGACCGCGCCTTCCATCTGCTTGTCGGACGTCACCTTGTCGCCAAGCCGCGTCGCGCGAACCACCTTTTCGAGATTGACCGAGCTGGTCAGCGTCTGGCGCACGCGCTCAATGTCGCGCTTGCGATCACCGCCGATGCCGATCTGATCGGAGAGCACATCGTCGATCTGGACGAAGATGCGCGCCTTGGATTCGTATGTGTTGGGCACCGTGGCCACGACCAGCCAGCCCAGCAGGCAGACAAGCCACGTTGCGCCCAGCGCCAGCCACCGCCGGTTCCAGATGCCATAGAGCGCAATGCGCACCTCTTCAAAAATGCTCGTCATGCCGCGCCCCGAGTGCTGGCCCGCGCGTTGGCAAGGGTCACCGTCCGCTCCATCAGAATGTGCTTTCCGGAATGATGATCACGTCACCGGGCATGAGCATGACGTTGGCGCGCGTATCGCCCTTGCGCAGCAGATCGCCGATGCGCACGCTGTATTCCTTCTGCTTGCCAGTCTGTTTTTCGAAGCGCACCAGCCGCGCTTTGTTGCCTGCGGCATATTCGGACAGTCCCCCGACCGCGATCATCGCATCGAGCAGGGTCATGTTGGCGCGGTAGGGGATCGAGGCTGGTTTGCCCGTGGCACCCACGATGCGCACCTGCTGGCTGAACGTGCCGGAAAACTTGTTGACGATGACCGAAACGATCGGCTCCTGGATATACTGCGAGAGCTGGAGCTTGATGTCCTCGGCGAGCATCGAGGGGGTCTTGCCGACCGCCGGCATGTCGGTGATCAACGGCGTTGTAATGCGCCCATCGGGCCGCACCTGCACCGATGCGCCGAGTTCGGGATTGCGCCACACGAAGATGGTCAGATCGTCGAGCGGGCCGATCACATATTCCTCGCCCGGACCTTCCTGCATTGCGACAAACGAGGCGGACGGCAGCTGTGCGCCGCCTCCCGGGCCCGAACAGCCGCTCAGCATGAGGCTCACCATGACCACACCAGCCACCAAACGGGCCAGTGAACCGATGAGACGCGAATGTTTGGGCATTGACGGTCCTTTTGCGCGCTTCGAGGGCTCTGTCAGCTGTCCCGCTCCGGGACCGGACGGCAGAACCCTTGTTTCCGGGCTATCGCCAAAAAGGGTGAAGATACCGTTAGTCCTGATCGCTTATGCGGGCCGCCAGCAAGCGCGATTCCAGCCCAGTCCCGAAAAGGGACGGCTTCTGGTCCATTAGTTAATGACCAAAAATCAGAGACTTGTGTTCACCAGCCGTTCAGCCGCCGGACCATGGCCGAGGAACTGCGCAGGACTCGCGCTGGCCCCGTAGGCCCCGGCGCAAAACACCGCGACAAGATCGCCCTCATCGGCGCGGGGGAAACCGCCCTTGTCCGCCAGCCGATCGAGCGGCGTGCACAGACAGCCCACCACGCTGGCCTCTTCCTCCACCGGCGCGCCGAAGCGTGTGGCGATCGCGCTGGGGTAATTGCGGCGCACCACGGTGCCGAAATTGCCACTTGCGGCGAGCTGGTGGTGCAGCCCGCCGTCGGTGACGAGGAACACTTCGCCGTGGCTGTCCTTGCGGTCGATGATCCGCGTAAGATAAACGCCCGCCTCTCCCACCAGATAGCGCCCAAGTTCGATGCAGAACGCGGTTTCGGCCAGTGCGGCAGGCAGCGCGGCCAACTGCTCGCCGAGCGCCCGGCCTACTGCCGCCATATCCAGCGGCACATCGCCGGGGAAATACGGAATGCCGAACCCGCCACCGAGGTTGCACGCGGGCAGCGCAGCGCCGCTCTCCTCCGCCAGCCGCGCCGCGAGCGAAATGGTGGCGGCCTGCATCTCGGCAATCGCCGCCGCATCGAGCGTCTGGCTGCCGGCGTAGATGTGGAAACCGCGCCATTCGCACCCGGCAGCAATCAGCCGCCGCGCCAGCGTAGGGACCGCCGCCGCGTCCACACCGAATTGCTTGGCACCGCCGCCCATTTTCATGCCCGATCCCTTGAGATCGAAATCGGGATTGACCCTGATCGCCAGCCGCGGCGTACGCCCAAGTCTCTCGGCAATCGCCAGTGCGCGCTCCCCCTCGCGCGCCGATTCGAGGTTGAGCGTCACGCCGCGGACAATCGCAGCTTCCAGTTCCGCGTCGCGCTTGCCCGGCCCGGCAAAGCTGATCTGCGCAGGGTCCAGCCCCGCCGCTTCGGCCAGCAACAGCTCCCCGCCCGAGGCAATATCGAACCCGTCGACCAACCCGGCCATATGGATCAGCAGCGGCGCAAAGGGATTGGCCTTCATCGCATAATGCAGCCCCAGTCGCCCGGGCAGCGCAGCCCGCAGCGCCGCAACGCGCGCGGTGATAAGGCCCGCGTCATAGACAAACAGCGGCGTCTGT
>JBJXEK010000188.1:0-18697 GCA_046155055.1 Novosphingobium sp. | reverse complement strand
GCGGCGGGACGCGGTCCGGTGCGGGTACCCGGAGCCGCTGCCGACCCCACTGCCGGCTGGGCACCATTCTCCGAAAGATCGGCGGGCATAGCCTGGCCGACACCTTCCAGGCCATTGATGCTCATGTCCGTCATCGCCATCTGTCCTCAGCCTGAAACGGCATTTCTAGCCTCAGACTTAGCTTCTGACGGTTAAAAACTGGATAATTCGCGATAACAGTCTGTATTTGGGGCGGAACACGCCGCGCAATGGGTCATGACTAGATAAGGGCGAACAGACGGCCGGCAATCCAGCCCATCGAGACCGAAACAATGACTGCGAACAGGCCGTAAAACAATCCGTTCTGTTCGGCGTTGGCGGCCACGAGCCGTTCAAACCCTTCCTTGCGGACGGTGATGCGCGAGATCGCCGAGGCCACGACCCGGCCATCGCGAACGGCAAAGGTTTCCGCTGTATACCTGCCGGTCTGCACGTTCGAGGGCAGCGTGATCCGGGCCTGATAGAGCACCTGCCCGCTGATCTGCACCGCGTGGTCGTTCTGCTGATACAGCCCCTGCCGCCGCATAAGATCGACCAGCCCGTCCGAGAACCGCTTCTGCTCGACCGGATCGATGACGCCGATCGGCGAAAGCTGCAACCATGTCAGCCCCATCTCGTAGATCGCTGCGGTCTTGGCATCGACGATCAAGTTGATCGGCCGGGAAGCCGCGAGCGCGTAGAAGCTTGGTGCGGAGCGGAATTCGGTGCTGCTGGCATTGATCCAGATGCCGGCGACTTTCTTCTTTTCGCGCACGACGATCGACTGGGCCGGCCCCTCCAGCAACACGACGATATCGTAATCGCCAGCCGCGCGGGCACCCTCCGGGGTCAGGATCGCGCCGAACAGGAGCAAGTTGGCACCGGTAAAGCCCTGTCGCACCTGAATTTCATGCTGCGAGACTTCCGGAACGAGGATGGGATCGCGCGCACCGCCGCACAGCACGAGGCACAGCAACAAGGCCGCCATGCGCAGCCGGGTCACAGCACCGCTCCGATCATGGGGCGACAACCGTGTAGATTTCGTCGGGCCTGTAGCCGAGGCCGAGCGCCATGCGCACCGCCACCGCCAGCACGATCACCGCCAGGATCAGCCGCAAATGCTCCGGCTTCGCCTTCTGTGCGAACTGCGCGCCGACTTGCGCGCCCGAGACCGAGCCAATCAGCAACAGCACCGCCAGCACGATATCGACCGCGCGGGTCGTCAAAGAGTGCATCATGGTCGTTGCCATCGTCACGAACAGGATCTGGAACAGCGAGGTGCCAACCACGACGCCCGACCCCATGCCGAGTATATAGAGCATTGCCGGGACGAGGATAAAGCCGCCGCCGATGCCCATCAGCATGGTGAGAATGCCGGTAAACACGCCCAGCAGCAGCGGCGCGAGCGGAGAGATATAAAGCCCGGAGCGGTAGAACCGCCAGCGCAGCGGCAGGCTGGCGACAAGCGGGTGATGGCGGCGCTTGCGCGGCCGGAGCGGTTTGCCGGTGCGCTCTGCGCGCAGCACGCTGATGCTCTCGTACGCCATCAGCCCGCCGATCCCGCCGAGCATCAACACGTAAAGGATATTGATCACGGTATCGATTTGGCCGAGTGCCTGCAGCAGGCGGAATAGCAGCGCACCGAACCCTGTGCCGATCACCCCGCCGGCGACCAGCACCCCGCCCATCTGGTAATCGATTCCGCCGCGCCGGGCATGGGCAAACGCCCCCGAAACGCTCGCCCCGGTGACCTGGCTGGCGGACGATGCGGCGGCCACGGTCGGCGGTACGCCGTAGAAGATGAGCAGCGGCGTGGTAAGGAACCCGCCGCCCACGCCAAACATGCCGGACAGCAGGCCGGTCAGCGCGCCGAGTGCGACGATGACAAGGCCATTGACCGAGAGATTCGCGATGGGGAGGTACACATCCATCCTGCGCATGAGGCTAGCCCACCCGCGCGCGCTTGGGAACGCTGCAAGCCGGATTTTTCCCGATCAGAATCCGGTCGACAGCGTTACCGCCGGACCGGACCCCGGCTCGGCCCTGCCAGCCACACGAAACCGCCAATCGAATGCCAGCCGCATGCCGATCCTCCGCCCTGGCGCGCCGGCCATGGTGCGCAGTTCGATCCGCGGGCCGATATCAAGCCGCGCCGCGCCGGTCTGGCCGCCGGTCCACAGTCCGCCCCCCGCGCGCAGGGCAAAGCCCCGCACCGGCTCGGCGACGCCGCGCTCGACCACGGCTGCCGCATCATAGAAAGCGGTGGGAAACGATCCGCCGGCCCAGCCTGCTTGCGCATAGACTTCAGCTTCACTCCCCAGCGGCAGGCGCAGCGGCGCAAGCTCGCTGACCGCCATGATCACCGGGCGTACCCGGGCCGGACCACTGCCCGCCTGCACCCGGACTTCTCCCATCACCGCCAGCGGCAAGCGGCGCACCGGGCGCAGCACGAACCCCAGCGCACCCTCTGGCTCGCGCACCGTGGTGGCCAGTGCAGCAGTGGCGCGCACGTAGATCTGCGGCCGGATCGGACTTGACGGAGCCAGATTGTAGCGCAGCACGGCGCCCATCTGGCTGCCGCCATAGGCCGCCGCGCCCGTGGCCAGCGCGGGGGCGCTACGTCCGCCGCGCACGAGCGCCCAGGCATCTGCCGACCAGCGCGGCCGCTGCGAACGCAGCAGCGCCGAAGAAGATGTGGTGGATGACGGGGGAGAAGCCGATTGGCGGACCACCGGGTTCGGGCTGACGGGAGGGGCACCGCGCGAATCTGCGGCCTGATCCGCCGCGGCAATCGCCCTTTGGGTTGGGCGCAGGGAGGATTCGGCGGCAGGGTTCGTATCGCCGGGAGAATCGCCCACTGCGGCAGCGGCTTGGCCGTCACCTGTCCGAAGCGAGCCTGCGGCAATCCCGGCTGCGCGAAGGTTGAGCGTCCGCCGAACGACCGGCGGAACAGCAACCGCGGCAAACACATCCGGCTGCGGGCCCTGCGACGGCAGGTCATCGCCTGCAGGATTGCCTGCTGCTGGCCGGTGCAGCTGAGTGGCAGGCGCGGCCTGAGCCCAGTTTGCGTTCTTGATCGCCCGCTCTGGCCTTCGGTGAGCAGTCGCGTCCGCGTCCACCGCAAGAAGCGTGGCGCGCACTCCGATCCACCCCGCCAGAATTATGGCAAGGGCAATGACCGGCTGCCCGCGCGAGCCCCTTGCCGGGACAGGGGAGGCAGGCTGGCTCAGGGGACGCGGGCTGAAGACGGATGGCTGAGGTGAATGGTGTGATCCCATGTCACCCTGCCGCTGTAGAGCGACACGAGATAGGCGCTCAGTGCCCGCCGCCCTGCCATGATCGCGATGACATTGGCGAGCGGCATGCGCAGAACCGCCATGATCCCTTCCGAGATGGAGTACTCGTGCGCTGTGAATGCCGCGCGGAACAGGCTGCGCCAGACCAGCGCGAAAAAGTTGGCAATCAGCAGCCAGCGCAAGGCCGGGTCGATCGGCTGCGGATGATGGACGCCGAATTGTGCGGCCACGAACAGGATGGGCGAAATGATCACCAGCACATAGGCCGCCGCAAGCACAATCGCGGTGAGCGGTGCCCGCCGGTCGCGCAGCCGCATCCACAGTTCGAGCGGCCGCGCATCCCAGCCGAGCCGGTCCCACCCCTGAAACGCGATACCGTGCATCCAGCGCGTTTTCTGGCGAACCGACGACCCAAGCCCGGCGGGGAAGAACTCGCGCGTGGCGACAAGCCGGCCTTCAGCATCGCGCATCCGGATGAACCGCGCGGCTCCGCCGATCTGGTCGACGAGCAAGCCGCATTCATAGTCTTCGGTCAGGCATTCGGCCGCAAAGGGCTCGGGCGAGCCGCGCTGCTTCGCGATCGCCTCGATCGAAGCGCGCGAGAAGGCACAGCCGACCCCGGCAGACGGCAGGCCGACGCCCAGCCAATCGCGCACCACCATGGCCTTGCCGTGAGATTCGGCAAACTCGTCGCAATAGTGCCCCGCAATCCAGGGCGAAGCGGCCTGTGGTTCGGGCCGGACGGGGAGCTGCACGAAGTCGGCATGATCGAGCCCGCGATCAAGCAAGGCCAGCGCTGCGGGGTGAACCATATCTTCGGCATCGTGAAGGATCAGACTGCGCGCCCGCCAGGCCCCGCGCTTCTCGTCCTCGATCAGCGCGGCATAAAGCCGATTGAGGCAATCGGCCTTGGTGGTCGGGCCCGGCCGGTCGTGCACCACAATGCGCAGACGCGGATCATCTGCGGCTTTGATCATCGCGGCAAGCGTGGCAACATCGTTGCAATAGCAGCCGGCATAGATGCGCAATTCGGCTTGCGGCCAGACCCGCAGCGTGTGCTGCAGCATTGTGCCGACCACCGCCGCTTCCTGCCATGCCGGCACGAGCACCACCGCCACACCGCGTAGCGGGGCATTGCAATCTGCCGGAGCCCTGCCGGTGTGCACCCGCCCGGTCAGTCGCAGCCAAAGCCACAGCCCATCCATGCCGAGTTCATCGAGAGCGCCCACCGCGAACCAGATCGCAGCGAAAAGCAGGAGCTCATGCTCGGCACGGCCGAGCCACTCCAATGCCGCATAAGACGGCGTCATGTTCTTGCCCCCGCGCGCCAAATGGCACTACAACCCAGTTCGCCGACTACCCACATAGTGCACGCGTGGCAACGACACCCCGTCAAAGGATTGGTTCGAAAATGGCGGGAAACCAAAGGTCTGCTGGCCATGGCGGCGCACCGGCCACAGCCGATGCCGCACCCGGGCTGGTCCTCATGGCCTGCGCGGCCCTGGCCCTGGTGCTGGCCAATTCCCCGCTTGCGCAAGCCTGGCATGACCTGTTCGAGCACCCGCTGCCGTGGACGCCGGTAGCGCAGTTGACCAACTTGCACCACTGGATCAACGACGGCGCCATGGCGGTGTTCTTCCTGGTCGTCGGGCTTGAGATAAAACGGGAATTTGTCATGGGAGCGCTGGCCGACAGCGCACGGCGGCGGCTACCGGTGATCGCCGCGGCAGCCGGCATGGCAGTGCCCGCGCTGGTCTATCTCGCGGTTACCGCCGGCCAGCCCGGACTGCGGAGCGGCTGGGCGATCCCGGCTGCAACCGACATCGCGTTCGCTCTCGGCGTGCTCGCGCTGCTTGGCCCGCGCGTCCCCGCTTCTGTGCGCCTCTTTCTGCTCACCGTTGCCGTGGTCGACGACCTCGGCGCGATCACGGTGATCGCCCTGTTCTTTACAACGAACCTCAACCTCGCCTGGCTGGCGCTGGCGGGCGCGCTGTTTGCGGCCATGGCAGCGATGAACCGATTTGGCGTGCGACGGCTTTTTCCCTATCTGGTTCTGGGGGCCGGGCTATGGCTCGCGATCCTCCACTCGGGCGTGCACGCCACAGTCGCCGGAGTGCTCACCGCCCTGACCGTTCCCGTGACCCTGAACAAACACGGTGACAGTCCACTGCTGCGGCTTGAGCATGCCTTGGCGCGGCCCTGCGGGTTCCTTGTCGTGCCGCTGTTCGGTCTCGCCAATGCCGGCGTCGCGCTTGGCACCGGCCAGCCGCTGGCCCCGCTACCGCTTGCGATTGCGCTGGGCCTTATTTTCGGCAAGCAAGCGGGCATCATGCTGGCCGTGCTGGGGTGCGAGCGCGCCGGGCTCGGCAGGCGGCCAGCGGGCGCGAGCGTGCTCCAGCTTTGGGGCATGGCGCTGCTGTGCGGCATCGGCTTCACCATGAGCCTGTTCATCGGCGCACTGGCTTTTCCCGCCGCGCCGGATCTGGTCGAGGAAGCCAAGCTGGGCGTGCTCGCCGGCTCGCTCATTTCGGCGCTGCTCGGCGCAGTGATACTGCGGCTTGCACCTCCAGCGAAGGCGTGATCGACGGAACCGATCATGGCCATGCAACATTTGCGTGAAACATCTGCCATTCTTTGGTGTTTAATTCCGCATCCGCAGACTCGCACAATAGAACTCGCACAATAGAACAGGACCCACTCCATGCCCGGTGACAACGCGACCAAGGCGCTGATCGACAGCCTCAACGGCCTGCTGGCCGATTGCTTCGCACTCTATTTCAAGACCAAGAATTTTCACTGGCACGTGCAAGGGCCGCAGTTTCACGACTTGCACCTGTTGTTCGATGCGCAGGCGACCGAGATCTTCGCGCTGACCGACATGCTTGCCGAGCGCGTCCGCAAGAACGGCGGCGCGACGCTGACCTCGATCGGCGCAATCGGGCAGCATAGCGTCATCGCCGACGATGATCGCACTGGGCTCGATGCCATGGTCATGGTCAAGGCGCTGCGCGACGATAACGCAAAGCTGGTCGAGCGAATCCGCGCAGCGAAGGCAGCGGCGGGCGATGCGGGCGACAACGCCACAGATGGCATGGCCGACGATTGGACGGATCAGGCCCAGCAGCGCGTCTGGTTCCTCAGCTCGATTGCCGCCTGATACGGCGCGAAGACAAGGCGTCGGGCATGCTCGCCCAGCTGCTCAAAGCGCTTCCTGCCCCGCTCCATCGCACGCTGCTCCGCCTCGCGCAGCGCGTGCGGCTTGGGGTCTGGGGCCTGCTTCGCCGCGAAGTGCGGGGGTGCAACGTGCTGGCTTTCGATGGCGCGGGGCGCGTTCTGCTCGTGCGCCACAGCTATCATGAACGGGATCGCTGGCTGTTGCCGGGCGGCGGGCTTACCCGCGGTGAGGACCCGGCTGCGACCGGCGCGCGCGAGCTCGCCGAGGAGACGGGATGCCAGCTGGTGCAGGGCTGCTGGATCGCCACAGACGTGCGCCCCATGCCCGGCGGCTGGACCAACCGGATCGAACTGGTCGCAGGCCTGACCTCCGGCCAGCCCCGGCCCGACGGGCGAGAAATCGCCGAAGCCGCGTTCTTCAACCTCGAGGCTCTGCCCGCAGCAACCGGCACGCTCGTCCACGCCAGTCTGGCCCGCTGGCGCGAATGGCGCGCCTCAGAACGGTAGCGAACCCTGCCCGGCGCCGGCGATGGGCGGTGCAGTTTCCCCTTCCAGCGCCGAGAGCGTGAGCCCCATCAGCCGCACCGGCTGCGGCAAGGGCAGCACGCTGTCGAGCAGCGCGCGGGCCGCACCTGCAAACTCCGCCTCGTCCGCCACCGGTGCGGCTTGCGACCTTGCGCGGGTGATCGTCTGGAAGGCGGCGTCCTTGAGCTTGAGCGTTACCGTGCGGCCCCTCGCGCCGCTGCGCTCGATCCGCTCCCACACGATGGTGATGATCCGCTCCAGCGCCTCGCGCAGCGCGGGACCGGTGGCGATATCCCGATCGAACGTGCGTTCCCCGCCCACCGATTTGCGCGGCCGGTCGGCGCGAATGCGGCGAAGGTCGATGCCTCGCGCTGCGCGGTAGAGGTAGTCGGCCTGGCTGCCGAAATGAGTGCGCAGAAAGGCGAGGTCTTTCACCCCCAGATCAGCCCCCGTCTGAATGCCTAGCGCCGCCATCTTCTCCGCCCCGCGCGGGCCGACGCCGTGGAAGCGCGCCACCGGCAGCTGCGCGACGAACGCCGTGCCCTCGCCGGGACGAATCACGCATAGTCCATCGGGCTTGTTCTGGTCGCTTGCCAGCTTGGCGAGGAACTTGTTGTAGGACACGCCCGCGCTGGCGGTGAGCCCGGTTTCAGCCCGGATGCGCTGGCGGATCAGCTCGGCAATGCGCGTGGCCGAACCGATGCCGCGCAAGTCGTCGGTCACATCGAGATAGGCCTCATCGAGTGAGAGCGGCTCGACATGCGGCGTGAAGTGCAGGAAAATCGCCCGGATCTGACGCGACACCGCCTTGTATATCTCGAAGCGGGGCGGGCAGAAAATCAGCTCTGGGCACAGCCGCGCCGCGCGTACCGAGGGCATCGCCGAACGCACGCCGAACACCCGCGCTTCATAGCTCGCCGCGGCCACCACCCCGCGCGCCGAGGATCCGCCAACCGCCACCGGACGCCCACGCAGCGCCGGATTGTCGCGCTGTTCGACACTCGCGAAAAACGCATCCATGTCGATATGGATCACCTTGCGCAGCCCGTTGCCGGTTTCCTCGTCATCAGGATCAGGTGTGGGCTTGGGGATCATCTCGGCATCGTAGTCCTTTTTGCATCGCAGCATAAAGCGCTGGGAACGCGGTGCAGACCTGCATATAGGCTTGAGGCATGTCCTCCACCAGAACGGCTTCCCAATCTGCCAGAGCCAGGCCCGGCCTGGGCCCGCGTGAATTCGTCGTGCTTATGGCCATGGTCATGGCCTTGCAGGCGCTGGCCATCGACGCCATGCTCCCGGCGCTCGGTTTTATCGCCCGGGACCTGCATATCGCGGACCCCAATCAGCGGCAGCTGATTGTGGGCGTGTTCCTCATTGCCGCGGGCCTTGGTGCGCTCATCCCTGGCTCGCTGGCAGATCGCTATGGCCGCCGGCCAGTGCTGCTTGGCAGCCTCGCGCTCTATTTCGTGCTGTCGATCGGCTGCGCACTGGCGCAGGACTTCACCACGCTGCTTGTATTGCGCGCGGCGCAGGCCATCGGCAGCGCGGGCCTTTCCGTGCTGCCCAGCGCGATCATCCGCGACCGCCACGGCGGCGATGCCATGGCGCGGCAAATGTCGACCATCATGGTGATCTTCATGCTGGTGCCCATGGTTGCGCCGACCATCGGCCAGGCGGTCCTGCTGGTCGCCGGCTGGCGCTGGATCTTCGCACTGCTCGCGGCAATGGCAGCGCTGGTCGCGGTATGGGTCGCGCTGCGTCTCGAGGAGACGCTCGACCCTGCCTACCGCCAGCCAATTCAGCCCATGGCCATCGCCACCAACATGATCACGGCCGCCTCGAACCGCGCGTCGTTCGGCTATGTCATGGGCGGCGGACTGGTGATCGGTGCGCTGTTCGGCTATGTGAACTCTGCGCAGCAACTGGTTGGCGAGCACTTCGGAGCCGGCGCTTCGTTTCCGCTGTTGTTCGGGGCCACCGCCCTGACCATGGCCGTGGCCAGCTTCTCCAATTCGCGCATCGTCGAACGGTTCGGCGCGCGGCGCGTGTCGCATGCGGCCCTGCTGATGTCGATTGCGCTCAGCGTGGTCCAATTTGCGCTCGCCAGCCAGCCGGATGAAACGCTCGCGTCGTTCATGCCGATCGTCGCGCTCAACATGTGCATGGTCGGCTTTATCGGCTCGAACTTCGGCTCGATCTCGCTCCAGCCGTTCGCGCATATGGCCGGGGCGGCCAGTTCGGTTCAGGCCTTCCTGCGCATGGTGATCGGCTCCGGCCTCGGCATCGTGATCGGCCTGGCTTACGACGGAACCGCCCGCCCGCTGGCGCTGGCGTTCCTCGGCTGCGGGATTTCGGCGCTTATGCTGGTGCTGTGGAGCGAGCACGGCCGCCTGTTCCGCAGGCTCACGCCGCCCGGCACGCCGCGCCAGGTGCCCCAGCCCGATCCCCATTGCCTCTGAAGGTATTGCATCTCAAGGTTTCGCGGCGCCTGGTGAATAAACCAGCCGGCAAAACATCCTGTCAGGCGACGGCGCGCCCATAGGCGCTGAGTGCGGTTTCGGCCGCTTCGGGCCGTCCGAAATGGTAGCCCTGCATCAGGTGGATACCGAGCGCCCGCGCGGCAGAGGCCTGCGCCTCGCTTTCCACACCCTCGATCGAGCAGCTTATGCCCAGCTGCCAGGCCAGCGCCACGATCATCCCGGTGACCGCCCGCGCCCCGGGATCGGTTGAAAGCGCCCCCGCGAGCGCGCGGTCGAGCTTGATCAGATCGAGCGGCAGATCGCGCAATTGCGACAGGCTCGACCAGCCCGCGCCAAAATCGTCGAGCGCGATGCGGAAGCCCTGCTCGCGAAACGCGATAAGCTGGGCCGCCGCGCGTTTGGGATCGAGCTGGAGCGCCCGTTCGGTCACTTCGAGCGTGACTGATGAGGGGCTTGCGCCAGCATCGGCGACAATCGCGGCGATCGTTTCAGCCAGGCCTTCACGCACCACGTCGCGCGCCGCCAGATTGATCGAGACGTCCAGGCCGGTCTCCCATGGCCGGCATTCCGCCAGCGTCCGCGCCAGCACCAGCCGGGTCAGTTCGCCCGTGCGCCCCGTGGCATCGGCGATCTTGAGGAAATCACCCGGCGCCTGCCATTCCACCCCGTCCGGCGACCAGCGCGCAAGCGCCTCCATCCCGACCACACGCGCGGTGCGGTAGTCGTAGATCGGCTGGTAGAGCAGCCGCAACCGTTCCTGCAGCGCGCAGTCGTTGAACTGGCGCGTCACCGCAATGCGGTGTTGCAGCGCAGCCTCGTCATCGGCACCGAATGCCGCGATTGCCCCGTCACCCCGATCCTTGGCCTTGTACAGCGCCGCATCGGCACGCTCGAGACAGGCCGAGGCCGTGTCGCCAGCCACGCGGTACAGCCCGATCGAACCGCACAGCCTGAGCGTCGCGCCGTTGAAGGCAATCGGTTCGCGAATCGATGACGAGAGCGCGCGCGCTGCCGCCATGACCGCGTCCATATCGAAGCCTGGCTCGAACAGGATGGCGAATTCGTCTCCCCCGAGCCGGCCATGCGCAGTCACACCGGGCACAGTGCCAATCCGCTCGGTGACCATACACAGCACATGGTCGCCTGCCGCATGGCCATAGGTATCGTTGATATGCTTGAAACCGTCGATATCGAACAGCGCCAGCCAGGGCCGCGCGGTCGTGTCCGACTGGGCCAGCTGCTGCTCCAGACCCGCCAGAATCGACCGGCGATTTTTGCCCCCGGTGAGATGATCGACCGTCGCCTGCCGGTAGTGCGCACTCGCGAGTTCTGCTGTCTGCTTTTCGCGCCGCACGAGGAGCTGGCGCGCGAGTTCAAGCCGCACGAAATCGCGGTGCTGTGCGTGGATCATCGTCAGCAGGATGCCGGTGACGAACACTTGCACCGCCGTGATCGGCAGCGCGTTGGCGTTCCCGGTGGCCAGGAAAAACAGGCTCCACGGGATCGTGAACGCCACCGCCAGCCGCAGCGCGGTCTGCGGCGAATAGGCCATGCCGAGAATGGCGGAGAACATCGTCACCGCCATCACGAAATGGATCATCGCCCGTTGGCTGACATCGCCATAGGGATAGAGTGCCAGCGACCACGCAACGATGAGCAATCCAGCCCAACCACCCAGCCGATCCATGGCCTGAAGATCGCTGCGCAGCTGCTCGACCGGGCGCTGCGCCACGCGCGACGGCAGCCAGTGAAATGCCCGGCTGGCCGCGAGCAGGCACATCGCCGGGGCAAACACGATCAGCACCAACGGCGCGGAACCGAGGAACCGGATCGCGATCAACGAGGTGTTGAAAATCATGACAAGGTAAAGCAGCGGCGCCCGGTGCGACACGCTGGTCGCGTAGGCGAGCGTAAAGGCATCGCCCGGCCGTTGCCGCCAATGCCGGTCGATACAGCGCAAGCTGCTCCGACTGCGGCGCAGCCAGCGTCGCGCACGTAAGCGCAAACCGGGTAAAGGAACGCCGATTGTCATCGCGGTAGTTTACGATCGCGAGAGTTAACAGCCTCTCAAGATCACAGGCCGAATCCAGCCGGTTCCGGGGGATTTCGCAACCGAACCGGATGTTGACCGGCCTTGTGCAGGCAAGGCCTTTGACCGGCCAGCGGGTCTATGCCGCTGTCAGCGCCGCAACCAGCGCCTTGACCTTCTTCTGGCGCCATTGCGGCAACGGCGCGACCAGCCAATAGGCGCGGCGTCCTGGCTCAGGCGGACCAAGCGCCACGACCCGGCCCGATGCGATCGCGCTTTCGGCGAGCATCGCAGGCACCCGCGCCTTGCCAAGCCCGGCCGCCGCCGCGCTGATCGCGGTGCCGGCATCACCAACCGAGAACTGCGTCTCGCGCGCGCCACCCCCGGGCTCCGGACCCTCGGGCGCGAGATCGCCCGGCCAGCCGATCCACGGCGCATCCTCGCCAGCCCCGGGAGCCGCGACAATCTGCGTCAGCGGTTCGCCCAGAGCGATACCCTCCAGATCGCCGGGTCCTTCGGCCCAGCGCACCGCAAGGTTAAGATTGGCCTCGGTAAAATCGATATCGCCATCCGTGCCGACCAGCGCGAAGCGCATCGTGGGATTGGCCATGCGGAAGGTCGCCAGCCGCGAGGAGAGCCACGCGGCGAAGAAATCGCGCGGACAGGCAACGGTGTAGACATGGCTCGATTGCCCTGCCTGCATCGCCTGCACACCTTCCTCGAAGCGCAGGAACCCCTCACGGATCGCATCGAGCCCGGCGCTGGCCTCGTCGGTCAGCACCAGGCCCTTGGTCGTGCGGCGAAACAGCACGACGCCAAGCAGATCTTCCAGCGCACGAATCTGCTGGCCGACTGCGGCCGGAGTCACCGCGAGTTCGTCCGCGGCCCGGGTAAAGGAGAGATGCCGGGCCGCAGCGTCAAGCACGCGCAGGCCATTTAGCGGCAGATGGGTCCGCTTCATCGGGTTTTCCGGAGGCTCAGTTGGCTGTCGCCGGCGCGGCGAGCGGGAAGTAGGGGATCGCCACGTCGATCATCGAACCATCGGCCCGCTGCATCGTGTAATGCCCTTCCATGCTGCCATGCGGCGTGCCCAGCGGGCAGCCCGAAACATAATCGTGCGCCGCGCCCGGTGCGAGCAGCGGCTGCTCGCCCACCACGCCCTCGCCGTCGACGAAATTGACGACCCCGCGCCCGTCGGTGATCCGCCAGTGCCGCGTAAGCAGGCGCACGGGTCCATCTCCGCCGTTCTCGATCCGGATGTGATAGACCCAGAACCACTTGCCGGCATCGATGCGCGACTGTTCGGGCAGGAAATTGACAGCGACGCGCACCGTCACTCCAGCCGTCACGGCGGCATGCTGGAAAAGCTCTTTCATGATCTTAAACTAGCCCAGATCGCGCGGAGTTCCAACGGGGGATTCAAACACCATTTTCAGGCCGCTTGCGGCAGACCGCGATAAACCCCACAAATGGGCGGACATGCTGATCCGCGCCCCCGCCATTCTCTGCGCCGCGCGCGCGCACGGCGAGCACGGCGCGGTGGTGCGGATGCTGACCGCAGAGCACGGGCTGCTGGCGGCTTATGTTGCAGGTGCACGGGGCCGGACACTCCGACCCGTGCTGATTCCCGGCAACCTTGTGGAGGCCGAACTGCGCTCGCGCAGCGACAGCGGGTTGCCCTCCGCCCGCCTTGAACTCTTGACCAGCCGGGGCCCGTGGCTGGCCGAGCCGCTGGCCAGTGCCGGGATCGGCTGGGCCACCACCCTCACGGCGCTCGTCCTGCCCGAAGACCAGCCCTTCCCTGCGCTGCACAGCGCGCTCGAAGCGCTGCTTGATGCGATCTGCCATGCGCCCTCGGCGCGCGGTTGGGCACGCGCGCTGGCTGCATTCGAAGTGCTGCTGCTGCGCGAGCTGGGTTATGGCAACGCCCCCGCCCCGCCCCCCGACGAGCCGTGGGACCGCCTGATTGCGCGGCTGGAGCGGCAGGGCCTGGCCATAGCCAACCGCCTGCTTGCCGATCCGCGCCGCGATGGTATGGCGGCGCGCGCAATACTGCTCGATCGGCTGAAGCGGATCAGCAGCCCGGAAAATTGAAAACCGAGATCTGAAGTTTCGAGGATAGGCCCATGAAGATTGCAGTCTTGCCCGGCGATGGCATCGGCCCCGAAGTCACCCGCGAAGCGCTGCGTGTGCTCGATGCACTCGGCTTGCCGATCGAGCGCAGCGAAGCCCTCGTCGGCGGTGCGGCCTATCACGCCACCGGCCACCCTCTGCCCCCCGAAACGCTCGCCATTGCCGAGGCTTCGGACGGCATCCTGTTTGGTGCGGTCGGCGATCCGACCTGCGATGCTCTGGAACGGCACCTCAGGCCCGAGCAAGCGATCCTCGGCCTACGCAAGGCCCTGACCCTGTTCGCCAATCTGCGTCCGGCCAAAGTGTTCTCAGGGCTTGAAGGCCACTCCGCGCTGCGGAGCGAAGTCGCCTCGGCAATCGATCTGCTGATCGTGCGCGAACTCAACGGCGACGTCTATTTCGGCGAGAAGGGCTTCCGCACCAACGCCTCGGGCGAACGCGAGGGCTATGACATCATGTCTTACAGCGAGAGCGAAGTGCGCCGCATCGCGCATATCGCCTTCCGCGCGGCCCAGGGCAGAAGTGGCCGCCTGTGCTCGGTTGACAAGGCCAATGTGCTCGAAACCTCGCAGCTGTGGCGTGATGTGGTGATCGAAGTCAGCGCCGGGTATCCGGACGTCGCGCTCGAACACATGTATGTTGACAACGCCGCGATGCAGCTGGTGAAGAGCCCGGGCCAGTTCGATGTCGTCGTCACCGGCAATCCGTTCGGCGATATCCTCTCCGATCAGGCGAGCATGTGCGTAGGCTCGATCGGCCTGCTTGCCTCGGCCTCGCTCGGCGCGCGCCAGACCGAATACGGCACCTTCGGCCTCTACGAACCAATCCACGGTTCCGCTCCGGACATTGCCGGCAAGGGCCTCGCCAACCCTATCGCCACGATCCTCTCTGCCGCCATGTTGCTGCGCCATTCGCTCGGCCTTGTGGACAGCGCAGAGCGCATCGAGGCCGCTGTCGCGCGCACCTTGGAGGACGGCGTGCTGGGCCGTGACCTCGGCGGGAGCGCCGGCACGACGGAAATTGGTGACGCGGTGCTCGCAAGGCTGTAAGCGCGCCGATCATGCTCCAGCTCGCTGTCATTCTGCCCACGTTCAACGAACGCAAGAACATCGCGCCCATGGTCGAGCGGCTTGACGCTGCGCTCAAGGGCATCGCCTGGGAAGCGATCTTCGTCGACGACAACAGCCCCGATGGCACGGCCGAGGAGGCGCGCCGCATCGGCCGCGACGATCCGCGCATCCGCGTGCTCGAACGGATCGGCCGGCGCGGCCTTGCCTCCGCCGCGATCGAGGGCATGTGCGCCACCGCGGCTCCAGTGGTCGCGGTGATGGACGCCGATCACCAGCACGATCCCGCGCTGCTGCCCGGCATGTTCGAGGCGGTCGAGAGCGGCGACTACGATGTCGCCTATGCCTCGCGCTTTGCCGAAGGCGCGAGCACTGAAGCGTGGGGGCGGCCTGACCGGGTCAAGGCCTCAGGCCTGGCCAATCGCATCGCGCGCAAGGTCACCGGCGTCCAGCTTTCAGATCCGATGAGCGGCTTCTTCCTGCTCCGCGCCGAAACGCTGCGTGCCGATGCGCACCGGCTTTCGGGCGTGGGCTTCAAGATCCTGCTCGATATACTTGCTACGGTCGACGCGCCGCTCAAGGTCAAGGAATTCCCGATGAATTTTGCTGCCCGCGCCGAAGGCGAGAGCAAGCTCGACCGGACCGTGGTGTTCGAATTCCTGATCGGGCTTTACGACAAATGGCTCGGCCGCATCATCCCGACCCGCTTTGCACTGTTCGGCACGATCGGCGGGCTGGGCGTGATCGTGCACATGGCGGTGCTCGCCTCGGTGCTGTCCGCGCTCGGCCAGGAAGTGCTTTACAGCAACTGGTCAGCGCAGACCGAGTTCATCATCGCCCAGACCTCGGCGGCGGTCGTGGCGATGAGCTTCAACTTCATGCTCAACAACGAGCTGACCTATGCCGACAAGCGCCTGCGCGGTTTCGTGCCGCTGCTGCGCGGCTGGGCCAAGTTCGCGATGACCTGCTCGGTCGGCCTCCTCGCCAATGTCGGCGCGGGGGCGGCGCTGATGCGCATGGGCTTCCACGCCTATCCGGCAGCAATCGTCGGGATTGTCGTGGGTTCGGTGTGGAACTTCGCGCTTTCCAGCAAGTTCGTCTGGGGCAAGTACTGAAAATAGGGATAATGCCTGTTTTCTACCGCCAGCTCTTGAGCCAGGTGTAGTCCTGATACGACGTCTTGCGCGGCAGCGCGCCGGCGGAAAGAATCGGGTAGAACCCGATGAACAGCATGACCGAGAGCACCACAGTCAGCGCTCCGGGCCAGCGCCGCCGCTGCTCCCACCACTGCGCCAGCACCAACGCCAGCGCAGCCATCAGGAACACGCTCGCCAGCGCATAGTGATAGTAGAACTGCACCGGCTTGCCGTTGAGCGCCCAGAACACCAGCGCCGCGCCGTAGAGCACCACGATCCCGCCGCGCAGCCGATCGCGCCGCATCACGCCCGCCCAGGCGCAGAACAGCAGCGCGGGAAGCCCGGCAAGCATCGTGAACGGATTGCCGATCATCAGCACCCCGCGCTGAGCCCCGTCCCACTTTTCATAGAAGAACCAGATCGGCCGCACATTGAACACCCATTGCCACCAGCGGCTCTGGTAGAGATGGGGCTTCACCACGCTGTCCTGCAACTTGAGCATGTAGCCCTGCCACGGGATCAGCCCGGTTAGCGTCAAAGGCTGGACCTTGTAGAAGAACGCGGGCGCAAAGGTCGCGAAATAGGTGAGCAGCGGCACGAGCCCGAGCCAGACGGTAGCCTCCAGAAGCGAAACACCCGGGATTGGTCCCGCATCCCGCGCCGTCAGGAACGCTTTCCGCCGCCCCGCCAGCGCGCCCCAGCGATCCCATGCAAACAGCAGCCCGGGCAGCACCAGCAGCGGTGCGCCGCTCCATTTGGCCCCCAGCGACAGGCCCAGAAACACACCGCACAAGCCCAGATGCACGCGGTTCCCCCGCCTCCACGCCAGCGTACCCTGCCAGAACGCCAGCGCCAGCATGCTCGCCATCGCCATGTCGAGCATCGCAATGCGGCTCAGCACGAACCAGATGAAGTTGGTCGCGAAGAGCAGGCCGAACAGCAAGGTCGCGGGGCGCGAAAGGCTGGCCCACCACATCGCGCGCATCGCGGCATAGAGCCCGAGCGTGCCCAGCAGCGCGTTCGGCAGCCGCCAGCCCAGCGGCGTATCGCCCACCAGTCTCATGCTGAGCGCGATGAACTCTTTGGCGAGCAGCGGGTGTTCGGGATTGAGCCGGCTGGTCAGCGCGATCAGCCTGCGCGCGGCGGGCAAATAGTGGATCTCGTCGAACATCGTCTTCGATGGGATATCCAGCCGGTGCAGGACGAGCGCCAGGAAGCCGAGCGTGATCGCGACAACCCACACCTGCGGATCGCGGTGACCGCCCCGGTTGGCAATGGATGGATCGGTTTTTCGCGAAATCAACGTCATGGGCCGCGCGCCCATACGCCAGTTGCGCCCGCAAGGGCAATGGCACGGCTTGCACGCCTTGCGCCGCGAAACTAAGGCTCTGCCGCATGAAACGCACCGCCGGACAAGACCGCTCGATCACCGCCACATGGCGCCCCGCAACCCAGGCCGTGCGCGGCGGCACGTGGCGCTCGGAAATGGGCGAGACCTCCGAGGCGCTGTTCCTCACCTCGGGTTACACCTACGACGATGCCGCCACCGTCGCCGCACGCTTTGCCGGCGAAGAAGACGGCATGACCTATTCGCGCCTGCAGAACCCCACCGTGGCCATGCTGGAAGAGCGCATCGCCCTCCTCGAAGGCGCGGAAGCCTGCCGCGCGCAGGCGAGCGGCATGGCCGCAATGACCACTGCGCTGCTCTGCCAGCTCTCCGCCGGAGACCATGTCGTCGCCGCCAAGGCCGCGTTCGGTTCGTGCCGCTGGCTGATCGACAATCTGCTGCCGCGCTTCGGCATCACCGGCACGACGATCGACGCGTCTGACAACGCCGCGTGGGAAGCCGCGATCCGGCCGAACACCAAGGTGTTTTTCTTCGAAAGCCCGGCAAACCCCACGATGGACGTGGTCGATCTTGAGTTCATCTGCACCCTCGCCCGCGCACACGGCATCACCACCGTGGTCGACAATGCGTTTGCCACCAGCGCGTTGCAGCGCCCGCTCGATTTCGGCGCAGATGTCGTGGCCTATTCGGCGACCAAAATGATGGACGGACAGGGCCGTGTGCTGGCCGGCGCGGTCTGCGGCTCGGCGCAGTTCATCAACGACAAACTGCTGCCGTTTCAGCGCAACACGGGGCCGAACATCGCACCGTTCAACGCGTGGGTCGTGCTCAAGGGCCTCGAAACGCTGGACCTGCGCATTCACCGCCAGAGCGAGAACGCGCTGAAGGTTGCCAGCTTTGTCGAACCGCGCGTGCAACGCATGCTTTATCCCTTCCTGCCCAGCCACCCGCAGTATGCTCTGGCACGCAAGCAGATGAAGGCAGGCGGCACGATCTTCAGCATAGAAGTGCCGGACGGACGCGCGCAGGCCCATGCCCTGCTCGATGCGCTGAAACTGGTCGATATCTCGAACAACATCGGCGATTCGCGTTCGCTGATGTGCCACCCGGCCTCGACCACGCACCACGGCGTGGGATCCGAAACCCGCGCCGACATGGGCGTGACCGAGGGGCTACTAAGGCTCAATGTAGGGCTGGAAGATCCCGATGACGTGATCGAAGACCTCGATCAGGCGCTGAAGGCTGCAGGGCTTTAAGCCCGCCTCTACCCGCCGCTCCGGGCCCGGTCCCCGGGGTCAGTCCGGGTTTACCCCGGGCCGCTCCCGCTCGCGTCCTACGCGCGGACTTACACCCGGCTCTGGTCGCTGTGAGATGAGCGGTTTCTGCGGTTGCGGCACCTTGGGCTGGATTGGCGCTACCGCTGGCCTGGCTGCGTTCTGCCGAGCTGCTGCCTGCACTTGTTGCCGCAACGCGGCAGCGCGCTGCTCAGCT
>JBJXEK010000187.1:0-7806 GCA_046155055.1 Novosphingobium sp. | reverse complement strand
TCCGCGCCGCTGCGCCAGCCTTTGCCCATGGACAGCGCCGACAGCGCCCACCACACCGTGCGGTAGACCAGCCAGAAGCGGAAGCGCGCCGGGTCGAAGCGCGTGCCACCGGCCGCTTCATAGGCCTGCGCCAGATCCGTCACCGAACCGAGCCCGAAGCCCTGTTTGTCGAGCCGTCCGAAGCGCCAGACGGTCATACAGCCAAACGCAAGGTCCTCATGCGCGTCGCCGAGATGGGCGAGCTCCCAATCGAGCACACCGCTGAGATGGCCCTGATCGACCATGATATTGCCGATGCGCAGATCGCCGTGGAGCACGACAAGCGGCGCGGGGGGCGGCAGGTTGGCACGCAGCCAGGCAAGGCCGAACGCGATGGGAGGCCGGTCCCCGCCCGCTTCGTCGAATTGCACCGCCAACGCCTCAACCCCTGCGGCAGGCTCCAGCACCGGAAGGAAAGGCAAGTCTGCCGGATCGAGCGCATGGACCCGCGCCATGGCGGCCGCGATTTCGTCCAGAAGTCCGGGCGGCGAAGACAGCGCGTTGTCAGGATCGGGCGAGCCTGCCACACAGCGCATGATGAAGCCGAAGCCGAGATCGTCCTCTGGGCCAAGCTCCGCCACCACTTCGGGCGCGATCACGCCGCCCGCGCGCGCGCAGCGAATCACGGCGGCCTCCTTCGCCATATCGAGCTGGCGGCCTGCAACCCATTCGGCCGAGGGCGCCCTGCGCAGCACAAAGGCCTCATCGGCCGCGCTGAACAGCCAGCTCTGCATGTTGGCTCCGCCCGACAGCCGCTGGAGGCCGCCGACAGAACGCTGCAAGCCGATACGCGCCATCACGCGCGTCAGCCCCTCGGCCAGGGTGTCCTGCAAGTCTGCCGCCATCCATTCCCCTCGGCCGACCGTTTTATGTGTGTTCGGTCGCGCCAGGCCGGACTATCCTTAATCGTGCGGTTAATGTCCAGCGATGAGGCGTAGCGCGCGGCGGCAGGATACCGAGGTGGGAAGGCTTCGCCCCATGATAGCGACAGTCCGCGCCGGCTTCGCGACCATTGGGGGATTGGTATCTTGCGCCTTAATCACAAACAGTTAGGCTGCTAACTATCGGTAAACCGGTTGGGAGGTAAGAAGCCGGGATGGCGCGTCGCGAAATCAGCATGCACAGATGGATCGCCGCTGCGCTGTGGTGCGCGGCGCCTTCAGTTCTGCTCCCGGCGTCTCCAGTTTTCGCGCGCCCTACAATTTCGTTCCAGAGCCAGCGCGATGCCGCAATCGAACAACAGGTTGCCGCCATCGCCGCGCAAGCGCGCGGCCGTATCGGTGTGGCCGCAGTGGATCTTGATGGTGGCGGCCAGATCATGATCAACGGCGACATGCCGTTTCCGATGGCCAGCACGGCCAAAGTCGCGGTTGCTGCCACCTATCTTTCCGGGGTCGAGCAAGGCAGGCTGCGACTGGACCAGTCGTTTCCAATGATGGTTCCGGTATCCGAAGATGAACGCGGACCAGTGGCCGCCGTACGGCCCGGCGAGGTCATGACCGCGCAGAGCCTAATGGAACTTAGCATCACGCGCAGTGACAACCATGCCACCGATGGTTTGATCGCCGCGGTCGGCGGGATCGGCGCCGTCAATTCCTGGCTGAGCCGGATCGGCATCAGCGGGCAGCATCTCGATCACACGATGGCGACGTTGGTGCGCGATGATGGCCGGATCGATCCGGCAATAACAATTGACACGCGCACGAGCAGCACGCCGCGCGCCATGGCGGCACTGCTCGCCGCCATTGACCGCGGCGCCGCGCTAAGCCCGGAAAGTCGTGCCGTCCTGCTCGATACGATGACCCGCACCAGCACGGGCAAGAATCGCATCCGCAGTGGACTGCCCGAGGGCGTGGTCTTCGCGCACAAGACCGGGACTCTCGCCGGGGTGACCGACGATGTCGGGATTGTGCGCCTGCCCGACGGTCGGCATCTGGCCATGGCAATTTTCGTGACCGGGCCCGAAGGCCATACCGCGCACGCCGCGATCATCGCGCAGATCGCGCGCGTGCTTTATCAAGGCTACAGCCAGCCGCTCCCCCTCGACGGGCTGGAAACCGCCCGCCGCTAACCACGCGCTTTATTGCGATGTTTTCGCGCAGGGGGGCAGGCGCGTCAGCGATTTTGCCATGTGCGACGTACCCAACGAAAAAGGGGCACGACCGCGCGCGGTCGTGCCCCCTTGTCTGTAACCTACCCTTGCGGGCGGGGATTACATCTTCGCGGCGGTGCTCGCTTCGGCACCGGCTTCAGAAGCCGACATGCTGGCGTCAGCAGCCATGCCCGAAGCATCGGCAGCCATACCCGAGGCGTCCATAGCGGCGTCGGTGGCTTCCATAGCAGCTTCGGTAGCAGTGGTTTCAGCCGGCTTTTCCGAGCAACCGGCGAGAGCAAAGGCAGTGCCGGCGACGGCGGCGAGGAGGAGCTTGCGCATGCGTTACAATCCCTGGATTGAAGTGGACCGCGCCGGGCCCGCAGCCCGCCGCAAAGCCTACTCTGGCGGTAGACTTCTCGCCCCAATTAATCGGCAATTCACCGCCTTGCAAGCCTTAGACGCAGCAAAGCGGCTTCTGAGGGCATATCTTGCGGAATATGAAGGTTTTTTACGGTGTAATGACATGGGCAAATCATCGGTGCCGCCAGGATGAATCCGGTATCGGCATGCTGCATTGCCGCAAAGCGAAGCGCTTTCGCTGGCGTTGCTGAACCGCTACCACGGTGCATATGGACAGCATAACGCCCGCTTCGCCGCCCGGCACACCCCAGCGTCATCTCTATCTGATCGATGGTTCGGCTTATATTTTTCGCGCTTATCATCGGCTGCCGCCGCTCACCAACCCGGCAGGCGTGCCGGTGGGGGCGGTCTATGGCTACACCACCATGCTGTGGCGGCTGGCGGAAGACCTGCACAAGGCAGACGGGCCGACCCATCTGGCGGTGATTCTCGACAAGGGTTCGATCACCTTTCGCAACGCGATGTACGACCAGTACAAGGCGAACCGCCCGCCCCCGCCCGAAGACCTCGTGCCGCAGTTCCCGCTGATCCGCGACGCCACACGCGCCTTCAGTCTTGCCTGCATCGAGGAAGCGGGGCTGGAGGCCGACGACCTGATCGCCTCCTATGCACGCGCGGCTGCGCTGCAGGGCTGGAATGTGACTATCGTCTCGTCCGACAAAGATCTGATGCAACTGGTCGGCCGTATGACCGAGGCCGGCGGCCGTATCGACATGCTCGATACGATGAAGAACCAGCGAATCGACGTGCCTGAGGTTATCGAAAAATTCGGGGTCGAACCCGAGCGGGTCGGCGATGTTCTAGCGCTGATGGGCGATGCGGTGGACAACGTGCCCGGTATTCGCGGAATCGGCCCCAAGACCGCGACGAAGCTGATTCAAGAGCACGGCACGCTCGAAGGCGCACTTTCCGCTGCGCCCGCGATGAAGCCCGGCAAACTGCGCGACAGCCTGATCGAGCAGGCCGACATGGCGCGACTCTCGCGCCGGCTCGTCCAGCTCAAGGAAGACTGCGATCTACCAATCCCGCTCGAGGGTTTCGAGCTGACCGCGATCCCGCCCGAACCGCTGGCCGCATTCCTGACCGAACATGGCTTCACCAGTCTCCTGCGCAAGCTGGGCGCAACGCCCGCAGCGGCTCCGGCATCGGGCAGCGAAGGCACGGCCCCCAGCGAGAGCGCGGCCACGCGCCAGCCTCTGCCCGATTGGCCGGTGATCGACACCGGTTCCTATCGCTGCCTGCAAACGCTGGATGACATCGCGCATTGGGTGGCCCGCGCGCAGGCGGCACGCGTGGTGGCGGTCGATACCGAAACCAGCGCACTCGATTCGATGCGGGCAGACCTCGTTGGTGTGAGCCTTGCCCTGGGCCCGGGCGATGCCTGCTACATCCCACTGGGCCACCACGGCAGCGACATGTTTGCCGAAGCGCCGGTGCAGGCCCCGCGCGAAGCCGCGCTAGCGCTGCTGAAGCCGCTGCTGGAAAGCGATGCGGTGCTCAAGATCGGTCAGAACATCAAGTACGACATCAACGTACTCGCCAGGTATGGCGTGATGGTCGCGCCGATCGACGACACCATGGTGATGAGCTTCTGCCTGGATGCGGGACGCAGCGAGGCGGGTGTGGGCGGCCACGGCATGGACGAGCTGGCGGAGCGACTGCTCGGCCACACCACGATCGCGTTCAAGGACCTGTGCGGAACCGGCAAGAAGGCGATCTCGTTTGCCGAGGTGCCGCTGGGCGATGCTACGCGCTATGCCGCAGAGGATGCCGACGTGACCTGGCGGCTGCATGGGCTGCTGAACCCGAGGTTGGCGGACGAGGGCGGCACACGCATCTACCAGCGCGTCGACCGGCCGCTGGTGCCGGTGGTCGCGGCGATGGAGCGGCGCGGCATCCGTGTCGACCGTGAGCGGCTGGCTGGGCTTTCCGCGCAATTTGCCGAGACCATCGCGGGGCTCGAAACCATCATTCACGAGAAGGCCGGGCAGCCCTTCACCATCGGTAGTCCCAAGCAGCTCGGCGAAATTCTGTTCGACAAGCTGGGCTACAAGGGCGGCAAGAAAGGCAAGACCGGGCAATATTCCACCGACCAGTCGGTGCTCGAAGGGCTAGCGCTGCAAGGTGCGCAAGTCGCCACGCTGGTGCTCGAATGGCGCCAGCTCTCGAAGCTCAAGTCGACGTATACCGACGCACTGCAGGCCGCGATCAACCCGGACACCGGGCGCGTCCACACCAGTTACAGCCTGGTCGGCGCGCAAACCGGGCGGCTGTCCTCGAACGATCCCAACTTGCAGAACATCCCGATCCGCACGGAGATCGGCCGCCAGATCCGCGATGCTTTTGTCGCTGAACCCGGAAACGTGCTGCTCGCGGCGGATTACAGCCAGATCGAGCTGCGCCTCGCCGCGCATATGGCCGACGTACCCGCGCTCAAGGAAGCGTTCGCGGCGGGGGAGGACATCCACGCACGCACCGCGCAGGAGCTGTTCGGCACGGTGGATCGCGACACACGCGGGCGCGCCAAGACGATCAACTTTGCGATCCTCTATGGCATCAGCCGCTGGGGCCTCGCGGGCCGGCTGGGCGTGAGCGCCGAGGAAGCGCAGGCCATGATCGACCGCTATTTCGAGAGGTTCCCGGGCATCCAGCGCTATATCCACGAGACGCTGGAGGCGGTGCGTGCGCAAGGCTATTCAGAAACGCTGTTCGGTCGCAAGACGTGGTTCCCGCGGATCAATTCCAAGAACCAGGCCGAGCGCCAGGGCAGCGAGCGCGCTGCGATCAACGCGCCGATCCAGGGCACCTGCGCCGATATCATCAAGCGCGCGATGGTGCGCATGGACCCGGCGCTGGCGGAGGCAGGCTTGCCGCGTGTCCGGATGCTGCTTCAGGTGCACGACGAGCTGGTGTTCGAACTGCCCAAAGGCGATGTCGCTGCGGCCAAGCCGGTGATCCTGGCCGTGATGGCGGGGGCGGCTGCGCCTGCAATTTCGCTCGATGTGCCGCTCGGCGTGGAGATCGGCACCGGGCTATCGTGGGGCGCGGCGCACTAAGGGATCGCTACTCGACCGGAACGAAGCGTTTGATATCCTCGGTGTGCAGCCACAGCATTTGCTGGTTGGGGACCGAATTGGTCAGCGCATACAGCGCGTCAGCGTTCTCGGAACTCAGGCCCATTTCGCGGTAGTAATCTAGATAGGTTTTGTTGGAGGGGGCATCGGCGGCGAAATCGCCGGGCTGGTGGCCGCCCTCGTCTTTCCACGCGTGGACGCCGAATTCGGCATCGGGCGCGGCGCGGCGGGTGATTCCGGCCAGAAACAGTTCGACCCCGCCCGAACGCACCGAACCACCGGAGGGCACATCGGTTGTCAACCCATGCTCACGGATGAGGCGGCCAAGCTGGAGGTTTGCACCATCATCGGCCGTGCCCGGGCAATCGATCATCTCGAGCACCTGGATCCCCGGAAAGGCCTGCAGCATGGCCTTGAACAGTCCCGGCGACGTGCTGTCGGTTTCCCCCACAAGCGCGGCATGACCGGAATCGACAACGGCAAACGGGCCAAAGCGCGGCAATCCGGTGAGCGCGGCATCGATGCGGGTGCTGCGCGGAACTTCCTGCACCGTCTTGGTCGTGGTGACTTCAGTCCACGTGGTGCCGTGGGAATCGACCCAGGTACGCGTTGCCACTTGCTGCGCCGTGGCGGGCGGGCAGCAGACGAACCAGAACAGCAAGGTGCAGACAAATCGATTCATGGCTGACAGATTGTCATTGGATGGTTTCGTTTTTGCAAGCGAATGACGTTAAATCGTGCTTAAAATGCTATTGCCTCCGAATTGGTGACAAGCCCCCTAGGTACTTTCTCTAGGTGGTGCTCTACCCTGCCTGGCCAATTCGGCTCGGGGTTTTGAATGGTCGCGCTCGTTTCAACGGTGGCATATCTCGGGCTGGAAGCGCGCGCGGTCGAAGTACAGTGCCAGATCGCGCCGGGCCTCCCCAGTTTCCGTGTCGTCGGCCTGCCAGACAAAGCGGTAGGTGAAAGCCGCGAGCGTGTGCATTCCGCGCTCGCCGCGCTGGGCCTCGCGCTGCCGCCCAAGCGCATCACGGTCAATCTCTCGCCCGCCGACCTGCCCAAGGAAGGCTCGCACTACGACCTTCCGATCGCGCTGGCGCTGCTGGCGGCGATGGGTGTGGTCGATCTGGAAACAATCGCCGACTACGTCGCCGTCGGCGAACTGGCGCTCGACGGGCGGGTCATCGCCAGTCCCGGCGTGCTGCTAGCGGCGCTCCACGCCAGCGGGATCGACAAGGCGCTGATCTGCCCGGCGGGGCAGGGCGCAGAGGCGCGCTGGGCAAGCGGGATCGAGATCGTCGCGGCACCCAATCTGATCGGGCTGCTTAACCATCTCAAGGGCACGCAGCGTCTGCCCGAGCCGGTGCCCGGCGAAGTCGATCCACCGGTGCGCCGCGCCGATCTGAAACAGGTCAAAGGACAGGAGACGGCCAAGCGCGCGCTGGAGATAGCGGCAGCCGGCGGGCACAATCTGCTGATGATCGGCCCGCCGGGCGCGGGCAAGTCGCTCATGGCCTCGTGCCTGCCCGGCATTCTGCCCGAACTGACCCCGGCAGAAGCGCTCGAGACTTCGCTGGTGGCTTCGGTCGCAGGGCTGCTGGAGGAGGGCCGCATCAGCCGCGCGCGCCCATTTCGCAGCCCGCATCATTCCGCCTCGATGGCCGCGCTCACAGGCGGCGGGCTGAAAGTACGGCCGGGCGAGGTGAGCCTTGCGCATCTGGGCGTGCTGTTTCTCGACGAACTGCCCGAATTCCAGCGGGCGGTGCTCGATTCGCTCCGCCAGCCGCTGGAGACGGGCGAGGTCACCGTGGCGCGGGCCAATGCGCATGTAACCTTCCCGGCGCGGGTGCAGCTGATCGCCGCGATGAACCCGTGTCGCTGCGGCCACCTCGGCGATCCAGCGCTGGGCTGCAGCCGCGCCCCGCGCTGCGGGGCCGATTATCAGTCGAAGGTCTCAGGCCCGATGCTCGACCGGATTGACTTGCACGTCGAGGCCGATCCCGTTTCCGCCGCTGACCTCTCGCTGCCCCCGCCCGCCGAAGGCTCCGACGCAGTCGCCGCGCGGGTCGCCGCCGCGCGCCATGTGCAGACCACGCGGCTAGTGGGCACCGGACGGCGCAGCAACGCCGAGCTTGAAGGCGACCTCCTCGAACTTTACGCCACGCCCGATGAGATCGG
>JBJXEK010000186.1:0-10102 GCA_046155055.1 Novosphingobium sp. | reverse complement strand
AATCGAGGAAATCGGCGGCCTGACGCGCGCGTTCGGCAAGGCGGCGACGCGCGCACGCCTGGCCGGCTTCGATGGGGTCGAGATTCACGGCGCGTTTGGCTATCTCGTCGACCAGTTTCTGCGCGATGGCAGCAATCGGCGCACGGACGACTATGGCGGCTGCGTCGAAAACCGTGCGCGGTTTCTGTTTGGGGTGATTTCGGCCGCGCAGCAATCGTTCGGCCGAAATGTCGGAGTCAAGCTCTCCCCCGCCAGCCGGGCGCACGGCATGAGCGACAGCCACACCGAAGCGACCTTTGGCGAGGTTCTGAGCCTGCTGAACGGTGCAGACCTTGCCTATGTGCACATGATGGAACCTTTGCCCGGCGACGACAGCCCAGAGCCGTTGATGCTGGCCACGAACGCGTTTGCCCGCAAACACTACACCGGAACGCTGATCGCCAATGGCGGCTTCTCGGCCGAAACCGCTACTGGTCTGATCGGCGGCGGCGGTGCCGACTTGGTCTCGTTCGGCCAGCACTTCATTGCTAACCCCGATCTGCCCGCACGTTTCCGGTCTGGCGGCGCGATGGCCGCGCCCGATTTCGCCAGCGTTTACGGCATACCGGGGCAACCACTCGAATCCGGCTATACCGACTACCCTGCGGCAGCGCTGCCATGACGAGCGCCGACAAAGCGGACCTGCTGTGGGAGAAAGACCAGCTGACCGCGCTGATCCTCGATTTTGGCTGGGCGCTCGATTCGGGGGATTGGCCGCTTTACCGTGCGTGCCTGCACGATCCAGTGCGCATCGACTTCGAGCGGCTCACCGGCTTTCCCGAAATCGAAGTCGCCGCCGACGACTGGACCGAGTTCGCACGCCTTGCCCTGATGTCCGTCAAGCGCCATCATTCCTACACCAACCTGCGGATCACGATCGACGGCTCCGTTGCCACAGCGCGGGTCCACATGATCGCGCGCCACTTTCTTTCCACCGAAAATGGCTCGGCCGAGAACACGCAGTACGGCTGGTACGAATTCGCTTTCACCCGAGCAAAGGATGGCCATTGGCAAATCACGCGGGTAAAACACTGGTTCCAGTGGGTCTCGGGCAACGCGGGACTGTTCGATTTTTCGAGCGGCCCGGTCGCCGAAGCGACGGGCCGGGTGTTCAATGTCGCGAATCTCGTCAACGGATTAGGCCCAACTGCCGCGCCTTGAACGTCGCTTCTGAGCGACGATTGACCCCCAATTTCGCGTAGATCTGCTGCAGATACCATTTGACCGTGCCCAGCGTGAGCCCGGTCTCCTCGGCGATCTGGCTGTTCATCATACCCGTCGATATCATCAGCAAAAGTTCGGATTCGCGATCGTTTAGCGCATCGTACTGGCCGCCCAACTCGTTGATATCAAGTTGCGCCGGGGCAGGTGCCGCGCTGCCACCCAGCCGCTGTTGGACCCGCGTGAGGCAGACACCCAGCGCCTCTTCGCTTCCCACCGCGGACAGACGCATCTGCAGAAGCTGGGCACGGACCGCCTCGTTGCTGTCGATGAAAGAGCGCAACAAGCCGGCCTTGGCCCCGAACTGAAGACCGGTCCGCAAGGTGCGGTGCGCCGATTTGGGTTCGCCCATCACGATCTGGACATGGGCAAGCAGCATGGTGAAACGCAGGCCCAGCCTGACGCTGCCGCGATCGCTCAGAAAGCGCACCCACCGGCTTAGCAGCGACTCCGCCGCGTTCAGGTTGTTTTCGATCTGCGCAACATTGGCCGCAGCCAGTGCGCGCGCCGCCGCTGACGTGGTCATGCTTTTGGCCGGAGCAAACCGCTCGAGGTCGCCGACGAGGTGGTTGAGCGCGCCGATGCGCCGCACGTCCGAGGCTTCGCCTGCGGACGCGAGCAACTGGATGCGATCGGCGATCAGGAAGGCGTTCAGCCGCTCGAACCCGCGCGCGATCGCAATCTCTTCGCCTTCGTCGAGCACACCGATCGCTGCGCCGAGCGATTCCAGCGCAGCAAGCCGGACTTTGGTCTGATAGCCCGCGACCAATTGGTCGACTAATCCTGTTTGCCCTGCCAGCGGAAGGAACTCGTTGGTCAGCGCACGCGCGCCATCGATCGCATCGAGCTCGTAGAGCACTTCGGACAAGTGCAATGCGGGCATCGCGGTCGTAGGGTTGGTCCGGCCGACGATTTCGATTGCCGTGGCGAGCGCGCCTTCAAATGTCTGCCGTGCCCGTTCGAGATTGCCGATCTGCAGGTGGCCGGCCCCAATGATGCAATCGTGCCAGATCGAGCCCCAGCGATTGCCGGAATCGACAAAGGTGACGCGCGCCTGGCTCGCTGCGGCGATCGATCGGCAATCAAACTGTTCGCGCAAGGCATAAATCAGCGAGGTCTGGCTCACTGCATCCTCGTAAGCGGTATAACTGCCGTCCATCTCGAGCCACTGACGCGCCAGTGCTTCGGCTTGCACCATCTCATCGCGCAAGATGGCCAACTGCATCTCGCAATAGACCTGCTGGCGCAGCACGGCATCGACATCGATTCCGGCCGCGCGCCATTTCGTCGTCCGTGCGCTGTTCATGAGATTGGCGCGCACGCCGTGCAAAATCCGGCGAGCCTCGCTGAAATGCCACGACAAAGTCAGCGAATAGACTTGGTCGAGTTGCAAGGCCGGGTAGTCGTCGAGCAGTTCTTGTGGCAGGCTCGAACCATGGCGTACCAGCGTCGCACCCCGCCCGGATTCGATCAGCGCCCGCGAGACGCGCGCCAGCATATGCGCCGAAATCGCGGGGTTGCCGGTGGCGAAGGCATGGCGCGCGGCGCGTCCGGGAAATCCTTTCTGCTCGAACCATTCGGCGGCGGCGAGGTGGATTTCGGCCTCACGCCCGGGAACGGTGCGTGCGCCGTGCGCCACCATCGCGTCGCTGAACAAGCGGTGGAAGCGGAACCAGCCCGATTGCCCGACCCGGCTGATGAACATTTGCCGCGATTCCAGCTCGTCGATCAACCGCGCACAGTCATTGCGGGCTAGCGCGGCATCGCACAGCTCGGCCGAAAACTCGCCGATCATCGCGGCATCACGCGCAAATGCGGCGATATCGGCAGGTAGCTTGCCCAACACTTCATCGCGCAGGAATTCTTCGATTCCCAGGCTCGCCGACGAGGTCATCTGCGGCAATTGCGGCCGTAGCTCCTGCCGGAACGACAACGCTGCCAGCTTAAGTCCGACCACCCACCCCTCGGTGCGTTCGAATACCTGATCGACCACGTCTTCCCCGAGCGCCGCATTGGCGCTGTGGGTCAGGAAACGGCGGACTTCCTCGCGATCAAACTGCAAGTCCTGCGCGGAAAACTCAGCACATTCGCCGAGCGCACGCAGCTTGGCGAGCCGGATGTCGGGCTTGCTGCGCGAACTGATGACCAGGTGCAAAGCGCGGCTGTCAGAATTGGCGAGCAGGCCGATCACTTGCAACACGTCGGGATTGGTTACTTCATGCAGGTCGTCGATGATGAGCACGATCGGCTGGCCAAGCGCTTCGATCGCGTTGATGATGGCGGCTGCGGTGATCCGCAAATCGACATCCATGCGGTGCGCGATCGCGCCGTGGAGCGCACCGCGCAGTGCTGGGATATTGTGATCGATCGAGGCGACCACATGGCTGGCAAAGACGTTGGCGTCGTTATCGAGGTCGTCGACCGTCAGCCACGCCGCGCCAATCCCGCGCTCGCGCAAACTAAGATACCATTCCCCAAGCGCGGTCGACTTGCCGTAGCCGGCAGGTGCGGTCACGATCGCGAGCGCGACATCGAGCACGCGGTCAAATCTGTCGAGAAGCGGCCTGCGCGCGATAATGTCATTGTAACGGAGCCGTGGTGGCGCAATCCTCGTTGCCAGCAAGGCACTCGCTTGTTCCCACATGTCGGCGGCAGCGTCCAACCCGGTCGCTGCCGGCAGACGCAGGGTGCCAGAGTCGGAGTTTCTTGAGCGACCCCTAGCCGGCATTGCCTGGCACACTGCAACATTGGGCCCAGTTCTTGCGCATCGGAGCTGCGGTAACTTTGCAATCGGCGCAACAAGGGCCACAGGCCCCCTGCATCAGTTCCACACCGCTTCTCCCGCCAGTGGCTCCATTCGGCGAGAGCCCACGTTGACCCTAGTCATAGATATTGGGCCAAGGGTTTGCCAGCACCATCTTTTCGCACAGCGCGTCGCGATTCAACCAAAGGTTAGGTGCCATGACCTGCCATCCCGGCTTGATTGACCGGATGACACGGTCCCACTCACCAGGCACTTTGCAAGAAGGACCCGTCAACACCCTAGCGGCAGCGGATCATCCCGCCACGCCTCAGCAACTGCCCGCACTGTTTCGCGCGGCGATGCGGCGGCTGGCGGCTTCAGTCTCGATCGTGGTGGCAAAGGGTGACACGGGCCCTGTTGGCATGGCGGCCACCTCGATCACTTCGCTGACGATGGATCCGCCTGCAGTGCTGGTTTGCGTAAACCGATCGGCCAGCCTTCATGCTGTGCTCGAACCGACTGCGCCGCTCTCAGTGAATCTGCTGTCGCGAGACCAGCAAGCCGTTGCGACGGCGTTCAGCGGCGCCGTGCCGCGCGAAGAGCGCTTCAAGGCGGGCACTTGGCGCGAAAGTCATAATGGCCTGCCCGTGCTCGATGGCGCGCAGGCCAACCTGCTCTGCGTGATCGACGCGATGTTGGCTTACGGGACCCATAGCATCGTGATCGCACGGGTGCTGGATGCGCAAGTCAGCGATGCCGTAGCAACGCTGATCTACCAGGACGGAGTATATCTGTGAGCACGGCCGAACATTACGGGGCTGCATTGCACGCCGCGCTGCGCGGGCGACGCACCATTGCCCCGTTGATCGTGCAAGACTCAGCGCTGACGATCGACGACGCCTATGCGATCAGCCTCGCGTTTCTATCGCGCCGCTTGCAGGACGGCGAGACCGTCGTCGGCAAGAAGATCGGTGTCACCAGCAAGGCGGTGCAGGACATGCTCGGCGTGCACCAGCCCGACTTCGGCTTCCTCACCGACTGGATGTATGTCGAGGGCGATATTGATGTGGAGGCGAAGGCGCTTATCGCGCCGCGCGCCGAGGCGGAGATTGCCTTCATACTGAAGGATGGCCTCACAGGGCCGGGCGTCACTGTTGCCGATGTCATGGCCGCTACCGAGTGCATCGCGCCGTGCTTCGAGATCGTCGACAGCCGCATCGACGACTGGAAGATTGGCATCGTCGATACCGTCGCCGACAATGCCAGTTGCGGAGTCTATGTGATCGGCGCGGAGAGGCTCGATCCGCATGCGCTCGATCTGGCCAGCCTACACGTTGCCGTAACGAAGAACGGCGCGCCGTTGTCTGAAGGTTATGGCAATGCCGTGCAAGGCGATCCGGCGCAGGCGGTTGCCTGGCTTGCCAATACGCTCGGGGCGTACGGGGTCACGCTCGATGCGGGCGATGTGATCCTCTCGGGCAGCCTCGTGCCCCTCGCCCCGGCGGCGAGGGGTGATCGTTTTGAAATGATCCTCAGCGATGCAAGCGGCCCGATCGGCCGTTGCAGCGCAAATTTCATTTAAGGACCAGACAATGGCACGCGTGAAGGCAGCCATCATTGGCTCGGGCAATATCGGCACCGACCTCATGATGAAGATGATCAAGTACCCCCAGAATATGGAACTGGCCATCGTAGTGGGGATCGACCCCGCGTCGGAGGGCCTAGCCATGGCGCGCGAACACGGCATCGCCACGACTCACGAAGGGCTGGAAGGGCTGCGCGCGCATCCGTTTTACAAGGAGATCGGCATCGCCTTCGATGCCACCAGCGCCTACGCGCACAAAGTGCATGACGAAGCACTGCGCGCCGATGGCATCCAGGTGGTCGATCTCACCCCTGCCGCGCTCGGGCCGTTCACGGTGCCCACCGTCAACGGCGAGGCGCACCTCGATGCACCCAATGTTAATATGGTGACCTGCGGCGGGCAGGCGACGATCCCGATGGTCGCCGCGGTCAGCCGGGTGGCGACAGTCCACTATGCCGAAATCGTAGCGTCGGTCTCCTCGCGCTCGGCCGGGCCAGGCACGCGCGCCAATATTGACGAGTTTACCCGCACTACCGCCCGCGCAATCGAGCAGGTCGGCGGCGCGGCGCGCGGCAAGGCGATCATCATCCTCAACCCCGCCGAACCGCCGATGATCATGCGCGACACGGTGTTCACCCTCTCCGAGGGCGCGGACGAGGAAACCATTCGCCAGTCGGTCAAGGACATGGTCGCCGCTGTGCAGAAATACGTCCCCGGCTACCGCTTGAAGCAGGAAGTGCAGTTCGAGCGCTACGGCGACAACAGCAAGCTCAAGATCCCCGGACAGGGAGAGTTTGCAGGACTCAAGACCATGATCCTGCTCGAAGTCGAAGGCGCAGGCGATTATCTGCCAAGCTATTCCGGCAATCTCGACATCATGACGGCCGCCGCCAAGGCCACCGGCGAACTGCTGGCCGCGCGCCGTATGGCAGCCAGGGAGATTGCATGATGAGCGCGACTTTCAACGTCGAAGCGGGCGACAAGCTCTACATTCAGGACGTGACCTTGCGCGATGGGATGCACGCCATTCGCCACATGTACGGGATCGATCAGGTCAAGGCGATTGCCGCCGCGATCGAGGCAGCGGGCGTGGATGCGATCGAGGTTGCCCACGGCGATGGCCTTTCCGGCGCCAGCTTCAACTACGGCTTTGGCGCGCATACTGACTGGGAATGGCTCGAGGCCGTGGCCGAAGTGCTCGACAAGTGCGTGCTGACCACCCTGATCCTGCCCGGCGTGGGCACGGTGGACGAACTGCGCCGCGCGTATAACATCGGTGTGCGCTCGGTCCGCGTAGCAACGCATTGTACCGAGGCAGACGTCTCGAAGCAGCATATCGGCATCGCGCGTGATCTGGGTATGGATGTCTCGGGCTTCCTGATGATGAGCCACATGATCGAACCCGATCTGCTCGCCCGCCAGGCGCTGCTCATGGAAAGCTACGGCGCAAACTGCGTCTATGTGACCGATAGCGGCGGGGCGCTCGACATGGATGGGGTGCGCGCGCGGTTCGAGGCTTATGACCGGGTGCTGAAGCCCGAAACGCAGCGCGGGATGCATGCACACCACAACCTCGCGCTCGGCGTCGCCAACTCGATCGTTGCGGCGCAGTGCGGGGCAGTGCGGATTGACGCGAGTCTCACCGGCATGGGCGCAGGCGCGGGCAACGCGCCGCTCGAGGTGTTCATCGCCGCCGCCGACCGCAAGGGCTGGAACCACGGCTGCGACGTTATGATGCTGATGGACGCCGCCGAAGACATCGTCCGTCCGATGCAGGTGCGCCCGGTGCGGGTCGACCGCGAGACGCTCGCGCTCGGCTATGCCGGAGTCTATTCCAGCTTCCTGCTCCATGCCGAGAAGGCTGCCGAGACCTACGGGCTCGATACGCGCACGATCCTCGTCGAACTCGGCCGCCGCAAGATGGTCGGCGGACAGGAAGACATGATCGTCGATGTCGCGCTCGATATGGTAAAGGCGCGCCAGAAAACTGAGCCAAACTGACAGGCCAGGACCGACTGTGAAGGGGTGCCACACGTGATCAAATACTTCTTCAATGGATCCCCGAACCCCAACAAGGTTTCACTGTTCCTCGAGGAGTCCGGCCTGGCATACGATCCGGTCCCGATCGACATCCCGCAAGGCCAGCAGTTCTCGGCGGAATTCCTCGCGATAAACCCCAATGGCAAAGTGCCCGCCATCGATGATGGCGGCACGATCGTGTTCGATAGCAACGCCATTCTGCTTTATCTTGCAGAGCAAATCGGCCAGTTTCTCCCCGCAGATAAGGATCGCGGGCAGCTGCTGTCATGGCTGATGTTTGTGGCAACCGGACTTGGCCCTTTTTCCGGCCAGGCGGTCCATTTCAACCACTACGCGCCCGAACTGCCATATGCCCGGCAGCGTTACACCTTCGAGGTCCGGCGCCATTACGGCGTGCTTGACAGGCACCTGGCTGACCGGGATTTCATGGTGGGTGATACCTATACCATTGTCGATATGGCGGTCTGGGGTTGGGCCAATGTTGCCGGGTTCATTCTCGCAGAACCGGATGCCCTGCTTGGTTACCCGAATCTGGCGCGTCTGATCGAAACGATTGCCGCGCGTCCTGCCACCATGCGCGCGCTGAAACTCAAGGACCGGTTCGCATTCAGCCGCTTCGACACGGCAGAAGCGCGGGCAACCATGTTCAAGCACATCGCGGATTTTTGACAAGCGGCGCGCCCATAAAGAGGCAAAACGAAGGGAACGCCATGCCTGTGAAGAAAGTCGTGACCGGCGCGGGCGGCCGTCTGGGCCGGTCCGTCGCGCAAGCCTTGCACAGGGCCGGTGCCGTGGAAGATGTCACGCTGACAAGCCGTGACCCCGCGAGCATCGCCGATCTGGCCAAGCTCGGTTTCGCAACAGCCAAGGCGGATTTCGCGGACGCCGACAGCCTGTCCGCAGCCTTTGCCGGCGCGACCGAGGTTCTGATGATCTCGGTCCCCGGACCAATCCTGAAGCGCATCCCGCTGCACAGTGCTTGCATCGATGCGGCCAAAGCTGCCGGCGTTGACCGGATCGTATACACCAGCCGGGTCTATCCGGCAGATGGGAGCCTCTACCCTTTTGCCGCGATCCATGCGTTTACGGAGCACTATCTTGCCGCCTCGGGCATAGCCACCACCATCGTCCGCAACAATGAATACATCGAAAATCTGCTCCCCGCGATTGCCGAAGGGGCCACGACCGGGCGGCTGATCATGCCCGGCGTACGCGGCAAAGTGCCGCACATCGCGGTGGCCGACATCGCCGAGATCCTCGCCAAGTTGCTGATGGAGGAGGGGCACGCGGGGCGGACATACGAACTGAATGGCCCCGTGGCGCTTGGCCGGAGCGAGATCGCCGATCTTATTGCTGCTGTCGCGGGCCGACCGGTCATGGCTGGCCCCGCGACGCGCGAAGAGTTCGGTGAAATCCGCTGCCAGCAGGGACGCCCGCCGTTCATGGTCGAAATGGCCATGGGCCTTTTTGATGCGGTCGATGCAGGTGAGTTCGAGCACGTCTGGCCCCACGCTGAACAATTGCTCGGACGACGTCCGCGATCGCTGGCCGAATACATTCGTGAATCCGTAAAGCCTGACTGACCTTGCTCGGACAATGCCGTGCCAGAATAGGCGGGCCAGTTATGGATTCGCGCGAGGGCCACCTCACCGACTAGACCTTTCCGGAGGGTCAGACCCGCTGCAACTGCGAGATGGTTTTCGAGCATGTCGACAAGCTCGGCAAGGCCATTGGCGCCTTTTGGGGCGTACCGCATAGGATTTTTGGAACGAGACGTAGTCGAGGCCACGAGATGGGCCGCTCTCGCCGGGGCGATCGCGTAGCAAATAACCTGCTTATCATGTCATCTGAGTTATCACCTGCTAGTCCGCTAACGGCCCAGTTTATGTCGTTCTGCGATGCTGGTCGGGCGGACGCTGAACGACGTCTTCTGACAAGAACTGCCGTTCGGCATGCCGCATGCGAACGGCGGAAATGTCCTAGGCCCGTCAAAGTTGGCCTCCCGCCAGAAGCGAGGAGCCAACGGTTCAGATCTCGGTGTTCTCAGCGAGGACAAGAGCATCCTCCACGTCAATTCCAAGGTAGCGGACCGTATTCTCGATCTTGCTATGGCCGAGCAGGATAAGGACGGCATGCAGGTTAGCAGTTGCCCTGTAGATGATCGACACCTTCGTTCGTCGAAGCGAGTGGGTGCCATATTCACTTCGCATCAGGCCAACCCCCGTCACCCATTCATCGACAAGCCGGGCATACTGCCGGGTGCTGAGATGGCCATTGCTATCAACCCGGCTTGGAAAGACATAATCGTCCGCGGTGTCGCCACGCCGCTCGAGCCAGGCCAGCAAATTGGCCCGGGCATCGGGAAGTAGTTCGATTTGGACGGGGCGACCTGTTTTCTGCTGCATCACGATTGCGCGTGTTCGAATCTGCCCGCCGCTGACGATGTCGCCGATCTTCATCTGCACGAGGCTCAG
>JBJXEK010000185.1:0-24581 GCA_046155055.1 Novosphingobium sp. | reverse complement strand
CACGCGCCGCTGCTGTTTCCGATTGTGGGCAGCCTAGCGGGTGGCGTACTCCGCATCGCAGAGCGCGAATACGCGCTGCCGCGCCACGGTTTTGCCCGGCGAAGCCAGTTTGAAGTGGTGGCCCACGAAGCGGCCGAGGTCCGCTTCCGGCTGACTGACACAGCCGAAACGCGTGCGGTCTATCCCTTTGCTTTTGCGCTTGAGATGGCGTTTCGCCTTGAGGGCCAAACCTTGGCGATGGAAGCTACGGTCAGCAATCCCGGACAGGACGAACTGCCTTTCAGCTTCGGCTACCACCCTGCCTTCGCCTGGCCACTTCCGGGCGGCGCAGAGAAGGCAGACCACAAACTGGTGTTTGCAAAGGACGAACCGCAGCCCGTGCGCCGGGTCAGCCGCGAGACCGGGTTGCTTTTGCCAGAAGGCGAGACCACTTCGGTGCAGGGCCGCGAACTGATACTCAGCGAGAGCCTGTTCACCGCCGACGCGATGATCTGGACCTACCTTGCCAGCCGCACCCTGTCCTACGGCGCAGAGGGCGGCGCATGGCTCGATGTGGCGTTTCCGGACACCTCCATGCTCGGCCTGTGGCAGGTGCCGGGCGCGCGGTATCTGTGCATTGAGCCTTGGCAAGGCCATTCCGATCCCGAGGGCTTCTCGGGGGACATTTGGGAAAAGCCTGGGATCGTCACGCTGCAGCCCGGCGAGTCCCTCAGTTTCCACATGGACGTTGAAGTGCGCGCCGCTTGAGCAAGGCAGCCAAGCCGCCACAATGGGCGATTGTCACGTGGATCTTGCTGCTGGGCGCGATTTTTACCCTGCTCTTGTTTGCGCGAGACTATGGCGAACGAAAGCGCGTGCGCGAGGTGCGCCCTCTGCTGTTCGCCAATTCGCGCATTTCTGCAAATCATCTGGCCGATTGCCTCGCCACGGGGATGCCTCTCACAGCCAGGTGGGAGGCGGTCAATGCCGTGCCGCACCGGATTGCAGGGTGGAACACGGCGCGCGGCCTGCGGATCGAGATCATCGACGCCGTCACCAACGGCCGGCGAATAGAAATCGCCACCCTCGGCGCCAGACCCCTCCGCGGTCAGGAAGCCGAAGCCCTGCGCCGCTGCCTCGCGGGTGGGTGACAGATTGGCGGCCCTCCGCTAGGCGCTTGGTCCATGAGTTCCAATCGCCGCACTTTTGCCATCATCTCGCACCCTGACGCGGGCAAGACCACGCTGACCGAAAAGCTGCTGCTGCAAGGCGGCGCGATCCATCTGGCCGGTGAGGTCAAGGCGCGGGGGCAGGCGCGGCGTGCGCGGTCGGACTGGATGAAGATCGAGCAGCAGCGCGGGATTTCGGTCACCTCGTCGGTCATGACCTTCCAGAAGGACGGTGTGGTGTTCAACCTGCTCGATACGCCGGGCCACGAGGACTTTTCTGAAGACACCTACCGCACGCTGACCGCGGTCGATTCCGCGATCATGGTGATCGACGCGGCCAAGGGCATCGAGCCGCAGACGCGCAAGCTGTTCGAGGTGTGCCGCTTGCGCTCGGTGCCGATCATCACGTTTGTGAACAAGGTCGACCGCGAAGGCCGCCCTGTGTTTGAAACACTGGATGAAGTGGCCGATGCGCTTGCGCTCGATGTCTGCCCGATGTCGTGGCCCATCGGCATGGGCGGGGTGTTCGAGGGCGTGCTCGATTTCGCGACGAACACTATCGCCCGCCCCGAAGGCGATAGCCGCGAGTTTCTGGGCAAGCGTGATGCAGTTACGTCCAACTGGGGCAATATTCCGCCTGAAGTCGTCGAGGAGATCGAGCTGGCGCAGGTCGGCTATCCGGAATTCGATATCGAGGCCTATCGCCACGGCGATTTGACACCGGTCTATTTCGGCTCGGCGCTCAAGGGTTTTGGCGTGGCCGAACTGATCGATGCGATCGCGCGCCACGCACCGCCGCCGCGCCCGCAGCCAAGCTCGAACGGCACGATCGAGACCGACTATCCCGAAGTCACCGGCTTCGTGTTCAAGGTGCAGGCCAACATGGACCCGCAGCACCGCGACCGCATCGCGTTCATGCGCATGGTCTCGGGCACCTTCAAGCGCGGCATGAAGCTGACACCTTCGGGGCTGGGCAAGCCGATTGCGGTGCACTCGCCGATCCTGTTCTTCGCGCAGGACCGCGAGATTGCCGATACCGCCGAGGCGGGCGACATCATCGGCATTCCCAACCACGGCACCTTGCGCGTGGGCGATACGCTGTCTGAAAAGAACGACGTGCGCTTCACCGGGCTGCCCAATTTCGCGCCGGAAATCCTCCGCCGTGTGCGGCTGAAGGACCCGACCAAAACCAAGCAGCTCAGGAAAGCGCTCGACGACCTTTCCGAAGAGGGCGTGATCCAGGTGTTCTATCCCGAAATCGGCGCGCAGTGGATCGTCGGCGTGGTCGGCCAATTGCAGCTCGATGTGCTGATTTCGCGGCTGGAGGCGGAATACAAGGTGGAGGCCGTGCTGGAAGAATCGCCGTTCGATACCGCGCGCTGGATCAAGGGTTCGGTCGAGGCGGTGAAGGGTTTTGCCGATTTCAACATGTCGAACCTCGCCCGGGACCGTGACGGCGATCCGGTGTTCATGGCGCGCTCGTTTTGGGATGTAAGCTATCAGCAGGAACGCAATCCGGAGCTGACTTTCAGCGCCACCAAGGAGCGGTAGGAACGCCAATGCGCATCGCGGTCACAGGAAGCAACGGCAAGCTAGGCCGGGTAACCGTGGCGGCGTTGCGCGCCGCTGGCCACCGCGTCACCGGGTTCGATCTCGTGAGCTCGGTCTATGGTGACGACACGGTGCGGCTTGATTGCGCGGATTTCGGCGCGGTGATGGGCGCGCTTTCGGGTGTCGACACTGCGGCGCGGCGCTTCGATGCGGTGTTGCATCTGGCGGGCATTCCCAAGCCCGGCGCGACGACCGACGAGGAAGCATTCCGCGTCAATGTGCTGGGCACCTACAACGTGTTTTCGGCCGCCGCGCGGCTGGGCATCGGCCGGGTGGTCTGGGCTTCGAGCGAGACGATCCTTGGCCTGCCCTTTGCCGATCCGCCGCAGTTTGCTCCGATCGACGAGACGCATCCGCTCCTGCCCAACTGGTCCTATGCGCTGGGCAAGCTGGTGGGCGAGACAATGGCGGCGGAGTTCGCGCGCTGGCATCCCGCTATGGCCGTGGTCTCGCTGCGCTTCTCCAACGTCTATTCCCTGTCCGACTATGCCGTCATCCCGGTAATCCAGGCCGATCCGGCGAGCCGCAGGTGGAACCTGTGGAGCTATATCGACGCAGAGGACGCCGCCGATGCATGCCGCTGCGCGCTGGAGGCTGAGACGACTGGCCATGAGCCGTTGATCATTGCGGCGGCCGACAATCTCATGGGCCAGCCCTCGCGGGATCTGATGGCGGCGCACTTCCCGGAGGTTCTGTTGGCCGAAGCGCTTGCCGGGGAAGCTTCGCTGCTTTCCAGCGTGCGCGCGGGCGCGCTGATCGGCTACGTGCCCAAGGTCTCGTGGCGAAGCCGGGTCTAGCGATCAAACCGCACTTGCGGGTTGTTCGCACCTGCGGCAAAGACGGCGCATGACACTTCTTGGCCCCACCTCAAACACCTTCATCTCACAGCGCCTGCGGCTGCACTATGTCGATTGGGGCAATGCGGAAAAGCCGCCGCTGCTGCTGATTCATGGCGGGCGCGACCATTGCCGCAGCTGGGATTGGACCGCCGAAGCACTGCGCGATGACTGGCATGTGATTGCGCTCGATCACCGCGGGCATGGTGACAGCGACTGGGCCTCGGACGGAAACTATCGCACGATGGACATGGTCTATGACGTTGCGCAGCTCGTGCACCAGTTGGGCTTGGCGCCGGTCGCGATCGTCTCGCACTCGTGGGGTGCCAATGTCTCGCTGCGTTATGCCGGGCTGTTCCCGGAAGACGTCGCCAAGCTCGTCGCAATCGAGGGCATCTTCCCCACGCCCGATTGGGAACTGCGGATGAAGGACGTGCCGTTTGCGCGGCGGGTGCGCGATTATATCGCGGAAAAGCGCAAGGCTGCGGGGCGGCTGCCGCGTCGCTATGCGACACTGGAAGACGCCTATGCGCGCATGAAGGCGGAGAACACCTACCTGACCGATGCGCAGGCGCGGCACCTGACGATCCACGGGATCAACCGCAACGAGGACGGAACCTTCACCTGGAAGTTCGACCCTTACGTCCACATTGATCACCCCTACGATATCTCGACCGAGCGCAAGCACGAGCTGTGGGAGGCGATCACTGCGCCTACGCTGCTGATGAACGGCGCGGATTCCTGGGCGGGCAACCCTGAACGCGATGGCCGGATCAAGCATTTCCGGAACGGCACGGTGGCCGAGTTCGAGAACGCGGGCCACTGGCTGCACCACGACCAGTTCGAGCGCTTCATCAAAACGATGCGGGATTTTCTCTGATGGCTGATTTTTCGGAAAGTATCCTGCCCGAGCACGAAGCGATGATCGGCGCGCAAAGTGTGTTCTTCATCGCAACGGCGGCAGCGGACGCGCGCATCAACCTCTCGCCCAAAGGGTATGACTGCTTCCGCGTGCTGGGCCCCAACCGGGTGGCCTATCTCGATCTTGCCGGATCGGGCAATGAAACCCATGCGCATCTCGTCGCCGATGGCCGGATCACGGTGATGATGTGCAACTTCGGTCAGCCGGCGCGTATCCTTCGGCTCTACGGAACGGGGCGGCCGGTGCTGCCGCAGGATTCCGATTGGGATGAACTGGCCGCCCATTTCACCATCCTCCCCGGCACGCGCCAGATCTTCGATATCGCGGTGGACAGCGTGCAAACCAGCTGCGGCTACGGGGTGCCGGTAATGACCCTGGCGAACGAGCGGCAGACGCTGGTCAAATACCACGCCGGGTCGGATGAGGCGGCGTGGATGACCAAGACGTCCGGCCGGACCCGCAGCATCGACGGCTTGCCGACCACCCCGACGGACCGCTTCTTCCGCGGATAGCGGACGCTCGCGCCCGGAAGCGAAAGCCCCCGGTTTGGGGCGCTGACGTCGAAACAATTGCCTAAAATTTGTGCAATGCGGGATTCGTGCCCAAGATTCGAGCGCACATTCTGGCGTTGCTCAATGATTCCACACGGTGAATCGCGGAATCCGGGAATGTACGGATCTGGCACGCCCTTTGCAGAGCTTTTCCAGCCGGCAGTTCGTCCGGCGCGAAGGTCGCAAAGGGGGGCATGAATGAAATTCATCATCGCCATCATCAAGCCGTTCAAGCTCGACGAAGTGCGTGAAGCGCTGTCCGGGCTGGGCGTTGCAGGGATGACGGTGTCGGAAGTGAAAGGTTTTGGCCGTCAGAAAGGCCAGACCGAGATCTACCGCGGCGCCGAATACACCACGAACATGCTGCCCAAGGTCAAGATCGAGATCGCCGCGAGCGACGATCTTGCGCCGCAGATCATCGAGATGATCCAGCAGACTGCCAGCACCGAGGCGATCGGCGATGGTAAGATATTCGTTATCGATCTCGCTTCGGCAACGCGCATCCGTACCGGCGAAACCGGGGATACGGCGCTGTGAGCGCGCGCAACGCGGGGCCCGCGACCTCAAACATCGCGACTTCTGACATGAGGGGAACTTCGATGATCCGTAAGATGATCGGCGGGGTAGCTGGTGCGGGCCTTGCGCTCGGCGCGGCTTCCACCGCCTTCGCCCAGGCGGCGATGATCAAGGCACCGGACGTGGCGGCGCAGGCCACAATGGTCAACAAGGGTGATACGACCTGGATGCTGACCTCGTCGGTGCTCGTGCTGATGATGAGCATTCCGGGCTTGGCGCTGTTCTACGGCGGTCTGGTGCGCACCAAGAACATGCTTTCGGTGCTGATGCAGGTGTTCATGATCGTCTCGATCGCGGGCCTGCTCTGGGCAACCTATGGCTATTCGCTCGCCTTCACTGGCGGCTCGCCCTTCATCGGCGGCTTCGGCAAGGTGCTGATGAACGGCGTGACCAGCGGGACCTTCTCGGCAACGTTCTCCAACAACGTCTATATCCCCGAGCTCAGCTATTTCGTGTTCCAGATGACCTTCGCCATGATCACCCCGGCGCTGTTCATCGGTTCGTTCGCGGAACGCATCAAGTTTACCCCGCTTATGCTGTTCGTGGTGCTGTGGTCGACCTTCGTCTACTACCCCATCGCGCACATGGTGTGGTACTGGGCCGGACCGGACTTCCTTTCGGATGCGCCGACCGACGCTGGTTTCCTTTACGCCAAGGGCGCTCTCGATTTCGCAGGCGGCACCGTGGTGCACATCAACGCCGGCATCGCGGGCCTCGTTGGCTGCCTCATGCTCGGCAAGCGCCTTGGGTATGGCAAGGAAGCCACGCCGCCGCACTCGTTGACCATGACCATGATCGGCGCCTCGCTGCTGTGGGTGGGCTGGTTCGGGTTCAACGCAGGTTCGAACCTTGAATCAAACGGCGTTGCGGCCGTGGCGTTCGTCAACACCATGCTAGCAACTTGCGCCGCTGCGGTGAGCTGGGCGATCATCGAACAGATCGTTCACAAGAAGCCTTCAATGCTGGGTGCTGCCTCGGGCGCCGTGGCCGGCCTCGTCGCGATCACGCCGGCCTCAGGCTATGGTGCGCCGATGACATCGGTCGTGCTCGGCCTGATCGTCTCGCCGCTGTGCTACTTCTTCGTCAGCACGGTGAAGAACAAGTTCAAGTATGACGATACGCTCGATGTGTTCGGTGTTCACTGCATCGGCGGCATCACCGGCGCGATCGCCACCGGCATCGTCGCTTCGCCGGCGCTCGGCGGCCAGGGCTGGATCGACTACACCAAGTTCCCGTCGGTTCCGGGCGCTTATGACATGATCGGCCAGGTGCAGACCCAGATCGAAGCCGTGCTCATCACGCTCGTCTGGTCGGGCCTTGGCACCGCGATCATCTGGTTCGTGCTCGACAAGACGCTCGGCATGCGGATCAGCGAAGAAGGCGAGCGCGAGGGGCTCGACATCGCTGAGCACGGCGAGCGCGCGTACAACTACTGATCGGCTATGCCGACTGGCAACTACTGATACCAAGCTTGGCGGGGCCAGGGGGCGAGATCCTCTCCCTCTAGCCCACCGGGGCCCCGCCAGACCATGTTCCTCCTGCGAACAGACTCAAGGCCGGAAGCGTTCTGCGCTTCCGGCCCTTTTTTTTGTTCTGGTTGAATGGCCTTACCAGTGCATCGAACAGACTGGTTCTGTTCGAAAAAGTGAATAATTCTGGTCAAGCATAAGCCGCTAAAGGAGCAGCGCGGTTTGTTAACCTTCTTAAAAGAGCCTTGCGCTAAACATGAGGATCGAAGTTCTCATCGGAACGAAGGGACGATGTTGTGGTGCTGCGGAAGGCACGTGAGGCTCTGGGGCTGGGAGCGGCGGTCGACGCAGCGCCTTCGTCTCGCTCGTCCGAAGTCGAAGCAGCTGCATTGTGTCACACCTATGAAGACCTCGGCCTCGGTTTTTTCTGGTCCACCGATGCGGAAGGCCGGGTCACCTACCTCTCGCCCGGAGCACATCCGCTGCTCGCCGGCGAGGGCGGGGTCAACGGCCAGAGCTTTCTCGAACTGTTTCTGACGCCAGGCAAAGAGGGCGAGCGCACCCTGCCCTTCGCTTTCGCCCGCAAGGGACGCTTCGAGAAGCTGACCGTCCGTAGCGAACGCCCAGACGGCGAAGTGAGGTGGTGGTCGGTTTCGGGCGAGGCCATCCTCGTCCGCGATGAGTTCGCGGGCTTTCGCGGACACTGCGAGGATATCACCGGCGAACGCCGTTCAGCCGAGGAAAGCTCGCACCTCGCCATGCACGACCCGCTCACGGGCTTGCTCAACCGCCGGCGCATGTCGCAACTGCTCGAGCAAACCCTCGCACAGCGCTCGTCGCAGCGCAGCCCTTGCGCGATCATGCTGATCGATCTCGACCGCTTCAAGCAGGTCAACGACACCCTGGGTCATGCGGCCGGCGATGCCCTGCTCAAGCAAGTTGCGAGCCGCCTTGTTCGCGTAGTGGGTGACAAGGAGAAGGTAAGCCGCCTTGGCGGCGATGAATTCCAGGTGATCATGCCGGGCATCGAGGATCGCGGTGTGCTGGGCGATATCGCCACGAGCATAATAACAAGCATCTCGCAGCCCTATACCATCGATGGCAGCCGCTGTCTGATCGGTGCGTCGGTCGGCGTAGCGGTCTCGCCATTCGATGGTGACGACAGCGATTCGCTTGTGCGCAACGCCGATCTTGCGCTTTATGCTGCAAAGGGCGCCGGACGCGGCCGGTTCCGTTTCTTCAGCGCAGACTTGCTCAAGGCCGCGGCGGACCGCCGCCTGCTCGAGGAAGACTTGCACGACGCCCTTCAGCGCGACGAACTCGAACTGCATTATCAGCCGGTGGTGCGCGCGTCGGACAACCACGTTGTCGGGGTCGAGGCGCTGGTGCGCTGGAACCATCCCGAACATGGCCCTGTTTCGCCAGCGCGGTTCATTCCGATTGCCGAGGAATCCAACCTCATCAAGGGTATCGGCGAATGGGTGCTGCGCCGCGCCTGTGCCGAAGCTGTGGCATGGCCCGGCAGACTCAAGGTTGCGGTGAACGTTTCGCCGGTGCAGTTCGCCGATGAAGGCTTTCCGGCGCTGGTCGCCAATGCGCTGCTCAATTCCGGGCTTGAACCCGAGCGACTGGAACTCGAAATCACCGAAAGCGTGTTCCTTCAGGAAGGCGGCGCCACCAACGACCGTTTCAAGGCGCTCAAGGCCCTTGGGGTGCGGCTCGCGCTTGACGATTTCGGCACCGGCTATTCCTCGCTTGCCTATCTCAAGACCGCGCCGTTCGACAAGATCAAGATTGACCAGTCGTTCGTGCGCGGCGCGACCGAGGCCGGATCGCGCAACCGCGCCATCATCGCGGCGATCGTGGCACTGGCCAAGGCGCTGGAAATGGATACGACGGCCGAGGGAGTCGAAAGCTTCGACCAGTTCGACCTGATGAAAAGCCTCAATGTCACGCTGGTGCAGGGCTACATCTACAGCCAGCCAATCCCGAATGACCAGTTCGTGCTGAAGCTGAACGAAGGCGATTGGATCATCGAGCCATCCGGGCCCGCATTTCAGCGGTACGACCGCCAGGCGATGTTCCGCCGGATCGGCGTGATCCATGACAACCACTACTATCCGGTCGTGCTGCGCAACCTCTCGGTTTCGGGCGCGCTGATCGAGGGGCTGGTCGATGTGCCGGTCGGCACCGAGTTTGTCATCGATCTGGGCGAAGGCCAGTTGGCGGTGGTGCGCGTGCGCCGCTCGCGCAAGCGCCAGCAGGGTCTCGAGTTTGAGCATGCGCTGGTGCCGGACGGGAGCGGCGGCCTGTGCACGCGCCACCGCGCCTCTCCCTATCAGCTTGCCGCTGCAGGCCTGCCGCAAAGCCCCAAGGGCGACGGCGTTCAGCCGATCGGCCCGCATCTCATCGGCGGGAGCGAAGACGGCAAGCCTTCCATGCCGGCTTTTGCCATGGCGAGCGACTGGAAGGGCGCTGCGATGCGGATTGACGCGGCCTGACAGCCAGCGCAGGTCAGCGAAACGGTTTCCTTGGCACGCCAAGCCCGCTAAGGCGCGCCGATCATGGCCACTTCTGAACCCCAAGCCCCCGCTTCGCTCCGCCCCATCCCGAAGGCCTGGATTTCGGCGATCCATCCCTATGTCCCGGGCAAATCGACTGGGGCCGATGGGCAAAAGCTGATCAAGCTTTCCGCCAACGAGAACCCGCTGGGCACCAGCCCGCTGGCGCTCAGTGCGCGGCTCGGTGCGGGCGATCCCGCGCGCTATCCCGATCCGGAAAGCCATGCGCTGCGCGCAGCGCTGGGCACGCTTCACCACGTTGATCCGGCACGGATCGTCATGGGGACTGGTTCGGACGAACTGCTCAACCTGGCTGCGCAGGCTTTTGCGGGTCCTGGCGATGAAGTGCTGTTCGTCCGTTTTGGCTTTTCGGTGTACGACATCGCGGCCCGCCGCTGCGGGGCGACGCCGGTGGTTGCGCCCGACTGCGATTACGCCGCCGATATCGATGTGCTGCTCGGCTGCGTTAGCCCCCGCACGCGGGTGGTGTTCATCGCAAACCCCAACAATCCCACCGGCAGTTATCTGCCGCGCGCCGATCTCGCGCGGCTGCACGCGGCGCTCCCCGGCGATGTGTTGCTGGTGGTCGATCAGGCTTATGCCGAGTATCTCGAAGCCGATGCCGATGACGGCGCGCTGGCGCTGGCGCTGGCGGCGGACAATGTGCTCGTCACGCGCACCTTTTCCAAGATCTACGGGCTTGCCGGTGAGCGCGTCGGCTGGGCCACGGGCGCACCCGAACTGATCGACATGCTAAACCGCATCCGCGGGCCCTTCAATCTCACGCTGACCGCGCAGGCGTCTGCGCTGGCGGCGCTGGAGGATCAGGCCTTTGTTGAGGCTTCGCGCCTGCACAACCGCACGGAGCGCACCCGCTTCGCCGGGGCTATCGCGGCGCTGGGCAACCATGGCCTGCGCCCGCTGCCGAGCGAGGCCAATTTTGTGCTCATCGAGTTCACTGGCGCGCTGACCGCCGAAGCCGCTTACAAGGGGCTGATGGACCAAGGTTTCATCACCCGCTGGCTGCCGGGGCAGGGCCTGCCGCAGTGCCTGCGCATCACGATCGGCACCGCAGCCGAGATGGACCGTGTCGCTGGTGTACTGCGCCAGTTCGCCGAATCCGCCCGATGAGCGACGCTTCGCGCACCAAAGCCGCGTTTACCCGTATCGCAGTGATCGGCCTTGGCCTGCTCGGCGGCTCGGTTGCGCGGGCGGTGCGTGTGCACCTGCCCGATGCGTTCACTTGCGGCTTTGATGCCGATCCGGCTGTACGGGCCCGCGCGCGGGAGATTGATCTGGCGGACCAGATCCCCGAAACGGCGGCCGAAGCGGTTGCCGGTGCTGACTTTGTCGTGCTCTGTGTGCCGGTCGGTGCGATGGAAGCAGCCGGCAAGGCCATCGCGCCGCATCTGGCCCCCGGAGTGATCATCACCGACGTCGGCTCCAGCAAGGCCAGTGTAGCGCGTGCGCTGGCGGAGGCTCTGCCAGGCATCTGTGTGATTCCCTCGCACCCGGTGGCGGGCACCGAGCAAAGCGGGCCCGACGCGGGCTTCGCCGCGCTGTTCAAGGGCCGCTGGTGCATCATCACCCCGCCAGCCGAAGCTGACGCCGCCCAGGTCGCGCGCGTGGCAGCCTTCTGGGAGGCGCTGGGCGCGCGGATCGAGATGATGGATGCCGAGCATCACGACCGCGTGCTGGCTGTCACCAGCCACCTTCCGCACCTGATTGCCTATACCATCGTCGGCACCGCCTCGGATCTCGAGGAAGTGACGCAGAGCGAGGTTATCAAGTTTTCGGCCGGGGCTTCCGCGATTTTACGCGCATCGCCGCTTCCGATCCGACTATGTGGCGCGACGTGTTCCTCAGTAACCGCGATGCCGTGCTCGAAATGCTCCAGCGCTTCAGTGAGGACCTGACCGAGCTGCAGAAGGCAATCCGCAAGGGCGATGGCGCGATGTTGTTCGATAGCTTCACCCGCACCCGCGCGATCCGCCGCTCGATCATCGAGATGGGCCAGGACGATGCGCGGCCCGATTTCGGCCGCAGTGATCACGGGGAGGTTTGAAGCGGGCCGGTGCCGCCTTCGCCGGCAGGCGAACAAACGCCGCTTCAGCTCAGCAGGAACATCCCCGACACGAAGATCATCACGGCCGTTGCTGCCCAGCCGCCCAGCTTGAGCAGGGGCGGAAGTGTCAGCCGGCCCATGACTTTGGGATTGCTCGCGGCCAGCATGGTCATCACCATCAGCGGCGGGGCGAGCAGCCCGTTGATCACCGCCGTCCAGTAGAGCGCGTGCATCGGGTCGATCCCGATGAGGTTGAGCGCGACCCCGCCCAGCACCGCGACCACAATCGCGCCATAGAACGCCTTGGCTTCGTTCGGCTTGTGGTCCAGCCCTTCGGTCCAGCCGAAAGTTTCGGACAGCGCATAGGCCGCAGAGCCTGCCAGCACTGGCACCGCGAGCAGCCCGATCCCGATGATCCCCACGGCGAACAGCAGGAAACTTAGATCTCCCGCAATTGGCCGCAACGCGCTCGCTGCCTGATCGGCCGAGGTAATCTGGTTGATCCCGTGGGCGTGGAGTGTCGAAGCTGTGGCGATAACGATGAACAGCGCGGTCACGCTCGTCACCCCCATACCCAGCAGCGTATCGGTGCGCATGCGAGAAAGTCCCGGAGCGGCAGCACGGGGGAATACGCCGAGCGGATGGGTGTGCAGCCGGTGCTGCTCCTCCACTTCCTGCCCCGCCTGCCAGAAGAACAGGTAGGGGCTGATCGTTGTGCCCAGCGCCGCGATCACGGCCATCGCGCTTTCGCGGTCGAACGCGAGCTTGGGTACGAGCATCCCACGGATCACTTCGCGCGGTGATATTCCCGCCACGAACGGCACAAGGATATAGGCCAGCAGTGACAGCGCCGACCATTTGAGAATGCGTGTATAGCGTTCGTAACTGACGAACACTTCGAGCAGCACCGAGATGCAGCCGAACAGCGCGACATAGAGCATGGTCGGCCCCGGCAGCAGAAGGTTGAGCGCAGCGGCCATCGCGCCGAGATCCGAGCCGAGGTTGATCGTGTTTGCCACGAGCAGCAGCACGACCGCAAACCATAGCACCGGCCTGGGGTAGTGCCGCCTCAGGTTGTGGGCGATGCCGTGGCCGGTTACCGCACCGATCCGCGCGCAGATCAGTTGGGTCGCGACCAGCAGCGGATAGCTGAACACCATGATCCAGGCGAGACTGTAGCCGAACTGCGCACCGACCTGGCTGTAGGTGCCGATCCCGCTGGGATCATCGTCCGCCGCGCCTGTGACAAGGCCAGGGCCAAGCACTTCGCCCCAGGTACGCGCATCGGGCTGCTCATGACGATCAGCCGGACGCGTCTCGGCCCCGTTCATGGATTGAGCGCGTTGATGGCGGCAAGAACCCGCACTTCAAGCTCCTCGCGGGGCAGACCGGGGGGAATCTCTGTGCCAAAGCGGTAATGGATTGTGCCTGCACGCTTCCAGCGGCGCTGATAGAGCGGGCCGCTATCCACGGCCACGGGAATGACCGGCAGGCCGAGCATCTTGTAAAGCCCGGCAAATCCAGCCTGCAGGGGCGGCCGGGTGCCATGGGGCACGCGCGTGCCTTCGGGGAAGATCACCAGCGGGCGGCCATCGGCAACGCGCTGCCGCGCCTCTGCCAGCATCGCGCGAAAGGCGCTTGCGCCGCCTGCCCGGTCCACACCGATCAGGCCATAGCGCCGCCCGACAGTGCCCCACAACGGAATGCGCATGAGTTGCTGTTTGGCGAAGACGACGGGCAGGGGGTACTGGTTCGGCACGTCGATGGCCTCAAAAAAGGACTCGTGCTTGATGGCGTAGAGCACTCTGCCGCGGGGTATGAAACCTTCGCTTTCAACCGTGATGCCGAGGATCATGCGCGCGCACCAGCGGTGCCAAGACGACCAGTAGTGAACGACTATACGGAACCGTTCCAGCGCGATAGCCCACGCAAGCAGTGCCACCAGCACGAGCAGGATTGTGCCGCCATAAAATGCTGCGTAGAACGCTAGGCTGCGCAAGACGTCGCCGGTCGTTGCGCCTGCGCGCACAGGTTCTGTTTTCATCACTCGGCCCGGCACGCGCGATTCTACCATCCTGCGAGCCAGGCGGCGATCCGCGCCAGCAGCTTGTTGTATTCGATGAACAGCGTCTTGAGGCTGGGGCGCGAGGGCACCGCATCGGGAAGGATCTCCACCCCCTTGGGCACGGCCAGCGCAAGATCGAAGGCAGCGCGGCGCATGTGCCAGTCGGTTGTGACCAGCCTCACCGAGGTGAGATGCTCGGCCGCGATCCAGCGTGATGCCTCCAGCGCGTTGGACCGCGTGTCGATCGATTCAAATCCCAGTGTCACGCAGCAGGCCAGCAACTGCGGCGAGACGCGGTATTCCGCAGCGAATTCGCCTGGCCGCACTTCGCTTGCCACTCCGGCGACGAGCAGCTTGCGCGCGCGCCCCGTGCGCAGCATATCGATCGCATGCGGGATACGCCCGCTGGCACCGGTCAGCGCGATCACGCCATCCGTTTTCTGGGCGCCTGCGGGGCGCGGCAGCGCGAGGGCGAACCACAGGAAGCCAAGCGTCCAGACAAGCAGCACCGTTGCGCCGATGCGCCGGAACAGGCCGGGTGGTTTGCGGGGGCCGCGCATATTAGAGCATGCGCCGCAGCGCGGCGAGCACCGTGAGCCGCGCGGTCAGCACTGCGAGGCCCACGCCAAGCAGCGGGATCGCCGCGATCGTGATCCAATCCGGCCAGCGCAGCACAGCGCCTGCCACCATGCCCGAACCGAGCCCGGCGAACTGGCGGCCAAGCGCGACTATGGTCACAAGCCCGAGCAGCAGCCCGGCCAGCCCGCCGGCTGCGGCATCGAAGGCCATCGAGCGCTGGAACACCCGCGCAATCTGGCGGTCGGTGCCGCCCAGCATGTGCACGATCTCGATCGTCTCGCGGTGATTGCCCAGCGCATTGCGGGATGCGAGCAGCACCGCCGAAATCGTGGCGAACGCAAGCAGTGCGATAAGCCCGCCGGCAAGCCATTGCAGCGCCTCGATCGCCGCGAAGACCGGTGCCAGCCAGCCGGCCTGCGCATCGACCCGCGCCGACGGGGCAACCGGCATAACAAGGGCGCGCAGCCTGCCAAGCCGGTCTGGCGTGGCCGCCGCGCGCAGCCGCACATCGATCAAGGCCGGGATTGGCAAGGCCTCGACATCGTCGCCCGGCCGGGTGCCGAGCCAGGGCTCGACCAGCGTGTTGAGATCTTCTTGCGCCACCTGGTGCGCTTCGGCCACATCGGGTGCACCGCGCAGCGCGGTAAGCACAGCGGCAGCCTGGCGTGTGCGTTCGGCCGGTGCTGCTGTCACGATCTGGACTGTTATGCCGCCTTCCAGATCAGCGCTCGCGGTGCGCGCGGCATTGCGCAGCGCGAGCCCGCTGGCCGCCGCCACGACCGTCAGCGCGATCATGATCGCGATCACCCACGGCATCGGCCCACTCAGCTGGGCTTCGGGCAACAACCGCGGATCACCCGGCGCAGCGCTGCCGCGCCAGCGGTTTCCGAGCGCGCCGAGGGCAGACGTGAGCGCGTTCATAACGGCGCGGTGGCCATGGGGCTGGATGCGCCCGGGCGGCGCGGCGGATAGCGCAGCGCGCCGGTCGGGTCGCTCAGCCGCCCCTTGTCGAGCCGCATGATCAGCGATTCCGGCACCTTGCGGATCAGGTGGACGTCGTGGGTGGCGACAACGACAGTGGTACCGAGCCGGTTGAGGCTTTCGAACAGGCGCAGCAGCTTGAGCGCCATTTCGGGATCGACGTTGCCGGTCGGCTCATCTGCCACGAGCATATCGGGCCGGGCGATCACCGCGCGCGCGATCGCCACGCGCTGCTGCTCTCCGCCCGAAAGCGTCGCGGGCCGGGCATGGAAGCGGTCGCCCAGTCCGACCCACTCGAGCATGTCGCCCACTGGCCGCGCAATTTCCTTTTCGCTCACCCCGGCCACCCGCAGCGGCAGCGCGACATTGTCGAACGCGGAGAGGTGATCGACTAGGCGGAAATCCTGAAATACCACGCCGATGCGTCGCCGGAAACCGGGGAGCCGTTCGCGGGGGAGCGTGATCGCATCGGTGCCGAACAGGCGGATCAACCCGCGCGAGGGGCGCTGCGACAGATAGAGCAGCTTGAGCAGGCTGGTCTTGCCCGCGCCGCTAGCGCCCGTAAGGAAATAGAACCGGCCGGGATAAAGCGTGAAGGAAATGTCGGTGAGAATTTCCTTACCCGTCCCGTACCGCAGCCCGACATTGTCGAACTGGACAATTTCGGCGTCAAGTTGGTTCGGCATCAGGCTGGCTCATGTCAGGCGTGGCGATCCTTGAGGCTGGCCTTGGGGCTGACCCGGGTGTGAACGGCGCGGCTAAGATGCGCCTTGCCAGCGCTATAGGCGTCAATCGATGTGGAAAAAAGGCCGTGGAAGCACTTCTCCCCGCCTCCGCCTATTGTTTCACGGGGCAAGCCCATGCTTAACCCGGCTGCATGATCATCGCGTGCCCCGCTTGCTCGACGCGGTATGTCGTTCCCGACAGCGCAATCGGTGTGGAAGGCCGCACCGTTCGCTGCGCCAAGTGCCGACACAGCTGGTTCCAGCAGGGCCCCGAATTGCCTGCGCGGCCCGAGCCCTCGGTTGCTGTAGCTGCCGCAACCGCCGTTCAGGTGACGCCTGCGGCGCCACTCTCCGCACCGCCGCCTGCGGGCAGATCGTCGCCGCCTCCGCCTCCGATGGCAGCGACAGATGCGCGGCCTGCCCCCGTCTATGACGACGATGCGTCCGACATTGTGCCTGAGCCCCCAGCGGTGCCGCGTCCCGTCACGCGCGGCAACGACGATGGCTTTGCCGAGGCCGGCTCGCGCTTTGAGCATGAGCCGCCCTTCCGCCCGCGCCGGAACACCGCCAAGCTCTGGACGTTGGCCGGTGTCGGTTTTGCTTTGATCGTTGCGGCACTGGCCGGCCTGGCGATGTGGTTCGGATTGCCAGGATGGCTTCCCTCAGCGCAGGCCACCTTTGGTGCAGGGCGGCCCGATCTGGTGCTTTCATTCCCGGCTGAACGGCAGGATCGGCGCACATTGCCCAATGGCACAGAGTATTTCGGGGCCAGCGGTACGGTCACCAATGTCGGCAAGGACCCGCACGAGGTGCCGCCAATCCTGATCGTGCTGCGCGATGCGAAGGACAAGGTGGTTTACACTTGGAATGTCACTCCGCCGCGCGATTCGCTCAAACCCGGCGAGAGTGTGACAATCAACGAGGCGGTCACGGACGTGCCCAAGAGCGCCAAGGTCGCCGAAATCGGCTGGAAGCCGGATTAAAAAACCCACCCTTGGTTGTTGCGCACCGCGGGGTCCTTTGCTAGGGGCGCGCTCCTACCCCGGCGGGTCTGCCTTTTTTCGAGAGGCGAAACCCCGTTCGACGTGCGGTCGTGGCGGAATTGGTAGACGCGCAACGTTGAGGTCGTTGTGGGCGAAAGCCCGTGGAAGTTCGAGTCTTCTCGACCGCACCAAACAGTCTGACAAGCGAAACAATTTTAGCCTGCGGGCGCCTGCTCTGCTCAAAGCGGCGCAGTTCCGCAGGGTGCAGGCCTTTGCTTGATCGGGAGATGGGTCAGAGACAGGATCCAGACACCGATCTTCGCGCCGCTTTCGCCTGTTTCTCCGTTCAGAAAAACCTCGCCCACGGGGCTCTTTGCCCGACTTCGATGCGGGTGGTTTAGTGGCTGACGAGCCCGAACAGCAAATGCTGCTCGTCCCATGACACGGGTAGTTCTGCCACCAGGAGGTCCCTCCGGCTAGGCATGTGGCTGGGCATCACGCTGGCGGTCCGCCTTCGTGCCCCGCACAAACGTCGCCACCCGGCCGTAGGACCCTTCATATCCCAAAGCGACGAGGTCGGCGTGCATCTGCTTGGCCGTGCGCTTCTGATTGCGCGACTTGCCTGCCTCGATCCGCAGCCAACCCGACAGCTTCTCGGCGAACGGGTCCAGCTTGCTCGGCCGCTTGGGAACATTGAACTGCGGTTCCACCGTATCGGCGCGAAGGTACTTGCGGATCGTGTTGCGCGACAAACCAATGCGCCGCTCGATCTCGCGGATCGGCATCTTCTGACGAATACTCCAGCGCCGGATTACGCTCAGTAAATCCATGTTGATCACTCCTGATACCCCCGACCGGTCAGCCAGGGGCGGGTTCAAACATGGGTCAATTCTCAATGGAAACTTATGCCCTTCCCGGGTCATTTCTCAGCGCAAATCTAAAGTATTATGGTATAAAATTATCATGGGTCGGAACGGATACCAAGCTCAATCTTAATCGAATTGGTGGAGATTGAGCTGCGGGTTGCAACCGATGTTCAGAGATTGAGATATTCCCACACTTTCGAAACGACGACCGAGCCTTCTCCCACAGCGGACGCCACGCGCTTCACCGATCCGGCGCGGATATCGCCGACGGCGAAAATGCCCGGCTGCGAGGTGGCGTAGGGCGAGGCAGCGCCAATGTCGGGCCCGGTTCGCACGAAACCCTTGTCATCGAGCGCGACCAGACCGGAGAGCCAATCCGTGTTCGGCGCCGCGCCGACCATGATAAACAGCGCCCGTGTCGCGATCTCGCGGGTTTCGCCGGTCTTGGCATCGCGGAAGGTTACGCCCTCAAGATGGCCCTCGCCATGGAGCGCGACGACTTCGGTGTTGTAGTCGATTTCGATGGCGGGATCGGCCTCGAGTCGGTTGGATAGATAGCTCGACATCGAGGCCGCAAGCGAGCTTCCGCGCACCACGACATGCACGCACTTGGCTGAGCGGCTGAGATACATCGCCGCTTGCCCCGCCGAATTGCCGCCGCCTATGATCACCGCCTGCGTGCCCTTGGAATAGCGCGCCTCGATCTCGGTCGCGGCATAGTAGACACCTGCGCCTTCGAACTCGGCGAGCCGGGGGATCGGGAGGCGGCGGTATTGCACGCCCGAGGCGACAATCACCGCGCGCCCGCGAACGCGCTGACCCCCCTGTTGGTTATCTTCGAAGTTGGCGCAGAATGCGCCGTCCTTCAGCTTGTCGAGTGATACGACCCGGCGCGGCAGCGCAAAGCGCGTGCCGAACTTCATTGCCTGCACTTCGCCGCGCCACACCAGGTCGCCGCCCGAAATGCCCGTGGGGAAGCCCATGTAGTTTTCGATCCGGCTCGAAGTGCCGGCTTGCCCGCCAATCGCGATATCCTCGATCACCAATGCGCTGAGCCCTTCCGATCCGGCGTATACGCCCGCTGCCACCCCGGCAGGGCCGCCGCCGACGATCAGGACATCGAACGCCTCGTCGCGCTGTAGATCGCGGTTCAGGCCGAGGAGCTGCGCGATCTTCTCCGGAGTCGGCTCAGTCACGACCTGGTCGCGCCCGAAGATCACTGCCGGCATCGACGGCGCGATCAAACAGCTGTGCGCCGCGGCGGCCGCTTCCGGGCTGCCGAGCTTCAGCGAGCCATAAGGAATGCGGTTGCGGTTGGCGAATTCGGCGATGCGGCGCACATTGGCGTCCTCCTCCTCGCCGATCAGCTGGAGCGTGCTATCGCCGGCATCAAGCTGGCGGCGGCGGCGCGCGGCGAACACGGTGATGACAATGTCCGACATCTCGGGGATCTGCGACATCAGGGTCAGCATTGCCTCGCGCGGCACTTCGATCACGCGAGTGTCCTGTGCGGCGCGCATCGCCATCGAAACGGCTCCGCCATTAAGGAATGCGATCTCGCCCATGAACTGCGTCGGTCCGAGCGAGGAGGGGAGGTGGCGCTCGTCGGTATAGGTATTGACGACCTCGACCTCGCCTTCTTCGACATAAGTGAACTTGTCCGCGGGATCACCGGGCCGGGCTAGGAACGTGCCCGCCGGGTACGTAACCACCGTCCCCGCCGCGCGCAGCGCCACGACATGCGCCTCTGCCAGCGGGATGCGCTGCATCTCGCGAAGATCGGCGCCGATAGTTTCCATGAACGGGTCCTCCATTGCGCAATGCGCCCGATTCCCACCTGCGGGAATCGGGTGATTTACCAACAGAGTATTGCCGCATCGGCGCGCCGCAACCAGTGGGTTCCGGGCACCGATGCGGCAATAGCGCCCGCGTGCCTGCCTGGGTCCAAGTGGGCGGGCTTCACCCTGGCATCGCAGAAGCTGATGATATGGCCTGCGTTCAGGCGGTGCAGTTCGGCCTTGGGCAGATCCTTGAGGAAAGCCTCGCCGCCTTCAGCATTGAAGAACGAATCGCGTTGACCCCAGAAAATCACCGTCTTGAGCTGATTGTCGCGCAGGAACTACTGCCACACCGGGTTGAGTTCAGGGTTGTGGCGCTAGTCGTAGAACAGATCGAGCTGGATGCGCAGGTTGGTGAGGCCCGCGACCGAAGCCGCATCGGAGGTGTAGCTTTCCGGCGCGATCACGTGGAAGCGCTTCGAAAGCGCCGGGATCAAATCGCGCTGCTGGCGCGAGGAGGAAGGCCAGCCGTGCAGCAGCACCAGCTTGGGCAAGCTGGCATCACCAGCCTCGCGGTAGGCGATGTTCAGGCCATCGACCTTGATCGTGCCGTAGCGGACCTGATCGGGGCTGATCGGGGCTGACAGGCGTGGTCAGCGCAACCGGGGCGCTGGGAGCGGCATTCTGGGCGAGCGCGGGGAACGCGGCGACGACGTTGACGGCGAGGACCGACGCACTAACCACGACAGTCAGGAGGCGAGCTCTGATCGACATGGCGGAATTTCCTTTCGAACTGGGGAAGAATGCGCGGCGGGCACCGAGCGGGTGCGGGGAGGGGCGATCAGTGCCCGCCGGAGCGCTCAGGCAGCGACCGGGGCGGCCGCGCGGGTGGTGACGACCGGGAAGTCGATCACGGTGGCGAATGCCGAGTTGACGTAGTTGGTCCAGGTGTTGAGCGCGACATGCTGGACGATCTCGAGCAACTGCGCGTCGGTGTAACCGGCGGCGCGCACGGCTTCGAACTCGCTCTGGCTCACATGGCCGCGGCTGCGGACAAGCTGCGCGGCGAAGCGTACCGCGGCATCAGCCTTGGGGTCGTTCGAGGCGCCGTTGCGGTTGGCGGTGATTTCGGCGTCATCCAGCTTGGCGAGGTTCTTGCCGAGATAGGTGTGCGCCGAAAGGCAGTAGTCGCAGCCATTGAGCTCAGCGACAGCAAGCGCGATCCGCTCGCGGGTGGCGGCGGGCAGCTTGCCCTTGGCGAGCGCGCCGTTCATGCCGAGATAGCCTTCGAGCGCGGCGGGGCTGGTCGCGACGAGGCGGTGCAGGTTGGGCACGGTGCCAAGCGCCTTGTTCACGGCTTCGAGCAGCGGCTGCGAGGCTTCAGGGGCATCGGCGATAGTGGCGGGAGTTGGGATGCGGGACATCTTGGGGGAGACCTTTGCTTGCGAGTTGGCCGGGATCGGCTGGTGACCCCCAAGTAAGTCCTTTCGTTTTCCGGCAGAACGGCCTAGTTTGGTAACTCTTCCTTCCACAATGCGGAATGCCAGATGGACCGGTTCGAAGCGATGCGCACGCTGCTGGCGGCGGTGGACGGAGGCAGTCTTTCGGCAGCTTCACGCACGCTGAACACACCGCTGCCCACGATCAGCCGCCGCGTATCTGACCTTGAGGCCCACCTCGGCGCGCAGCTTGTGGTGCGCACCAGCCGCAAGCTGCTCCTGACTGAAGCCGGCGAGGCGTTCGTTGGCGCAGCGCGGCGGCTGCTCGATGATCTTGGCGATGCCGAACGCGCCGCAAGCGGGGAATACCGCGCCCCGCGCGGCGAGCTGCTCGTGACCGCGCCGATCATGTTCGGCAAGCTCCACGTCGCCCCGATCGTCCATGCTTTCCTCGCCGCCTATCCCGATGTTTCGGTGCGGCTGGTGCTGTCCGATGCCAATATCGACATTGTCGAGAGTCATGTCGATGTGGCGGTACGGGTCGGCCAGCTGCCCGACAGCGAACTGGTCGCGCGGCAAGTCGGGCATATTCATTGGGTGCTCTGCGCCAGCCCCGACTACCTTGCACGGCGGGGAGAACCTCAACTGCCGGAAGACCTGGCAGATCACGATTGCATTGCGTTCGAAGGCCTGCAGACCCGCCGGGTGTGGCGGATCGGCACAGGTCCCACGGCGCGCTCTGTGACGGTCAACCCGCGCTATTCGGTGAACACAGGTGATGCAGTGGTCGAGGCCGCCTCGGCCGGCCTGGGGATCGCGCGGGTCATGTCGTATCAGGCGGCGACCTGCGTCGGCGCGTGCCTTCTCGTGCCCGTGCTCGCCGATCAGGGCTATGAACCGCTGCCGGTGCATCTGGTCCACCGGGGCCAGCGCAGCCAGCCGCTCAAGCTGCGCGCCTTCCTCGATTTCGTCGCACCCCGGCTCAAGCTGGTAATCGACGGATTCGCCAGCACCTTTGCCTGAATGACGGACGATACGCTCTCCGCGCTACTTCAAAGGGTCCGGTCCTGCACCGTCTGCGCAGAGCATTTGCCGCTGGGGCCCCGGCCGATCGTGCAGGCCGCCGCCGGGGCCGCGATCCTGATCATCGGGCAGGCGCCGGGCACCGCGGTCCATGCCTCCGGCATTCCCTGGGACGATCCCAGCGGCGACCGGCTGCGCGAATGGACCGGGCTCAACCGCGCGACGTTCTACGATCCGGAGCGCGTGGCGCTGATGCCGATGGGCTTCTGCTATCCCGGCAAAATCGCAGGGTCCGGCGATGCCCCGCCGCGCCCGGAATGCGCCCCGCTCTGGCATGCGTCGCTGCGGGCCCAGCTCGGCGCGGTGCGGCTGACCCTGCTGGTCGGTCAATATGCGCAGGCGGCCTATGCACCTGGCCCGAAGGTCACGCTGACCGAGCGCGTCCGTGCGGTTGGCTCCACCGATCAGATGGCGCTGCCCCATCCCAGCTGGCGCAGCACTGGCTGGATGCGCCGCAATCCCTGGTTCGAGATGGACGTGCTGCCGATGCTGCGGGAGCGGGTGGATGAGGCCTTGGCTCGCCCCGCCGCAGCAGCGCTTTAGCCCAGCAGCGCGTTGACCCGCGCTTGCGCTGCGGCAAATGCGGGACGGTCGGCCAGTTCGTTGAACCAGCGCTGCAGGCCGGGGCGCTGCTCGAAGTCGATTCCGGCAAAGGCCCGCCGCCAGAACCAGCCCCAGTGCGCGATGTCGGCGATCGAGAGATCTACGCCCGCTACGAAGCGGTGTTCGGCAAGGCGCGTTTCAAGCAGGTCCGTCAACCGGTTCGCCTCGCTCGAAAAGCGCGCCTGCGCACTCTCGTTGTCCGCGCCCTTGGCCCAGCCGGCATTGCCGAAACTCGGGCTGAGCGCCGAGGCGTGAAACAGCAACTGCTCGAACACCCGCGCCCTTGCCGTGCCGCGGGCGGGCAGCAGCGTGCCGGTCTTTTCGGCGATATAGATCAGGATCGCGGCGCTTTCGGTAAGCACGAGGCGGCCGTCAGGCCCCTCGGGGTCGACCAGCACGGGAACTTTGGCATTGGGATTGAGCGCCAGGAACATGGGGTCGCGCTGCTCGCCGGTTCGCACGTTGATGCGCTTCAGGTCATAGGCAAGTCCGGCTTCCTCGAGCGCGAGGGGCACTTTGATGCTGTTGGGCGTGGCAAAGGCATAGACTTCGATCATCTCGATTTCCTTTCGGGAAGCTTCCCCCATATGCCAGTCCGGCGTGTGGGGCGAGTCAGCGGATCAGGCAGCGTCTACGAGGCGCTTGGTGCGGCCCAGCGGATCGTTCCAGCGCAGCGCCGGGTCTTCCATGAAGTCCTCCAGCGGCGTGTGGGCGAGGTGGTTTGTGTAGTTCGACATCACCTTGGTCGCGATGATCGTGACCACTTCAAGCACTTGCGCCTTGGTGAATCCGGCCGCGATTAAGGCATCGACCGCCACGTCTCCGGCAAAGCCGCGCGTTTCGGCGACGAGCTCGGCAAAGCTGCGCAGCGCTTCGAGACGGCGATCTTCGATCGGTTGCTGGTCCCGGAGCGCGTGGATCACGTCTTCGGACACGCCCGCCTTGCGCGACAGGAAAGTGTGGCCCGCAGTGCAATATTCGCAGCCATGAAACACGTTGATCGCCTGATAGACAACCTGTTGTTCGGCCGGGGTCAGCGTGGCCTTGGCCGCTATGAGGTTGAACAGCGTGTGATAGGCTTCGAGCGCGAGCGGGCTCTCGGCCATCGCCCCTTGCAGCTTGGGAATGAAACCCCAGCCTTGCTTGACGCTGGCGAGCAGCGGCTTCGAGGGTTCGGGCGCAGTCTGGGCAGTGTGAACGGAATAGGTCGTCATGGCACTTTCTCCTCATCGTGCGCTGCAAAGGCCGCCGCGCTGAAGAGGCATATCGGCCATTCCCCGTAGTTGCAGAAGACACTGCAATGCGATAGGTTTGATGCCTGAAGGGAATGAGTGAATGGACCGTCTGCTTGCCATGCGCCAGTTCGCCACCGTGGTCGAAACCGGCAACTTTTCCGCCGCCGCCCGCCGTCTGGGGATGGGCCAGCCTGCAATGTCCAAGGCGCTCGCCAATCTCGAGGACTACCTTGGCGTGCGCCTGCTCGTTCGCACCACCCGCGCCCAGCATCTGACCGATGCGGGCCAGCGCTTCTATGAACGCATCCGGCAGGTGCTCGACAGTGCGGACGAGGCCGAGGCGGCCGCGCGCGGCGATGCATCGGCGCTCACCGGGCGGCTCCGTCTGGCGGCGCCGCCGACGTATGGCGCGCTCCACGTCATTCCCCGGCTGGAGGAGTTCCTGGCGCGCTATCCGGGGATCGAGGTCGATCTCGTACTCGATGATCGCCGCATCGATCTGATC
>JBJXEK010000184.1:0-2582 GCA_046155055.1 Novosphingobium sp. | reverse complement strand
GCGGCCTTGATCTTGCGGACGAGCTCCGCCGCGTTGCGGCCCACGCCCTCGGGGGTGATTTCGATCAACTGGATCACGCCGTCCGGATCAACCACGAAAGTACCGCGATCGGCAAGGCCGACGCCGGGGCGCAGGTTGTCGAAGTTGTTCGTCACGGTGTGGTTCTGATCACCCACGAGGTAGTAGGTGATCTTTCCGATGGCGGGCGAGCTGTCGGCCCAGGCCTTGTGGCTGAAGTGGGTGTCGGTCGAGACGCCGAACACTTCAACGCCAAGGTTCTGCAATTCGGCATAGTTGTCCTGCAGGTCTTCCAGTTCAGTCGGGCAGACGAACGTGAAATCGGCCGGATAGAAGAAAAACACTGCCCACTTACCGGCAACATCGGCCTCGGTGATGTCGACGAACTTGCCGTTCTTATAGGCCGTTGCGGCAAATGGCTTGATCGGGGTATTAATAAGAGACATCGAATTATACTTCCTTATGCTGCGGAACAGGATGGCCCCGGTGATGGCCGACGCCCGATAGCCCGAGGCGACGATGGATGCTAATGATCAAACCTGCCCAGATTGATTGATAAAATCGATTAATCCAGGAGTGGGTACGCGCGTCTCGCCGCTGCCGAATCATGGTTATCGCCACTATCGGGAACAGGCCCGATAGCGGGCATCATTCGATCCGCATGTTCCCCTTGTCACCGGGCTTGGCCTCAGGCGAGACCGCGCGTAGCTGGCGATGAAAGGTGTGGCCTTCAACCTGCTCGAAGAGGCAGTGCTCCGCGAGCACGGCCTGCACGCGTGGGACAGCCTGCTCGATATGGCGGGACTGGACGGCGCCTACGCGTCACTGGACAGCTATCCCGACAGCGAGATCGTCGGGCTCGTTGGCGCGGCGTCGGCCGCGCTAGGCTTGAGTTGGTAGCGGTGAAGCCGGACCCGATCCCTCTGCCGTTGGCGCAGGACGCGGTGATCAAGCGGCTGAACCGGCTGGCTCTGCTGCAGCGGATCACCGACTGCGCCAACCGGTCCGACGACTTATCCGATGCGAGCGATGAAGTGCTCAAGGAAATCTGCGAGCACATGCGCTGGGATTTCGGCAGCGCGAACCACCTCATCGAAATCGCCCCGCAGCAGTTCCTGCAGCCGACCTTTTGCGCGCATGTCCAGCGTGTACTGCTGGAAACCGGAGTTTCGCCCGAATGCCTGCGGCTCGAGATGAGGCACTATCCTGGCAAATGGCTACTGCTTCTGGGGGTTGATCGGCTATGATGCGGCCTGCATCAACCCCGAGGAGTATCCGAGAGATGGCATCGAACAGCCCCTGGAGCCACGCCCGCAGCGCAGGCATTGCCGACGATATCGAATTCGAAATCAAGGGCCACGAACTCCAGTTCGTCGAGATCGAGCTTGATCCTGGCGAGAGCGCGGTGGCCGAAGCCGGCGCTTTCGTTTGGAAGGACGCCTCGATCGAGATGACCACCGTGTTTGGCGATGGCAGCGCCGATCAGGGCGGCGGGTTCATGGGCAAGCTGCTGGGTGCGGGCAAACGGCTGATCACCGGTGAGAGCCTGTTCACCACTGTGTTCACGCATCACGGCGCGGGCAAGGCGCGCGTGGCGTTCGCCTCCCCAACCCCGGGCGCGATCCTGCCGCTCAAGCTTTCCGATCTGGGCGGCACCCTGATCTGCCAGAAGGACAGCTTTCTGTGTGCCGCGCGCGGCGTTACCATCGGGATTGCCTTCCAGCGAAAGATCATGACCGGCCTGTTCGGCGGCGAAGGCTTCATCATGCAGAAGCTGGACGGCGACGGCTGGGTCTTCGTGCAGATGGGCGGTACGCTCACCGAGCGCACGCTGGCCCCCGGCGAGGAACTGCATGTCGATACCGGCTGCCTGGCCGCCTATACGCCGTCTGTCACGTTCGATCTGATCGGCGCGGGCGGTGTGAAAAGCGTGCTGTTCGGCGGCGAGGGCCTGTTCTTCGCGCGGCTGACCGGGCCGGGCAAGGTCTGGATCCAGTCGCTGCCCTTCGCGCGGCTGGCCGGCCGGATGCTGGCTGCGGCCATGCCCGGCGGCGGGCAGAACCGGGGCGAAGGCTCCGCGCTTGGCGTGCTGGGTGATTTCATCCAGGGCAACAACTGAGGTTGAAAGGCCGGCGCTTACACGCCGGCCTTTCCCGCTTTGCTTAGAACGCGACCTTGACCGTGCCGCCGAAGGTGCGCGGATCGCCGACATTCCCCACGATCAGCCCGGTGTTGCCCGAGGTGACCGCCAGCTGATCGATGTAGTTCACGTCGAACGCATTGCGCACCCAGCCGAACACATCGATCCCCGCCTCGGTGCGGAAACCGAGGCGGAAGTTCGAGAGCGCGTAGCCGGCGACATTGGTATAGGCCGAAGGACTGCCGTTCGACGACCAGTCCGAACGGTAGTTGCCATCGAACGCGACATAGGCCTGCCCGTCGCGGCCGAACGCCTTGACTGGCAGGTTTGCTTCCGCGCCATACGAGAACGACCACTTGGAAACGCCCGGCAGACGCGCGCCCGAAATGTTGCACGACGGCGGACTGACCCCGCCGGGGGTGCC
>JBJXEK010000183.1:0-9287 GCA_046155055.1 Novosphingobium sp. | reverse complement strand
AGGTATGCCGCGATTTCCGCAATTCCGATGGCGCGCATCACCGGCAGCGCGGGATCTAGGCCGCGCGCCAGCAGCGCCTCAACTTCGGGCACCGCGCCGCCAGTCCACATCGCGGCAAAGCGCCGGTTGCAGCGTTCGTAGAGCCAGGTGCGCTCGGGAGTGAGGATGAGGGGGCGCAGCAGGATCTGGTCGCCGATGCCGCCGACTTTGTCCGCCTGCCAGTCCGCCAAAGGCCGCCCAGTGGAGCGCACGACTTCGAGTGAACGGGCAATGCGGGCGCTGTCTGCCGGGGCGAGGGCGGCGGCGCGGGCCGGATCCTCGCGGGTCAAGGCCGCGTAGGCTTGCCCAACCGGCAGCGCGCGGACGGCGGCGCGCACCTCGGCATCGATCGGCGGGACCGGCGCGATCCCGTCAAGCAGGGTGCGGATGTAAAGGCCTGTGCCGCCGACCAGGATCGGCAGTGCGCCCACTGCATGGGCCGCCGCGATCTCAGCACGCGCGGCTTCGGCCCAATCGGCTGCCGAACAGGCCTCTGCGCCATCCCATCCGCCGAACAGGCGGTGTGGCATATCGTGCATCTCCTCGGCCGTGGGCCGCGCGCTGAGCACTGCGAGATCAGCATAGACCTGCGCGCTGTCGGCGTTGATCACGACCGCCTCGCGCCCCGCTGCCCTTGCGGCCAACGCGGTGCGCACGGCCAGATCGCTCTTGCCGCTCGCCGTCGGCCCTGCGATGAGCGCGAGCGAAGGCCGCGCATCAGCAGAGCGAGCCATGTCTGAAGGGGAATGATCGGTGCTCATTGCACGGCTGATAGCAGAGCCGGACACACTTGGTGACAGTCTTGCGCTGGCCATGGAGCTGATCGAGGCGCAGGGCTGGGAAGTGGCCGGGGCGGGCATGCTCGCCGAATGCGACGACGTGCTCGAGATGGAACTGATCGAGGACGCACCGTCTCCGGACGCGTCGGCCGTGCGCCGCATTCTCGACCAATGCTTCCCCGAATGCGACCTTTTGCTGTCGGCAGAGCCGATCGAAGTGCCGCGCCTGTTCGTCTCGGACATGGATTCGGCCATGATCGGGCAGGAATGCATCGATGAGCTCGCCGATTTTGCCGGCCTCAAGGACCGGATCGCCGCGATTACCGAGCGGGCGATGCGCGGCGAACTCGATTTTGCTTCGGCGCTGACCGAGCGGGTGGCGCTGCTCAAGGGCCTGCCTGAGGCCGCGATCCAGCAATGCCTCGATGAGCGGATCCGGCCGATGGCGGGTGCCCGCACGCTGGTGGCGACGTTGAAAGCCCAAGGCTGCCGCACCGTGCTGGTGACCGGGGGCTTCCACGCCTTTGCCGATCCGGTGGCGGAGCAGCTGGGTTTCGAGCATGTCGTGGCCAACCGGCTGGGCGTTCATGCTGGCTTGTTGACGGGCGAAGTGGTCGGCGGAATCGTCGACAGTTCGGTCAAGCGCAAGGTGCTGGAGGATGAAATGGCGCGGCTGGGCGAGGGGGCGACAAGCCCGATCACGACTTTGGCCACTGGCGACGGCGCGAACGATATTCCGATGCTGGAAGCCGCCACGCACGGCATTGCCTATCGCGCCAAGCCAAAGGCGCGCGCGGCGGCAGACGGCTGGATCGAGCGCGGCGATCTGACGTCAATCTTGTCGCTCTACGGCATTGCACGGAATGATTGGGTGGCCTCTTGACGCGATATTAACACCGATGTTAGTAGGGCGTCAGGACCTGATTCCCGGAGATGACGCGTGAACGCTCTTACCGCCCGTTTTGAACCCGACACTTCACTCCCGCTGTTCGATGAGCGCCGCCCGGTGCTGAAGCTGCGCCCGTACAAGGCGCTCCACCACTTCCGCGAGCTGCTCAAGGACAAGGAAAACACCGAAGAGGTTTTCCGCATCTTCGAGGCGCTGCCCTGGCGCAATCTGCGCAAAGCGGGCGAGGCGTTCATCCAGTCCGAACGCGGCCTCGATGTCCGCGCACGCGAACCGTTCCTGCCGGCGATCCTCGATGATCACGCGGCACTGCGGAGGATGCCCGAGGGTTCGCTGGCGCATGCCTACTGCGATTTCATGGAGCGCGAGGGGCTGACCGCGCAGGGCCTCGTCGACGAGTTCAACCGCTTCGCGGCGGACAAGCCGAAGTATCAGGACCAGTTCCAGTGGTACATGAACCGCATGCGCGATGTGCATGATATGCTGCACATTATCACTGGTTATGGCCGGGATGCCTTGGGCGAAGCTTGTGTTCTGGCGTTTACCTATGGCCAGCAGCCCGCCCTGGCAAATGTGTTCATCGCCTATATGGCCGGGCTCAACATCGGCAAGCAGGTGAGCAGCAGCGCCCCGGTGCTGCGCGCGATCCGCGAGGCGCAAGGTCTGGGCAAGGCGTGCCCGCGCGTGGCCGAAATGGCGATCACCGATTTGCTGCCGATGCAGCTTGAGGACGTGCGCCGCAAGCTGAACATCACGCCCGTGGCGCATTACCGCGCTGCGCATGCTGTGTGGGGCTCGATGGGGGTCGATCCTTACGATCTGCTTGGCAAGAAGGCGGCTTAAGCAGCCCCTTCGTCAGCGGCTTTGCCGCTGCCACCTCTCCGAGACAAACTCGGAGAGGCATTTGAGCCGCTCTATTCCTCCCCGAGCTTGTCTCAGGGAGGTAGCCTGCCGCAGGCTGGTCGGAGGGGTTTTTTACACTTCCATCCAATCGCGGAAGAACGCTTCGTTGGCTTCACGCAGCGTAGCAATTTCAACGCCAGCAACAGCCGTGCCCCCAACCGTGCCGATCTGCACGGCGTTCTCCACCGAAACGCCGGGCTTGGTCGTTACGATGTAGCGACCCTGATCCTCGCCAAATGCCTTGGCGGCGGTGAAGAGAACGGTCAGTTCACAGCCAAGGTTGGAGGCCAGCGCCATTTCGGCAACCGCAACCAGCAAGCCGCCGTCTGAAACATCGTGCACCGCTGTGACTGTGCCCGAGGTCACCATCGCCCGGACAGCATCGCCATTGGTCCGCTCAGTCGCCAGATCGACCGGCGGCGGCGCGCCGGCTTCGCGGCCGGCCACTTCGCGCAGCCATAGCGATTGGCCAAGATGGGTGCCTTCGCCGCCCAACAGCCAGATCGCGTCGCCAGCGTTCTTGAACGCAATCGTCGCCATCGCGGCATGATCGTCCATCAGCCCTACGCCGCCGATGGCAGGGGTCGGCAGGATGGCCGAGCCGCCGCCGGTCGCTTTGCTCTCATTGTAAAGCGATACATTTCCCGAAACGATCGGGTAATTCAGCGCGCGGCAGGCATCGCCCATGCCGCGCAAACACTCCACGATCTGGGCCATGATTTCGGGGCGCTGGGGGTTGGCGAAGTTGAGGCAATTGGTGATTGCCAACGGCTTCGCGCCAACGGCCGAGATATTGCGATAGGTTTCTGCCACCGCCTGCTTCCCGCCCTCATACGGGTCGGCATAGCAATAGCGCGGCGTGCAATCGGTGCTCATCGCGAGCGCCTTTTGCGTGCCGTGGATGCGCACGACGGCTGCGTCGCCGCCGGACTTCTGCAGCGTGTCCGCGCCGACCTGCGAATCGTATTGCTCATAGATCCAGCGGCGGCTGGCGAGATCGGGGCAGGCCATGAGCTTCAGGAGGTCTGCGCCGATATCGGTGCTTTCGGGAATATCGCCCAGCGGCGGCACCGCGGCCCAGACCTTGTACTCGGCAAGGCCCAGCGCCGGGCGGTCATAGAGCGGTGCGTCCTCCGCGAGCGGGCCGAGCGGAATGTCGCACACGGTTTCGCCCTGGAAAGTCAGGACCATGTGGCCAGTATCGGTGACTTCGCCGATCACCGCGAAATCGAGTTCCCACTTGCGGAAAATCGCCTCGGCCATGGCTTCCTTGCCGGGCTTCAAGACCATGAGCATCCGCTCCTGGCTTTCCGAGAGCATCATTTCATAAGGCGTCATGTCCTCCTCGCGGCAGGGCACCTTGTCCATGTCGAGAATGATGCCGGCCTTGCCGTTGGTGGCCATTTCAACCGACGAAGAGGTAAGGCCGGCCGCGCCCATGTCTTGGATCGCGACGATGGCGTCGGTCGCCATCAATTCGAGGCAGGCCTCGATCAGCAGCTTTTCGGTGAACGGATCGCCAACCTGCACGGTGGGGCGCTTGGCTTCGGAATCCTCGCCGAAATCGGCGCTGGCCATCGTCGCGCCGTGGATGCCGTCGCGCCCGGTTTTGGAGCCGACATAGACGATTGGATTGCCGATACCGGTGGCGGCGGAATAGAAAATCTTGTCCTGATCGGCGACGCCGACGGTCATCGCATTAACGAGGATGTTGCCATCATAGGCGGCATGGAAATTGGTCTCGCCGCCGACGGTAGGCACGCCGACACAGTTGCCATAGCCGCCGATGCCCGCGACCACGCCTTGCACCAGATGCTTCATCTTGGGGTGGTCGGGACGCCCGAAACGCAGCGCGTTAAGGTTGGCCACAGGGCGCGCGCCCATCGTGAACACATCGCGCAGGATGCCGCCCACGCCCGTTGCCGCGCCCTGATAGGGCTCGATGTACGAGGGGTGGTTGTGGCTCTCCATCTTGAAGATCGCCGCCAGTTTAGTGCCGTCCGGCCCATCACCGATATCGATCACGCCCGCGTTCTCACCCGGGCCGCAGATCACCCACGGCGCTTCGGTAGGCAGCTTTTTCAGATGGATGCGGCTCGATTTGTAGGAACAGTGTTCAGACCACATGACCGAAAAGATGCCGAGTTCGACCAGGTTCGGCTCGCGCCCCAACGCGCTGAGCACGCGGGCGTATTCTTCCTCGGACAGCCCGTGGGCGGCGACGGTTTCTGGGGTGATTTCGGCCATGGCCTGCCCTTAGCGAGGCAGCGCATGCAAGGCCAGTCTCAAGAGACGCGCTTTGCCCCGGTAACCTTCGAACGCGTTGATTGCAGCCAGACCGCGAGCGCGGTTATCACGCAGTAGGCGGCGAGTGCGGTGAGCGGCAGGCTTGCATCGACAACGGTGGTGCGCGCGCCGAACCAGTCAATGGATTGCACGACAGCGAGCACTACGGCCAGCACGCCGAGCGCCCATCCGGCACGCGGTGAGGCGGGGCGGGTGCGTACGGTGTAGAAAGCGAGCGCGCCGAAGATCAGCGCAAGCTCCAGCGGCTTTTCGATCAGCGGCATGTTCCACAGCCCGAGGCCGAGCATCGGGGGAGATCCGGCAAGCGTGAGATCGGGGCGGTGGACAAGGTAATCGAGCAGCCAATGCGAGATGACCATTGCCGCAGCGATGAGCGCGGCGGGGCGGCTGCGGAAGATCAGCCCGACAACCGCCGCGAAGCCTGCTGCCCAGACGCAGGTGCCAAGCAGGCTGTGCGTGTAGGGCATGTCGTAGAGATCGAGCCAATTGCTGGCGGTCATCCCCGGCACCAGCCGGAAATGTTCGATGCCCACGAGCGCGAAAGTGAAAAAGCCGAAATCGATCAGTTGTGTACCGACCATCAGCAGGCCCAGCGGCGGGGCCTTGCGCGAGGTTGCGGCAATGAAAGCCGGGGCGAAATGGCCAACAAACATGATGATTATCCTCCGAAGGAGCGTGCGGCCCAGACCCCGGCGGCGGCGGCCGTGGCGGTGGCGAACGCGCCCCATGTGACGTCGATCAGGGTGACATGCAGCGGCCAGCGGGCGAGGGTGGCCTGGTTGGTGAGGTCGTAGGTCATGTAGCACAGAGCACCCAGCAGCGCGCCGTTGAGCGCGCCGGTTCCGACGCCTTGCGCAATGCCCGGCCGCACCGCGAACCAGACGAGTCCCGCAAGATAGACGAGGTAGAAGACCCCCGCCGGCGCAAGCCGGAAAGTGGGCGCGAGCAGGTCGCCCAGTGCCGGCCGGTAAAGGTTGGGACCGGCCCAGCCGAGCCATCCAGCATCGAGCGCGCCGAACACGAGGGCGGCGGCAAGATAGGCGATCAACAACTGCATGATTTTCTCCCGTGCCTCGAAGCTTGACCCGCTGCGGCTCCCCCGTCAATGCTGGCGCGGATGGGAAACACAGCCAATATTGTAACTGGCATTTCGGGGCTGAGCTTCGAGGATGCGCTCAAAGCGCTCGAGGAGATCGTGCGCAAGCTCGAAAGCGGCGAAGTGCCGCTCGACGAATCGATTGATCTCTATGCCCGGGGGGATGCGCTGCGCGCGCATTGCCAGGCGCGGCTCGATGCGGCGCAGACGCGGATCGAGGCGATTGTCGCGGACCGCGATGGACGGCCGACCGGGGTGCGCCCGTTCGACGATGCAGGGAACAGTTCAGGGACCTTGGCATGAGCGCGATGCAACGAACCGATCCGTGGCAGGATCTGCTGCGCCCGGCGCTGACGCGCATCGCCGAGGATATCGATTCGAGCTTCGATGCGCTGCTGCCGCTGGCGCAGGACCCGCGCGCCCGGTTGATCGAGGCGATGCGCTATGCCGCGATCGGCGGGGGCAAGCGGCTGCGCCCGCTGCTGGTCTCGGCCACCGCCAGCCTGTTCGGTGCAGACCGGGCGATGGCGATCCGGGTGGGCACCGCGATCGAGGCGATCCACGTCTATTCGCTGATCCACGACGATCTGCCCTGCATGGACAACGATGCGCTGCGCCACGGCAAGCCGACGCTGCATATCGCGTTCGATGAGGCGACCGCGGTGCTGGCGGGCGATGCGCTGCATGATTTCGCGTTCGAGGTGCTGTCTGATCCGGGGCTCAGCGGCGATCCGTTCGTGCGGATCGAGCTGGTGCGCGCGCTGGCGCTGGCGAGCGGGATGAACGGCATGGCTGGCGGGCAGATGATGGATATCGCTGCCGAGACCGCCTCGTTCGATCTGGCGACCGTGACCCGGCTGCAGCAGCTCAAGACCGGCGCGCTGCTCGGCGCGGCGGTCGAGATGGGGGCGATTATCGGCCGCATCCCGGCCGATGGGCGCACGCACTTGCGCGGCTATGCCCGCGATATCGGCCTGGCCTTCCAGATCGCCGACGACCTGCTCGATGCCGAGGGCGACGAGGAAGCGGCAGGCAAGGCGCTGCGCAAGGACGCTGGTGCGGGCAAGGAAACCTTCCTCTCGCTGCTCGGCCCCGAGCGCGCGCGCGAACAGGCGCATTTCCTAGTGGATCAGGCGGTGCAATATCTTGCCTCGTACGGCGAGGAAGCCGATCTGCTGCGCGCGCTGGCGTGGTTCATTGTCGAAAGGGATCGCTAACATGGCTGACGTTCAAGCCGGAACGCGGATCAAGGCCAGAATCGGAGTTTACCCCGGCACGTTCGATCCGATCACGCTGGGGCATCTTGATATCATCCGCCGCGGCGCGAAGCTGGTGGACCAGCTTATCATCGGCGTGACGACCAACCCCTCGAAGAATCCGATGTTCACGCCTGAGGAGCGCATGGTCATGGTGGAGCGCGAGGTCGCCTCGCAGGGGATCGCCAACGTTTCCGTCATGGGCTTCAATGCGCTGCTGATGAAGTTTGCCGAGAAGCAGGGTGCGAACGTGATCGTGCGGGGCTTACGCGCGGTGGCGGACTTCGAATACGAATATCAGATGGCGGGCATGAACCAGCAGCTCAACGACGGCATCGAGACGGTGTTCCTGATGGCCGATGTCAGCCTTCAGCCGATTGCCTCCAAGCTCGTCAAGGAAATCGCTCTGTTCGGCGGCGACATCACCAATTTCGTGACCGGCCCGGTGCGCGACGAGGTGGTGGCACGGGTGCACGAGATCGGCCAGATGGGCGACTATTGAACGCGCGCCTGATTGAGGCAGCGATTTTACCCTGCCGCAATTGTTCATTGCAGCGACAGGGGCTCCGGCCTATCCGCCGCAGGCAAGCGTTTGATGCGCGGTTTCCGGGTTAGGGTGAGTGATTTGATGGCTTCGCGTGTGTTCACCAGCTTTACGGTCGGGCTCGCGCTCGCCGGTGCCCTCATCGCCTCCCCCGCGCTGGCGCAGCGTCCGCCTGAAAAGGAGGCGGTCAAGCCGATCAAGGTCGATCCGATCCAGCATGTCCAGACCATCACCTATGCGGTCGATACCGACATCACGCACGATCCGGACAATGTGCTGGTGCTTGATCTTTCGAACGGCGGGCGCGTGGCGATCCGGCTCATGCCCGAATGGGCGCCACACCATGTCGAGCGGATCAAGACGCTGACCAAGGAAGGCTTCTACAACGGGGTGATTTTCCACCGCGTGATCGACGGCTTCATGGCGCAGACCGGCGATCCCACCGGCACCGGGCAGGGCGGATCGAAGCTGCCGGATCTCAACGCGGAGTTCAACGATATCCCGCACTTGCGCGGCACCGTTTCGATGGCGCGCACCGATGCGCCGAACACGGCCAACAGCCAGTTCTTCATCGTATTCTACCCGCGCTTCGCGCTCGATCACAAATACACGAATTTCGGCCGGGTGATCGCGGGGATGGACATCGCCGATGCGATCACGCGCGGCGAGCCGCCGAAGGACCCGACCAAGATCGTGCAGGCCAGCCTCGCCTCCGAAAACAAGGCTCCGCCGCCGCCTCCGGCCCCCGCGGCGCCGACGGCGTTCACCGCCGATATGCTGAGCAACTCGAAGTCCAACTGAGCGCGCGGCGTGCTTGAGGTGCGCGCATGCGCGTAGACCTGTTTGATTTCGATCTGCCGCCCGAGCGGATCGCCCTGCGTCCTGCGTGCCCGCGCGATGCGGCGCGGTTGCTGGGCGTGGGACCTGAGGGGGCGTTTGCTGACCGGATCGTGCGCGATCTGCCGCAGTTGCTGCGTGCAGGCGATGTGCTGGTGTTCAACGACACCCGCGTGATCCCTGCGCAGCTTGAAGGTACGCACGGCAATGCGCGGATCGGCGCGACCTTGCATAAGCGGATGGACTTGCGCCGTTGGCAGGCCTTCGTGCGCAATGGTCGGCGGCTGAAGCCGGGAAGCGTGATCACTTTCGCCGCGGGCGTGACCGCGGCCGCCGATGAGCGCCATGCCGATGGAAGCTGGACTCTGGCGTTCGCAGGGGACGAGCCGGTGGAAGTGCTGCTCGGGCGGGCGGGCACCATGCCGCTGCCGCCCTATATCGCGGGGAAGCGCCCCACCGACGCGCGCGACCGCGAGGATTACCAGACGATGTTCGCCGCCGAGGACGGCGCGGTTGCCGCGCCCACAGCAGCGCTGCACTTCACGCCGGAGCTTATGGCCGGGCTGGCCGAGGCGGGCATTCAGCACGAGACACTGACGCTTCACGTGGGCGCGGGCAC
>JBJXEK010000182.1:0-5347 GCA_046155055.1 Novosphingobium sp. | reverse complement strand
GCCATTCCGCAATCGCCAGCGCCGATGCGGTCTCGTGCGCCAGCCGCACGCCCATGGTGCGCAGCCCCCGCAGCATCAGCGAAGCGTCGTCCGGCGAAACCACATTGCCCAGCCCTTGCGCGCGAAGCCGCAGCTTGCGGTACCACTCCGCGCCAGCGCTGGCCGAGCCCATCATTGCGTCAGAATGCCCACCGACGTGCTTGGTAAGGCTCATGATGGTGATATCCGCCCCGCGCGCCAGCGCCGGAAAGCCGAGCGGTGAGGCCCAGGTGTTGTCGAGCACCACCGCCACGCCGCGCGCTTTCGCGGCAGCGGCCAGCGCTGGCACATCGCACACTTCCATCGTCAGGCTGCCCGGCGATTCCAGCAGCACCGCCTTGGTTCGCTCGCAAATCGCTGCAGCGAACGCCGCCACATCAAGCGGATCGAACCAACGCGTCTCGATCCCGAAATCCTTGAGTAACCCGCGACCCATCGCGCGGCTCGGCTCATAGGCATTGTCGGTCATCAGCAGCACGTCGCCCGGCCGCAGGACGGTGAGCAGCGCGCCCATGATCGCCGCGACGCCCGAAGGATAAAGCACCGTGCCCCCCCCGTCTTTGGCCGCTCCCGGCTCCAGCGCCGTCAGCGCCTCGGCCAAAGCCCACTGCGTCGGCGCGCCGCGCCGGCCGTAATAGAAATTGCCATCGACATTGGCTGGATGCGCTCTCAGCGCCGCCATATCGGGATAAAGGTGCGTGCTCGCCCGGTACACTGGCGGATTGACCACCGCGCCCGGATGCGCCGCCGTGCCCGTCCATTCCGCGCGGCGCCCCGCACCGACGAGGCGCGTGCCGGTTCCGGCGTTTTCAATATCATGCTCAGCCATGGCCCACCCTTAGGGCCAATTTGCGCGGATGGGAATCGCGGGGTTGGGTCTTTACCCCGCCGCCCCCGTCTCCTTCGGCAAGTCCGCATCCGCGCCCCATTCGCTCCAGCTGCCGTCATAGAGCGCCACTTCGTCCTTGCCGATCAGGTGCAGCGCGAAGATCAGCACGTTGGCGGTCATGCCCGAACCGCAGCTGGTGATCAGCGGGCGGGCCAGGTCCACGCCCGCCGCTTCGAACGCGCGGGTGATATCGGCGGTGCTTTTCCATGTGCCGTCGGGCGCAAACAAGCTGGCATAGGGCACGTTGCGCGCGCCCGGGATATGCCCGCTGGCCAGGCCCGGCTTGGTCTCGGCCATATCGCCGGTAAAGCGCCCTGCCCCGCGCGCATCGACCAGCAGCTCCGCGTTGTCAGTCAGATTGCGCAGCACATCGGCCTTGCTTCGCACGGAGCGCGTGTCACTCCATACGGTGAAGTGGCGGTGGCGCAGCGTCTCGCGCCCCTGCGCGCAAGGGCGACCTTCGGCTTTCCATTTGGCGATCCCGCCATCGAGCAGCGCAACGTTGGTCGCCCCGAACATCGTCAGCATGAACCACGCGCGGGTGGAGGAGCGGATCGGGCTGTCGTCATAGAGCACGATGCGGCTGCCATCGCCGAGCCCCAGGCTTTGCATCCGGCTGGCAAAGCGCTCGGCCGAAGGCAGCATGTTCATCCCCGGCCGGGCTGGATCGACCAGATGCGCGATATCCATGAACACCGCGCCCGGGATATGACACGCCTCGTATTCCAGCGCGGGATCGCGGCCATGTTCGGGCAGAAACGCGCTCGCATCGACAATGCGCAGATCGCTCGCGCCCAGCTCCTTCGCGAGCCATTGGGTCGTGACCAGGGAATCCATCGGTGAAGCTCCGTCCTGCAATCCGACCCGTCTGCGCGGGTCCGTTAACCTGATGATTAACCCTGCTCCACGCCGCCGTCACCCCATATTTGCCCTGATCGGCATGCTTGCCCTTCGCCTTCGCGCGGTGCATGGGCGCGGCGCAACCAAGGATTTTCGCCCATGACCGAACCTGGTCCCCATCCTGCCCCGCCCCATCCTGCCCCGCCCCATCCTGCCCCGCTGTACCTCGGCCAGAATAGCACGCTGCCCGCCTCGCCCGAGGCTGCCGTGCTCGATTATGTGCCCAATCCGCGCGCCGGCACTCTGTATCTCGTGCGCTTCGCCGCGCCCGAGTTTACCTCGCTCTGCCCCGTCACCGGCCAGCCCGATTTCGCGCATATCGTGATCGACTATGCGCCAGGCGAGACGATCGTCGAATCCAAGTCGCTCAAGCTGTTTCTCGGCGCGTTCCGCAACCACGCGGGCTTCCACGAGGACGTGACGGTCGGCATCGGCCAGCGGCTGTTCGATGAAATGCAACCACGCTGGCTGCGCATCGGCGGCTACTGGTATCCGCGCGGCGGCATTCCGATCGACGTGTTCTGGCAAAGCGGCCCCCCGCCCGAGAGCCTGTGGCTGCCCGAGCAGGGGGTTGCGTCCTATCGAGGTCGCGGCTGAAGGTGGAGCCGGGCGCGCTTAGCGGCCATACCAGCCGCCGCGATAGCCGCCGGTTTCACGGTCGATCCAGGTGTTGATGCGCAAGTAATCCTGGCCGATGTTGCGCGCGGCGCGGAAATCGCCCTCACGGCATTCGTGGCGCTCTTTGAACTGCAGCCCATCGATCGCACGCTGGATGCGGCCTGCAGTCCAGGGGCTGATCTGGCCGCGGTCCACCTTGATCCGCAGCCGGTTTTCCAGCGTGAAGCCTCGCTGGCCCGAGCAGGTCGTCTCGGCGAGATATCGGTCGCGGGGCGAGGGGCCAAAGGTGGGCTGATAATAGGCGTAACCGCCATTCTGCCACGAGGCCCCACCATTCCAGTCATGCGCGCTGGCGGCTCCGGTTGAAACAAGCGCACCGGCCAAAGCCAGTGCGGCAGTCAATGTCTTAGTGATCGTGCTCATCGTTTTACCCCTTCACTGGTCTGCGATGAAGGGGTTGTGCGCGATTCGTCGTGGCGCGAGGCTGAATGCGCGGTTGGCTATTGTTCAGCTTTGTGCGCGTTTTTATGAACGCAAAGTCCGAGCAACTGAGCCGGCTGGATCAGGCCACGATCAGCGTGACGCCTGCGGCACGGACGAGGTCCGCCTGCTCGGCTGTGATCGCGCTATCCGTAATCAGCACATCGACTTCATCGAGCCCGCAGACGATCGCGCCCGCGTCGATTTAACTGGCCAGCCCCGCAAGGCCAGTCCCGCAAGGCCAGCCCCTCCCAGCAAGAATCGTGTCGCGCCACTTGTTTTCAGTCGTCAAGCATAGTCCCCTGCAAGATTGTCCCGGCTGATCTGATCGATCCGGGTCACGCCGGTCAGGGCCATGGCCACGCGCATTTCTGCCGCAATCAACCCCAGCATCTTGGTCACGCCTGCCTCGCCGCCCGCCGCCAGTGCATAGGCCCACGCACGCCCGAGCAGCACGCCCTTTGCGCCCAGCGCCAGCATACGCACCACATCGAGGCCCGACCGTACGCCGCCATCGGCGAGCACCGTCAGCTTGTCCCCCACCGCATCGGCAATCGGCGGCAGCGCGCGCGCGGTGGAAAGCACGCCGTCCAGCTGCCGCCCACCGTGGTTCGAGACGATCAGGCCGTCCGCCCCCAGCGCGGCGGCATCTTTCGCGTCCTCGGGATCAAGGATACCTTTGATGATCAGCGGCCCCCGCCACTCACTTCGGATGAAATCGAGATCGCGCCACGTAATCGCGGAATCGAAATTTTCCCGCATCCACGCGAAGAAATCATTGAGCCCGGTCTGCCCCTTGAGCGCCGGGGCGATATTGCCGAGGTGATGCGGGCGGCCCATCAGGCCCACATCCCAGGCCCAGCCCGGCCGCAGCGCCGCCTGCGCGGCCCGCCAGACGGACCCTTTCAGCCCCGGTGCACCGGTCAGGCCGGTGCGCACATCGCGATACCGGCTGCCCGACACCGGCATGTCGACCGTGAACACGAGCGCCGAGCACTGCGCTGCCACCGCCTGCGCCAGCAGGTCGCGCATGAAGCCCCGGTCGCGGATCATGTAGAGTTGGAACCAGAACGGGCGCGTGGCGGCGGCGGCCACTTCGCCCAAGGGGCAGGCCGAAACGGTCGAGAGCGTAAACGGCACGCCCGCCTTTTCCGCCGCGCGCACCGCCTGCGTTTCGCCGCGCCGCGCATTCAGCCCGGCAAGGCCAATCGGTGCGAGCGCAATCGGCAGGGCCTGCTTTGCGCCAAACAGCTCGGTTGAAAGATCAATCGCCGAAACATCGCGCAGCACGCGCTGGCGCAGTGCGATCCCGGCCAGATCGTCCACATTCCGGCGCAGTGTGACTTCGCCATAGGAGCCGCCATCAATATAATCGAACAGGAAGCGCGGCAGCTTGCGGCGCGCGGCCTCGCGAAAATCGGCAATACTGGCAACGATCATACGCTGGTCTCCAAGGCGCTGCGCCAGCCCGCGCCGTACGCGGCAAGGTTACCGGCCAGGGGCACCACCTGCCGCAACTCCGCCTCAGGCACCAGCGCTGGATCGATCAACCGCAGCGCGCCGAACGGAACATCGCTAGCGCCATCGGCCACCAGCACGCGCGTCTCTGTCCGCAAAGCCGCCAGCGCACCGACGAAAACCTCGGCAGCCGCGAACCGCCCGTCGATCAGCAATGTCGTCCGCGCCCCGATCAGATCGAGCGCGGCATCGGCCACGAGCGCTGCATAGAGGCACGCGGCGGTGCGCCGTGCCAAGCCATCCTGCGGCCTTGCAATCCAGCGCGCCGTGCCGCCAGGGGCCGCCGCATCGCCACAAACCACGTGCTGGTGGAACGCACCGTCGTCTCGCCGCCAGCCACCTCCGCAAAGCCCCGCGCGGCCATCGCCGCCGACCTGATGCCCCGCCTGCGCGGATCCATGACCGGGGCCATTGCTGGTTCTTGGCGCCGCAAGCTCGGCTACTTCTCAGACGATGCCGAGGCGCTCGAATTCACCGGGAGCGGGCACTCGCACAGTGCCACGCCAAGGCCGCGCTGGTGGACCGCGATGCGCTCCACGTAGCGCAAGAGGCTAACGACACGATGACGGCCTTCCAGGCGCTGCGCCGCGCCTACACTATTGACGGCCCCCCCATCCTGGCGATGGCGCGGCTGGAAGCGGGCGGCGCAATCGACGTGCTGGAGGCCTATCGCGCCAGCCAATGGCGGCTGCGCAAGGCGCAGGAGCGCAAGGCAGTTGGGCGGGGCGCCGGGATCGTCTAAGGCCGCTCACAGCAGCGCAAGGGCGGCCCGCGCAGGCCGCATCAGCTGATCGGAGAGGCAGAATGACAGGCGATACCGATTTCACCGGCAAACACGTGCTCGTCGTGGGCGGCTCCAGCGGCATCGGCAATGGCATCGCGCAGGCCTTCCGCGCGCGCGGC
>JBJXEK010000181.1:0-6668 GCA_046155055.1 Novosphingobium sp. | reverse complement strand
GCGGGCTTCTGCTTGGTGCGCGGACCGAGCTCAAGCTCATGCTTTCGCGCATGCCGCTGTCGGTGCTTGATATCGTTCTGCCCGATCTGGGGCTGGGCGGACTCGCCTCGGGCGTGGTCGAATTTCGCAACGATCACCTCGGTGCACCCTCGGGCCATGCGGCGGTGGAGATCAAGGGGCTGACGCGTTCGGGCCTCGTGCTCACCTCGCGGCCACTCGATCTGGCGCTCGTCGCGCAGCTTGATCCCGATGCGCTCCAGACCCGGGCCGTGGTGCGCGAAGGTGCGGCGGTGCGGGGCCGTGTGCAGGCGCTGATCTCCGCCTTGCCGCGCGGCGGCACCACGCTTGAGCGCTTGCGCGGCGGGCAGTTGCGCGCGCAAGTGCGCTATAGCGGCCCTGCCGAGGCCTTGTGGCGGCTTGCTGCGGTGGAAGTACTCGATCTTACCGGGCCGATGGGGGCCGCGGCCGATATCAGCGGCTCGATCGACCATCCGGTGATCTCCGGCGCAGTGGCGACGCGCGCGCTGCGCGTGCAATCCAGCCTCACGGGTTCCGATGTACGCGAGGTCGAGGCGCTGGGCAGCTTTGCGGACTCGCGCCTTTCGCTGGCGCGGTTCAGCGGCACCACGGCGGGCGGCGGTACGGTCAGCGGCAGCGGCACGATCGACTTCACCGACATCGCGACCCACGGCGTGGGGCTCGATCTCAAGCTTGCCGCAACGGGCGCGCTGCTGATCAATCGCGACGATATGGCCGCGACGGTGACCGGGCCGCTGCGGGTTGTCAGCAACGGGGTGGACGGCACGATTGCCGGGCGCGTGCGGATCGACAAGGCGCGTTGGGCGCTGGGCCGTGCCAGTGTCTCCGAGCAGTTGCCCGTGATTGCCACGCGGGAGATCAACTTGCGCGGCGATATCGCCCCACCGCGCGCGCCCTTTGCTGCCTGGACTTATCTGATCGATGCTGCCGGGGCCAATCGCATCGACGTGCGCGGCCTCGGGCTCGACAGCGAATGGGGCGCGGATATCCGCCTGCGCGGCGATACCAGCAATCCGCAGATCTTCGGGTCGGCCGATCTCGTGCGCGGCGGCTACGAATTTGCCGGCAAGCGCTTTGATCTGACGCGCGGCAAGATCCGATTTGTCGGCGAAGTCCCGGTCGATCCCCGGCTCGATATCGTGGCGGAAGGCGATGCCAACGGGGTCAGCGCCAAGATCGCGATCAGCGGATCGGCGTTGAAGCCCCAGATTGCATTCAGCTCGGTCCCGGCGCTGCCCGAAGAGGAATTGCTCAGCCGCATGCTGTTCGGCAGCTCGATCACGCAGATTTCCGCGCCCGAGGCGGTGCAGCTTGCTGCCGCGCTGGCCAGCCTGCGCGGCGGCGGCGGGCTCGATCCGATCAATAAACTGCGCAGCGCCATCGGTCTGGACCGGCTGCGCATCATCAGCGCCGATGCGGCGCTGGGTCGCAGCACGGCGGTTGCGGTGGGCAAGTACATCGGCCGCCGGATCTTTATCGAACTGATTACCGATGGACGTGGTTACAGCGCAACGTCGGTTGAGTTCCGCATAACCCGCTGGCTGGTCCTCCTCGGTACACTGTCCACGCTCGGCGACGAGAGCCTGAACCTCAAGGCGAGCAAGGATTATTGATAAACAGAACCCCGCGCCACCGGAGTGGCGCGGGGTCGTTTGGTTCAGGCCGTAAAGAGCCGCTTACGCGCCAGCTATGGTCTTCAGTTCCATGAAGTCCTTGAGGCCGTAGACGCCGCCTTCGCGGCCGTTACCCGATTGCTTGTAGCCGCCGAACGCGCCGCCTTTGACGCCGCCCCACTGGTTGACCGCGACGAGGCCCGCACGCAGCCGGCCAACGATGCCCTTGGCCGTCTCGGGATCGCCGGTAACCACCGCCGAAAGCCCGTAGGCGGTGCGGTTGGCGAGCTCGATGCCGTCCTCGATCCCGTCGTAGGTCGTGATGGTGGCGACGGGGCCGAACGTCTCCTCGCGGAAGATCGTCATGTCAGGCGTAACGTCAGAGAATACCGTCGGACGCACGAAGTAGCCGCGGTTGACGTTGTCGGGCAGGCCGGGACCGCCCTCGAGCAGCTCCGCGCCCTCGGCGATCGAGGTGTCGATCAGCGACTGGATCTTGGTCCACTGCGCCTTGTTCACCACCGGGCCGATGTGCATGCCTTCCTCGGCCGGATCTCCGACCTTTACCGCCGCGAAGTAGTTCTTCACGAACGTCTCTGCCTCGGCCTTGCGCGAGATGGGCACAAGCAGGCGGGTGGGGGCGATGCAGCTCTGGCCGGTGTTGGCGACCACGCCCTGCAGCGTGCCCGGCAGCGTCGCGGCAAAGTCTGCATCTTCCAGCACGAGGTTGGGCGACTTGCCGCCCAGTTCCTGATGGACGCGCTTGACTGTATCGGCTGCGTTCTTGGCGATCTGGATGCCCGCGCGGGTCGAGCCGGTGGAGCTCACCATGTCGACATCCGGATGGACGGTCAGCGCCACGCCGACGCCGGGGCCGTTACCCTGCACGAGGTTGAACACGCCGGCGGGCACGCCTGCGGCATGCATCACTTCGGCAATGATCACAGCGTTCGAAGGGCATTCCTCAGAGGGCTTGAGCACCACAGTGTTGCCGGCCGCGATGCAGGGCGCGATTTTGGCGCAGATCTGGTTGAGCGGCCAGTTCCACGGCGTGATCGCCGCAACCACGCCGATGGGCTCGTGCACGAAGCGTGCATTGGCGCCGGGGACTGGGTGTTCCCATTCGAACCCGTCCAGCGCCTCGAGCGTGCCGAGAATGTAGCCAATGCCCGCGCCGACCTGTGCGGTGCCGGCAAAGCTGATCGGTGCGCCCATTTCCTCGCTGATAACCTGGGCAAAATCCGGAATGCGCTTTTTGTATTCGGCGAGGATGCGGGTCAGCAGTTCCTTGCGTTCGGCCACCGTCGTCGCGGCGAAGGCTGGGAACGCAGCCTTGGCGGCGGCAACGGCCTTGTCCACATCGGCCTGGCTGCCGAGCATGATCGCGGAGCAGGCTTCTTCGGTTGCCGGGTTGATGACCTCATGGCGCATACCGCCTTCGCTATCGACGAACGCGCCATTGATGTAGTGCTGAAGGTGCTCGCGCATCGGTATTCTCCCAGAATGGTTAGGTTGCCAAACAATTAGGCTTCGCGGTGGATGATTTCAAGGCAGGTGGTCGCAAGTCCGGTACGCGAATGCAACCGATTTGACCACCAGTTGCCGCCTGCCCCGGTCCAGCCGTGCCGGCTTGCTGCATCTGCTTGAATTTCGCCTTTTTGGCTGCGTTAATCCGCTGATTGCGTAAGCGTTGATAACAGTTTCTTTGCCACATAGCCCTAAGTGTCCTGCGATGGGCATGGGCATGATCAGGCGTGGTTCCGGCGCGCGACCAGCAATGCGCGGTATGCGCACGGGCTGGGTCGCACTTGCCACGTTTCTGGCGCTGATCGCGCTCTCGGCCGCGCTGGTCGCCGCCTTCACCCGATCCACCCATATCGCCGACGAGCTGGCGCGTGAGGACGAGCGCGTTCTGGTCACGCGCTACATCGATCAGCTCGGCAGTTCGATCGTCTCGGCGCAGAAGGTGCAGCTCACCTGGGATGATGCGATGCGCCATGCGGTGCTGGCCGACGACGAGGCCTGGGCCGATCACTTTCTCGGCGATTTCGTGTGGAACAACCTCGAGATCGACGCCTCGTTTCTGGTCCGGCCGGACGGCTCTCTGGTCCACGGCTGGGCCATTGGACGACCAACCGGGGATGCGGGCTATCAGGAAGTGCGTTGGCATGTCGAAGACCTGATAGCGCGGGCCCGGTACACTGTGCCGCTCGGCGGGCGGCAGACGGCCATGAAGCGACTTGCTGACATCGACTGGCCGGTGGCCGGGTCCGGTCAGCCGCTCAATCGCTGGGCGGCAACCGCGATGCTGCGCCGCGGCCGCCCCGCCTTCCTCACTGTCGTCTCGATAGTGCCCGACAACGACTACAGTCTGCTCAAGCGCGAACCGAACTACGTTGCGACGGTGCGCTATCTCGATGGCTCGCTGATGAAGAAAATGGGCGCAGACCTCGTGCTGAGCGATATCGCGTTCGCGCCTGCCGAACGGCAGGGATCGACCGCCAATGCGGTGCCGCTCAGAACCGCGTTTGGCGACGGCATCGGCTGGATTTCATGGACTGCCAAAGTGCCGGGCCCCAAGATCGCGCGCCGCACGGCGCCGGTGCTGGCCGCGTTCATCCTGTTCTTCCTCGGCGTGGTGGCGGGCGGTGCGGTGATCGTCCGGCGCATCCGGATGACAGCGAAAGAACTCAAGGCGAGCGAGGCGCAGGCCCAGCACAATGCGCTGCACGATGCGATGACCGGCCTGCCCAACCGGGTCTATTACATGCAGCGCCTGCGCACGCTGATTGCCGGGTTCATCAGTGGCGGTGCCAGCGGCAACCTGTTCGTCGCCTACATCGATATCGACGGCTTCAAGCTGGTAAACGACACGATGGGCCACCATGTCGGCGATGAGCTCGTCCGCCAGGTTGCCCACCGGCTGCGTGAGGCGCTGCCGCGCGACGATTTCCTCGCGCGTTTTGGCGGCGACGAGTTCGTGCTGCTCCATTGCAGCGATGAGGGCACTGCGGCGGCTGACCAGCTCGGCGCCCGGATCATCACACTGATGCGCAAGCCTTTCGTCATTTCAGGCAACACGCTCGAGGTTTCGGTGAGCTGCGGGATCAGCTGGGGGCCAGAGCAGAGCGAGGACCCGGGCGAGCTGCTGCGCCGCGCGGATATCGCGCTCTACCGCGCAAAGCAGCGTGGGCGCGGCCGCTATCGCCGCTTTACGCCGGATATGGATGCCAGCATCAAGCTGCGCCGCGAGATGGAAATGGAGCTGCGCCTTGCGATCACGCGCGGCGAGCTGTCGATCGCTTATCAGCCGGTGGTCGATACCGGCACCGGTGCAATCATGGGGTTCGAGGCGCTACTGCGCTGGAGCCACCCGGAGCGCGGCGAGATCCGCCCAGATCTGTTCGTGCCGATCGCCGAACAGGGCGGCCTGATGATCGCGCTCGGCACGTGGGTGCTGCGCCATGTCTTCACCGAATGCCGCACATGGCCCGGCTGCGATATCTCGGTCAATCTCTCGCCGCTGCAGATCATGGCGGGCGATTTCATTCCCCTGCTGGCCAGCCTGCTCGAGGAAACGGGGATGGACCCGAACCGGCTGGTGTTCGAAGTGACCGAAGGCGTGATGCTTGATCGCAGCGCACATGTGATCCGGGTGCTGCGCGAGCTGAACCGGATGGGCATCCGCATCGCGCTCGATGATTTCGGGATCGGCTATTCCTCGCTGTCGTATCTGCGCTCGTTCCAGTTCGACCGTATCAAGATCGACCGCTCGTTCGTGCAAAACATCGAGCGGGACCGCGATGCCCACGCGATCCTTTGCGCGATCGTGGCGCTGGGCAAGACGTTGCGCATGAAGGTCGTTGCCGAAGGCGTCGAGACCGAAGTGCAGCGGCTGCTGGTGCAGGCGGCGGGCTGTGAACTGGTGCAAGGCTACCTGTTCTGGCGCGCGCTGCCGACGCAAGAGGCGCGAGCGCTACTAACACCGCACGAAAGCGGCACGCGGCTGCGCAAGGCGTCGTAAGCACTCGCCGGGCCGCCCTACTTCGTTGCCACCATGGCCATCATGCCGCGCACCGTGATCGTGTCGGCGACTGCCAGGCCATGATCGGACAGGATTGCCGCGATCTCGGGCTCGGGCAGCTTGAGTTTGGGATAGGCGCTCTTGGCAAGGGTCCACTCGCCGGAGCCCTTGTCGAACACCAGATCGTGCACCAGCATCCGCTCGCCGAGGTCTTCGAGAAAGCACAGCATGACCCGTTCGTCGGCGGTGCGCACGGGGATGAACCGGTCGAGCCCGGCCGGGGCGCGCGCCATGTCGCGCCATGAAAGGACAAGGCGGCCTTGCGGGCTCAGCGCCGCGCAGGCAGCGATGAGCATGTGGGCAACATCCGCCTTGCTCTCGAGATGGGGCAGCGTATCCCCCATGCAGACGACTGTGTCGAACGGCCCTTCCACGATTTGATCGAACGCGGTGATATCGGCCAGATGCGTGGTTACGGGATAGCCCACTGCATGCTCCGAAAGTTCGGCCAGAAGCTGCGCGCTGGTGTCGAGCGCATGGACCTCGCTCGCCCCCATCCGGGCCAGGGCAAGCGCCTGAAAACCCGTGCCGCTACCAAGGTCAAGGCAGCGCCCAACCGCATCAATGCCCAGCGAGCGCAGCAGGGCTTCCTGCTCAGCCACACTATCCCAGAAGGGCTTGCCGAACATCCAGCTATAATGCTCGGCCAGCAGGTCGTCGTAATGCTGTTTTTGTGAGGTCATGAGCGGTAATCTCGCGATCAGGCAGGTCCGATCGGATCAGCCAGCCGAGGTGGCAGTCTCGGCCTTTGCCGTCACGGTATTGGGATAGATGAAACCCTTGGCCGCGCTCGGGCGCAGGCCCAGCGAGCGGGTCGGCGCATACCACACGCGAACTTCGCTCCAATCGCCAGCGGGGGAAACATCCACCGCCATCACGCCGCGCTCGACCATGCCGGGGCGTGACCAGTTGGCGTGGTTGATCAGGATATG
>JBJXEK010000180.1:0-12403 GCA_046155055.1 Novosphingobium sp. | reverse complement strand
CGCAGACGTCGTACATGTCGTCCGGCGACACGGTAAATCAGGACTTTGACGGCACCTGCGTCGGCGCGGCGGGATGCACCAGTGTCGGCAACCCGCTGCTGGCGGCCACCGGCAGCAAGCTGCTCACCAACCGTGATCAGACCTACAAGCAGTTCACCCAGGAACTGCGCCTTCAGGGCAAGGCCGCAAACGGCCTGATCGATTACCTTGTCGTTGCGTTCTAATATGATCACAAGATCACGCTGCACCAGAACACCAACAGTGTGATCGATGCATATCAGGCGGAGAAGGATCACAGCTGGTCGTTCTTCGGCAACATCGACCTCAATCCGACCGATACGATCAAGATCTCGGGCGGCGTGCGCAACATCTTCGAGGCCAAGCGTTTCGATACGCGCTACATCCTGCTCGGCACGATTCCGCTTGTGGGTCCGATCACCGACCGCAAGAGCTGGCAGAAGCTGATCACCCGCTTCAACATCCAGTGGCAGGCCGCCCCTGATGTGCTGCTCTATGTGAACCGCTCGGAGGGCTTCCGCTCGGGCGGCTTCTCGATCCGCGGCACGCTGTCAGAGCAGCAGGCCAGCCAGACCAACTGCGGTACGGGTTCCTCAGGATCCGAAGACTCGATTGCCGCGGCCGCGGCCACCGGTTGCCCGGGCAACAACTTCCTCTCGTTCCTGCCCGAAACCAACACGACCTACGAAGGCGGTATCAAGACCACCTTCTTCGACCGCGCCGTCACTTTCAACGCCGCCGGCTTCATAAACGACATCACGAATTTCCAGCAGTCGCAGGTCGTCGTGACACCGGGTTACGGCCCCGGCACCAACACGTATGTGGTCAGCTATCCGAAGGTCCAGATCAAGGGTCTCGAGTTCGAACTCGATCTCAACTTCGGGAAGATGACCCCCGCGCTTCAGGGCCTCGCGCTTTCGGGCACGCTCGGCATTCAGGACGCCAACGTGAAGAACGGCAAGGTCAACGGCCAGACCGCTGCGATCGGCCCCGGCGCGCAGGCCGGCGCGCCGGGTTCCATCGCCGATTTCACCGGCACCACGCTGCAACGCGTGCCCAGCAACAACTTCACCGTGCGCGGCAGCTATGTCCGCGAGCTGAACCCCGATGCGAAGGTCTCGCTGACTGCCGGCTACTCGTGGATCGACAGCTTCTCGCTCGGCAACTTCGGCACCGCCCAGGATATCCAACCAAGCTACGGCCTGCTCGATGCCTCGGCCACGCTCAACTACAAGGGCTACTTCCTGCGCGTGGCCGGCAAGAACCTGACGAACAAAGCCTACCGCACCCAGTCGCTTCCCACCGTGTTCTTCCAGGGCTGGGCCGCGCCCGCCACGGTCACCGTCTCGGTCGGCGCGAAGTTCTGATTTAGGTTTTGGGTTGCAGAATGAGACCCCGGCGGATGGCTTTCGCCGGGGTTTCCTTTTCGGATTCAGGGGGAGGTGCTGCACCCCGCAAAGAATCCGCTTCCCATTTCCCGCTCATTCTGCAAAAGCGCGCGTCCGCGATGCCTGCGCTGTCGGGCGGCGCGCTGTGTGTGGCGATCATAGCTCAGTTGGTTAGAGCGCCGGTTTGTGGTACCGGAGGTCGTGGGTTCGAGCCCCATTGGTCGCCCCATTTCTTACCCTTTCTGCCCCAGCTAACCCCTTGCCCAGCTTGGTATCCAGTGGCACAGGTGCTCTTACCCCGAGTGGCTGGAGCTGCCGGGCTGAGGGATGTCTCGACCCGTTTATGCATGGCTTTGCCAATCCTGCCCGGTTCCTGCGCATGGCGCGCTGGTTGATGCCGCTGATGCTGGTACCGGGGTTGTTCCTCGCGTTCGGCGCGCTGGCGTGGGGTCTGTTCATGGTGCCGCCGGACCGGCTGATGGGCGATACGGTGCGCATCCTGTTCATTCATGTGCCCTCGGCGTGGCTCGGCATGGCGGGGTGGTCAACCATCGCGATCGCCAGCCTGGTTGAACTCGTCTGGCGCCATCCGCTCGCGGGCATCGCCGCGCGCGCGGCGGCGGTGCCGGGCGCGGCGTTCACGGCGATCTGCCTGGCCACCGGCTCGATCTGGGCGCGGCCCACGTGGGGCACCTGGTGGGTGTGGGACGGGCGGCTAACCAGCTTCCTGATCCTGCTGTTCCTCTATTTCGGCTACATCGCGCTGGCAGGCGCGGCGCAGAAAGATGCCGCGGCGGGTGAGGGCGCGAGCCGGATCACCGCGATTTTTGGCCTTGTCGGCGCGGTCAACATCCCGATCATCAACCGTTCAGTGGTGTGGTGGAACAGCCTGCACCAGCCGCCTTCGATCACGGCGGGCAAAAGCTCCATCGACGGCACGTTCCTGTGGCCGCTGCTGATCGCGGCCGTAGGCTTCACGCTGATCTTCGGCGGCGTGGTGATCGCGCGGATGCGCACTCTGCTCGCCGATATCCAGACCGAGGCGCGCTTGCGCCGCAAGGCGATGGCGTAAACAGGCACCCATGCACGAACGACTGGATCAATGGCAATTCGTCGCCGCCGCGCTTGTCATCGGCGTGGTGGGCACGTTGGTGCTGGTCAGCTGGACCCTTTGGGCCATGATGCGCGCGGAAGCGCGGCGCGATAAGTCACGCGAGAAATGAACCCAAACCTATGAGCACCGCGATCAAAGCCAAGCACCAGCGCCTTGTGCTCATCGTCTTCGCGCTGGTCGCGCTGATCGGCGCGGGGATGCTTGCGGCGTATGCGCTGAAAAATCAGGCCGCCTATTTCTATGCGCCGAGTGAACTCGTGGCCAAGCCCCCCGAGACTGGCCGCGCGATCCGCCTTGGCGGGATGGTCGAACGCGGCTCGATCAAGACGATGCCCGATGGAGTGACGATCAATTTCCTCGTGGGCGACGGCAAGGCCAAGGTGCCTGTGCGCTTTACCGGAATCACGCCGGAGCTGTTTGTCGAAGGCTCGGGCGTCGTCGCCGAAGGGCGCATGGCGGGCACCACGTTCGTCGCCGACAATCTCCTGGCCAAGCATGACGAGAAATACGTGCCGCGCGAAATGAAGAACATGACCACCGCAGAGGCCAAGGCCGTGATCGCAGAAACGAAATGATCGCTGAACTCGGTCTTGCCATGCTGTGGATGGCTGCGGCACTCGCCGTGCTGCAACTGGTTGCGGGCGCGCTCGCGCTGCGGCCGGCAACAACGCAGCTGGCGGGCGTGGTCCGCCCGGTCGCGATGTTGCAGGGCGTACTGGTCGCTTGTGCTTTCGCTTCACTGATCTCGCTGTTCCTCACTACCGATCTCTCGGTCAAGCTGGTCGCGGAAAACAGCCATTCGGCCAAGCCGTTCATCTTCAAGCTGGCGGGCACCTGGGGCAACCACGAAGGCTCGATGCTGATGTGGGTGACGATTATGAGCCTTGCGGGAGGCTTCGTCGCGCTCATCGAAAAGCGGCTCAGAGAGGAAACGCTGATCGCCACGCTGGCGGGCCAGGCGTTCGTCAGCCTTGGCTTCTATGCCTTCCTGCTGCTCGCCTCGAATCCGTTCGAGCGGCTGCCCGAACCCGCGCCCGAAGGCCTTGGGCTCAATCCGCTGTTGCAGGATATCGGCCTCGCCTTCCATCCGCCCACGCTTTACATCGGCTATGTCGGGCTCTCGATTGCCTTCAGTTTCGCTGTTGGCGCGCTCGTCACCCGCGATGTTGGCCCTGCCTTTGCGCGCGCGATGCGGCCTTGGGTACTGGGCGCTTGGATTTTCCTTACCTTGGGCATCACCGCAGGATCTTACTGGGCGTACTACACGCTCGGCTGGGGCGGCTGGTGGTTCTGGGACCCGGTCGAAAACGCATCGCTCATGCCGTGGCTTGCCGCGACCGCATTGCTCCATTCGTGCAGCGTGCTCGCCTCGCGCAATGCGCTGCGCACCTGGACGGTGATGCTCGGCGTGATTGCGTTTTCGATGTCGATGGTCGGCACGTTCCTCGTGCGCTCGGGCATCCTGACCTCGGTCCATGCCTTCGCGGTCGATCCCACGCGCGGCACGTTCATCCTGGCTTTGCTGGCGATCTATATCGGCGGTGCGCTTCTGCTGTTTGCGCTGCGGGCCGGCACGGTCACCGAAGGTTCGCGCTTTGCCGTGTTCAGCCGCGAATCGGCACTGGTGTTCAATAACGTGATGCTCTGCGGCATTCTCGGCATCGTGCTGATCGGCACGCTCTACCCGCTGCTGACCGAAGCCATGGGCGTGAAGGTCTCGGTCGGCCCGCCCTATTTCAACCCGGTGTCGTCGGTCTTCGCGATCCCCATGTTCCTCGTGATGGCGGTCGGCCCGCTGCTGCGCTGGCGCGAGGATAGCGCCGGGCGGATCACCTGGCCCATCGCGATCCCTGCGCTGGTCTCTGCGGCGAGCCTGTTGGTCGTCGAGCTGCTGTTTGCGCCGATCAACTTGCTGCCCGCGCTGGGCCTCTCCATCGCGCCGGGCCTTGCGGTCGCCGCGCTCATGCCGCTGCGCGGGCGCAATCTGCGCCGCACGCCCCTGCCGGTCTACGGCATGGTCGTGGCGCACTTCGGCATCGCTGTCGCGCTGTTCGGGATGGCGAGCGAAGGCGCGTTTTCGACCGAAAAGCTTGCCGCAATGAACCCGGGCGACAGCCAGCAGGTCGGCCCGTTCAAGATCACACTCTCCGCGATAGACCCCATCGCCGGGCCGAACTGGACTGCGCTCGAGGCCACCGTCGCGGCGAGCTACGCCGGCGGTGAGCCTACAATCCTGCGCCCGCAGGCGCGCACTTTCACCAACCCGCCCGGCAACCGCACCGAAAGCGCTCTGAAAACGCGCTGGAACGGCCAGCTCTACGCCGTGCTCGGCGAAGAGGGGCAGGACGGGCGCTGGCAGATGCGCTTCTGGTGGAAGCCGTTTGTGCCGATGATCTGGTACGGCGGCGCTATGATCGGGCTGGGCGGCCTGCTGGCGTTGCTGGGGCGCGTGGCGCGTGATGTGAAGCGGCTGGTCGCAACCGACAAGATCGCCTTCCGCAGAGCGAGGCAGGGCCGATGAGCGCAGAGGCCAAAACTGCAACCGACACCAAGGCGCCCGGCCTCGCACGCTGGCTGCCGCTGGGCCTGTTTGCCGCGTTTCTGGTGCTCGTGATCGTGGGGCTCTACTGGCCCGCGGACCGCGAAGTGGCGAGCGCCTTTATCGGCAAGCCGCTGCCCGCATTCGATCTGCCGCCCGCGACCGACGAGCGCCCGGGCCTCGCCACGTCAACGTTCAAGGCGGGCAAACCCCGCCTTCTCAACGTCTTCGCCAGTTGGTGCGTGCCCTGCGCAGTCGAAGCGCCGCAGTTGGAGGCGCTCGCCAAGCAGGGCGTCGAGATCGACGGTGTCGCCATCCGCGATCGCAAGGAGGATCTGGGGCGCTTCCTCGCGCAGAACGGCAATCCCTTCGCGCGGATCGGCCGGGATGATCTGAGCCAGGTGCAACTCGCCATCGGCTCTTCCGGTGTGCCCGAGACATTCGTGGTCGATGGCAAGGGGATCATCCGCTACCAGCATATCGGCGATATCCGCGCCGAAGACATGCCGCTGATCCTGCGCAAGCTGGCGGACGCTGAGTGATGCGCGGCTGGATGCTCGCTCTCTTCGCTCTTGTAGCTCTGATCCAGCCCTTGGCCGCGCAAGACCTGCTGCCGCCCGCGCCCTATGCCTATCAGCAGCTCGCAGATCCAGCGCAGGAGCGCAAGGCACAGGCGCTGATGGAAACCTTGCGTTGCCTCAAATGCCAAAGCCAGTCGATCGCCGATTCGGATGCGCCGATGGCGGGCGACATGCGCCATCAGGTGCGCACGCGCATCGCGGCGGGTGAGGATCCCGAAGCGATCCGCCAATGGCTGATCGAGCGCTATGGCGATTATGTGAGCTATACCCCGCAAGTGACGCCGATCACTTGGCCGTTGTTTGCGGCGCCCTTGTTCATCCTCGCCGTTGCGGCAATTCTGCTGCGCGGCCGGTTCCGCCGGGGAGGGCGCGCATGACCTGGATTCTGATCCTGCTCATCACGGGAATCGTCTTTGCCGTCATGGCGTTCGTGCTGAAACTGCCGCGCAGCGGGTGGGAAATCACCGGCGCGGCCTTGCTGTTCGGCATCGCTGGCTATGCGCTGCAGGGCCATCCCGGGCAGGCCGGCGCGCCGCACCCGGCGGCCGAGACCGCCAAGCTCGCGGACGAGGCGCTGCTCAAGGAACGCCAGCAGATGGGCAGCGCGTTTGGCAAGGGCCAGACCTGGCTGATCCTGGCCGATGCGCTAACCCGGCAGGGCCAGTATGGCGCGGCAGCCGATGTGCTGCGCAACGCAATAGCCAAAACACCGCGCGATCCTGATCTGTGGGTCGCGCTGGGCAATGCGCTGGTTGGCCACAGCGACGGGATTATCTCGCCTGCCGCGCAGTACGCCTTCCAGAAAGCCGCCGATATCGCTCCCGATCATCCGGGGCCGCCGTTCTTCATGGGGCTGGCGCTGGCACAGACCGGGCGGCTGACCGAGGCGCGGACGCTCTGGGCGCAGCTGCTCGCGCACTCCGCGCCGGACGCGCCATATCGCGCCGATCTCGAGGCACGGCTCGCACGGCTTGACTCGATGCTGGCGGCGCAAGGGCAGGGCGGGGCTGGCGCTGAGGCGGACGGGGCTGAACAGCTTACGCCGCCGCCCGCGTCAGACACTCCATAAGTCTCTGAAATATAATCAGATATTGGCGCAGCCTCGGGTATCAGTCATGCCGCGCGCGGCCACGGCAAGCAGCGCTTGTGAGGGGCATTGCCGGTCCCGGGGCGCGGTGCTAAAGCGCCGCGCCAGCCGGGCCGTTCTTCAACAATTCCGGCGGGTTTGGGCCAAGGCCCGGAGACTTGCTTGCCATGAACGAAGCCGTGGTTGACGCTGCACCGGATGCCGGAGCGGAGCCCAAAGGTGCCTTGAACGCGCCGCTGGCGCCCCCGCTGTCGCTGCGCGGGGTCAAGGGCTCTGCCCAAGCCCGCCATGCCGGGCCGCTGACGCTTGCGGTTGGCGCGATCGGCGTGGTCTTCGGCGACATCGGCACCAGCCCGCTCTACGCGCTGCGCGATACGTTTGCGGGCCGCCATGCGCTTCCTCTCGACCAGCTGCACGTCTATGGCATTGTCAGCCTGATGTTCTGGTCGATGATGCTGATCGTGACGCTCAAGTATGTCACCGTGATCATGCGCGCCGACAACAAGGGCTCGGGCGGCAGTCTTGCGCTGCTTGCACTGATCAACCAGCACACTTCCGGGCGGCGCTGGGGCAAGGGCATCGTGCTGCTCGGCGTGCTGGCCACGGCGTTGTTCTATAGCGATTCGATGATCACGCCGGCTGTTTCGGTGATGAGCGCTGTCGAAGGGATTGCCGTCTTCAATCCGTCACAGCACCGGTTGGTGGTGCCGCTGGTCGTGCTGCTTCTGATTGGCCTGTTCGTCACCAAAAGCAGCGCTGCCGGCACGACGGCGAGTTGGGCCGCCAGCTGGGCAGGCCCGATCATGCTGGTCTATTTCGCGACGATCTCGGCGCTCGGCATTGCCAGCATTGCGGCCTTTCCGCAGGTCATCGGCGCGCTCTCGCCCGCCTGTGCCTATGCGATGTTCGCCGCCGATCCGTGGCACGGGTTCCTGGCGATGGGCACTGCCGTGCTCGCGGTGACGGGCGCGGAAGCGCTTTATGCCGACATGGGCCAGTTCGGGCGCTCACCGATCCGCGTCTCTTGGCTGGTCTTTGTGCTGCCTGCGCTGGTGCTCAATTATCTGGGGCAAGCCTCGCTGCTGCTGCGCCACCCGGAAACCATTGGCAGCCCGTTCTACCACCTCGCGCCCCCCTGGTTCGAGTGGCCCCTGCTCATCATCGCCACGATGGCTGCCGTGATTGCTTCAAAGGCGGTGATTTCGGGCGCGTTCCTCGTCACGCAGCAGGCGATCCAGCTCGGCTTCATCCCGCGCATGACGATCCGCCACACCTCCACTTCGGCGGGGCAGATCTATATCCCCGCGATCAACTGGGCGCTGATGATCGCGGTGATCCTGCTCGTGCTGGTGTTCGAACGCTCGCAGAACCTGACCGCCGCCTATGGCATCGCGGTGACGGGGGCGATGCTGATCGACAACGTGCTGCTTGCGGTCGTGCTGTTCAAGCTGTGGCAGTGGAAGCCGATTTTCGCGGCTCCGCTGCTCGGCCTGTTCTTCGTGATCGACGTGACCTACCTCGGGGCGAACCTTGCCAAGATCCCCGATGGCGGCTGGGTGCCGCTACTGATGGGACTGGCGATTTTCACGCTGCTCACCACTTGGTCGCGCGGGCGCACGCTGATGCGCCAGAACATGTCTGAAGGTGCGCTGCCGCTGGAGGTGTTCACCAAGTCCGCGCACAGCAGCGCAGCGCGCGTGCCCGGAACGGCGATCTTCATGGCCTCCACCGCCGCGGGCGTGCCTTCGGCTCTTCTCCACAACATCAAGCACAACAAGGTGCTGCATGAACGCGTGGTGATCCTGACGGTGCAGATTGCCGACGTGCCGATGGTGGAGCCGGCCGATCGCGCGAGTGTGAAGGATTTCGGCCAGGGCTTCTATCGCCTTACCTTGCGCTTCGGTTTCCTTGAAGAGACCGATGTGCCCGCCGCGCTCGCCACCGTGACCGTCTGCGGCACGCCGTTCAAAATGATGCAAACCAGCTTCTTTCTCTCACGCCAGACGCTGATCCCGGCCGACAAGCCGGGCATGGCACTATGGCGCGAGAAGTTGTTCGCGTGGATGCTGCGCAACGCGGCGGATGCGATGGGCTTCTTCCGCCTGCCCACCAATCGCGTGGTCGAACTGGGCAGCCAGATGCGGATATAGAGCGTTTTTGAAGCAGGTGGAATCACCTGCTGACCCGGGAAACGCGGTAAAACGAAATCCTAGAGCAGACGAGCCGAGGCATTCGGATCGGACTCTGTTCTAGGTGCGGCGTAGGTTCGGACTCAGTGCGGCGTTGGTGAAGGCGAGGGCTTGTCGCGCATCGAATCGCGCGCTTCGTTTGCACCTTCCTTGACCCGCTGACCGAGCTTTTCTGCTGCAGTGGAGGCACGCGCGCCGGCCTTGTTTATGGCTGTCCCTGCATCTTCGACGGCTTCGTCAATCTTGTCGGTGGCGCGGCTGGCTGCGGCGCTCATCGAAGCCGAACTCTCGCTCGCCTCATCGCTGGCGTCGGCCGCAGCTGCGGATATGTCGTCGCCTGCCGAGGAGGCGGTGTCGGCGGCATGATCCTGGGTCTTTTCCGAACAGGCGGCAAGGGCGAGCGCCGCAGTGCCGATCAGGGCGGTGAGCAGAATTTTACGCATCATAGGGGGTTCTCCGTTGTGTGAACTCCTGCGTTTAACGCGCCGCTGCACCGACAGTTCCCCAAACGCAAACGGCGCGGCATCCACCCGGGACGCCGCGCCGCGTTCTGCGCGCTGAAAGCGTTCGGCTATCAGCCGAAGTTTGCGCCGGCCATGCAATAAAGCATCGGGATCGACAGCAGCAGGTTGGTGCGGCTGGCAAACAGCGCGCGCGGGGCTGCGGCGGCCTTTTCCTCGGCAGTGGCTTCGATGATGCCGAGGATCTTCTTCTGGGCGGGCCAGATGATGAACCACACGTTGAACGCCATGATGATGCCAAGCCACATACCGACACCGATCAGCTTGACCTTGCCTTCGCCGGTGAGGGTCAACGCTTCATGGCCGTAGCCGCCCACCGCAGCGGCAACGAGACCAGTGATCAGCGTAAGCAGCGCGCCGTAGCGGAAGAAGAAGAACACCTTGGGGGCGATATGTCCGGTGATCGCGCCCTTCTGCTCGGCGGGGATCTTGGGCATGGTCGGCACCTGGACGAAGTTCAGGTAATACAGCAGGCCGATCCACACGATGCCGAAGAACACGTGCAGCCACAGTGTCGCCGAGTAGCTGGTGACGGGCACGCTGGAGTGGAAGCTGAACATCAGGATGAGCGCGGCGGCAAAGCCGACGCTGAGCACAAGGTGCAGATTTCCAAAGAACTTTGCCATTTTTTGTTTTCCCCCGAGGAGTGTGTCGTCTTGGTGTCAGGCCGGCCGCACCGCCAGACCTTTGGCGTGCATATTAGGCATTGCGCCCCATTTGTCATTGCATTTTAGGGCGATGGGGCGGGATTACCCCGCCGGCGGGTTCTGCTCCACCTCGGCCTCGCTCGCCTCGCCTAGCCCGTGGCGCAGCAGCATCGGAATCTGGGTGAAGGTGAACAGGAACGAGAGCCCGGTCACCCCCCACAGCTTGGCGAGCAGCCACGTGTCGAACGAGAGCATGTGGCGCAGCACTTCATTGAGCCCCGCAAGGAACAGGAAGAACCACGCCCAATTGCGCGACAGCTTCAGCCAGCCTTCTTCGGAGAGCCCGTCGAACGCGCTTTGCAGCAGCAGCCGCAGCATGGCCTTGCCGCGGAGGAGACCGCCGAACAGCACTGCGGCAAACAGCAGGTAGATCGCGGTTGGCTTGATCTGGATCCACACCGGATCGCCGAGGAACACCGTCAGCGAGCCGAAGCCGATGATCAGGATCGTCGAAAGCCATAGCATCGGCGAGATATGGCCCAGCCGCCATTTCGAGATCACCAGCGCAGCAACGGTGGCGATCATGAAGACCACGGTGCTCTTGGTCACCGCTACAACGGCGCCGATGCCCTGCCCGCCAGTGTCCTTGGGGTTGAAGTACCGATAAGCGAGGAAGAACACGAGCAGCGGCCCATAATCGACCGCCAGATTGACCCACGAAGACTTTGGTTTGGGCTTCACTTCGCTCACCGCACCACTCCCGCGATCACCTTGGCCACGAGATCGGGATCGAACGGCCTCAGATCGTCGATTTTCTCGCCCACCCCGATCGCATGGATCGGCAGGCCACATTGCTCCGCCGCCGCGACGAGCACACCGCCGCGCGCGGTGCCATCCAGCTTGGTCATGATCAGGCCCGTCACCCCTGCAACTTCCTTGAATGTCTCGATCTGCTGCAAGGCGTTCTGCCCGTTTGTGGCATCGAGCACCAGCACCACATCGTGCGGCGCTTCAGGGTTCAGCCGGCCCAGCACGCGGCGAACCTTCGCAAGTTCATCCATCAGTTCGCGCTTGTTCTGCAGCCGCCCGGCGGTGTCGACGATCAAGGTGTCGATTCCCTTGTCTGTCGCGGCTTTCACCGCGTCGAACACGATCGAGGCGGGATCACCGCCCTCTGGGCCTGTCACGATCTCGATGCCCAGCCTGTCCGCCCAGACCTTGAGCTGGCCGATAGCGGCGGCGCGGAAGGTGTCACCCGCCGCCAGCATCACCGAATAGTCCTGCTCCTGAAACAAGTGCGCCAGCTTGGCGATCGTGGTGGTCTTGCCCGATCCGTTGACCCCGATCACAAGGATCACTTGCGGCCGCGGGAAAGCTACGATTTCCAGCGGCTTGGCCACTGGACGCAGGATTGCGGCGATTTCGGCGGCGACGGCTTGGGCCAGCGCGGCCTCGTCCAGGCCCTTGTCGAAGCGCCCCGCCGCCAGCTTCTCGCGGATACGGGCCGCCGCGCGCGGGCCGAGATCGGAAAGGATCAGCGCATCCTCGAGATCGTCGAGCTGCGCGTCGGTCAGCCGCGCCGCGCCAGTGATGCCGGCGAGGTTCTCTGTCAGGCGTTCGGAGGTCTTGCGCAGCCCGCCGAGGAGGCGGCCAGTCCAACCTGAATCATCGGTCCAGCCTGCTTCGGTGGATGCGCTGTCTTCGGGGGTCATTCCAGCAGGCCTTCGCGGATTCGGGTCGGGGTTATCGTGACAAGCTGCCCGGACGATTTGCCGGGGGGCAGCCGGTAAGCGGCGAACTCTGGCGAATGGCCGGTCCCGTCGCGTTCGGCAAGCACTTCGCGCGGGGTTCCGATCAGGCCCTGCAGCCATGCGGCGCGTGTCGCAGCGACGGCAGCGCGCACTTCAGCGGCGCGCTCGCGCACCAGCGGCGGCGGCACTTGGGGCATACGCGCGGCAGGCGTGCCGGGGCGGGGCGAGTAGGGGAACACATGGCCGTGGACGATGCCGCATTCGCGCACGATGGAGACATTGGCCGCATGCATCGCGCCGTCTTCGGTGGGGAAGCCTGCGATGAGGTCCGCGCCGATCGCGATCTGCGGCCGCGCGGCGCGCAGGCGCTCCACCAGCGCCACGGCCTGCTCGCGGCTGTGGCGGCGCTTCATGCGCTTGAGGATCATGTCGTCGCCCGATTGCAGCGAAAGGTGGACATGCGGCATCACCCGCGCCTCGCCGGTGATGAGTTCGAACAGCAGCTCATCGATCTCGATCCCGTCGAGCGAGGAGAGGCGCAGGCGGGGGAGGGCCGGGAACGCGCGCA